>JAEWOP010000200.1 GCA_023399635.1 Pseudomonadota bacterium
CGTTGCGGACGGTGTGGATGTCAGAATGGCAGACGCCGCAATACTGGATCGATATTACCACGTCGTCGGCATTCGGTTCGCGTCGTTCGAAAGTGAAAGGTGCCAGCGGTTTCGACGCATCGGTGGCGGCATAGCCTCGTGCAAGTGCCATATGCATATCCTGTCTTGAGATGAGATCGTCAGAAGATGGGGATGTGCATCGGCAAGGCAAGGGTCGCTAGATCACTCATGCGATCTTGCTGCACAATGCCACTGATCCGTGGGCCTGTGGATGTTGCGGTGGCGGGAGCGCCTGCCGCTCCCAATCAGTCTCGAGATTCCAGCGCCTTGTCGTTCTGGCACTGTGCAAGCTTGAGCTGCTGAACCGACAGAATTTTTGTGATCCGTTCATCCCCGTCGGTTTCAACAGACATACAGGCGCAGGCATAGCCATAGTGACCGTTGATTTCGACAAATTCCCCCTCAGAGAGATCTGGGATCAATTCCATTCCTTCAGGACCGTCTGGCCGATCAGGATCCTGCGTCATGATCGTCCAGCTCTTTTGGCTATCCTGCAACCACCAGTTTCGTGGTGTGGGATTATCGAGCCAACCGCAGCGCATTTCGGCGGCGATGGAAAGGGTGGGGAAGGCTACTAACGCAGTCACTATCAGGCTGAACCTCGAAGAGGACGGTTTCATCTTTTCTCCCAGGCGCCCCCCAGTGCGGCGTCGCCATAATCAGACATAATTCCGCTTGACGCGCAACGCGGATTTTCGCATAACACCAACAAGAACCGTACGGTACGGTACTTAAACAGGAGCGACTGCTGTGATTGGCGATGCGGGCCATATGCCGGACTTTACGCCGCGCCAGAATGAGGTGCTGGAGCAGGCGCTTCGTTTGCTTGTTGAAGGGGGTGACAGGGCGCTCACCACATCCGGTCTGGCGCGTGCGGCGAACTGCTCCAAGGAAAGCCTCTACAAGTGGTTTGGAGACCGGGACGGCTTGTTGGCAGCGATGATAGCCCACCAGGCGAGCAAGGTCCGCACCTTCGAGCGTGGCAAGGAGCGCCTGACAGCAGAGAACCTGCGTGAGCATCTGGAGACTTTCGCGCGCGACCTGATCGACGTGCTTTCCGGCGACATTTCGCTCGCGCTGAACCGCTTGGCGATCGGCCAATCTAGCCGAGACGGATCCAAGCTCGGCAAGCTCCTCGTTGAGCACGGTCGCCGGCAGATCGACCGGCGTGCGGTCGCTCTGATGGATGCGGGAAAACGAGCCGGGCTGTTGCGCTTTGACGATGCTGACGCCGCCTATCACACGCTCTATGGCCTTGCCGTTTCAGACCTGCATGTGCGCATGCTGCTTGGCGAGCCAGGCCTGAAGGACACGGCGCGCCAGGCGGAGAGGGCGGTCTCCGCCTTCCTTACGCTTCACGGGGCAACACAGGAATCGGGGGCGGAAGTGCGCTTCTCCTCGGGACGATGAAAACATTCAACAGCGAACACGCATAGGGAAGGACAATACGATGCGCGTCTATTACGATCGCGATGCCGATCTCAACCTCATCAAGTCGAAGAAGGTCGCCATTATCGGCTACGGATCCCAGGGCCGCGCACATGCGCTGAACCTGAAGGATTCTGGTGCACAGAACGTCGCGATTGCGCTGAAGAGCGGTTCGCCGACAGCAAAGAAGGCCGAGGCTGACGGCTTCAAGGTGATGACGGTGGCTGAAGCTGCCGGCTGGGCCGACCTGATGATGATGGCGACGCCCGACGAACTGCAGGCCGACATCTACAAGAACGAAATCGCCGGCAATATCCGCGACGGCGCAGCTATCGCCTTCGCGCACGGTCTCAACGTCCTTTTCGGCCTGTTCGAGCCGAAAGCCTCCGTCGACGTCGTGATGATCGCGCCGAAGGGTCCGGGCCATACCGTTCGCGGCGAATACCAGAAGGGGGGCGGCGTGCCGTGCCTCGTTGCCGTTCACCAGAACGCTTCCGGTAATGCGCTTGAACTTGCTCTTTCCTACGCCTGCGGCGTCGGCGGCGGCCGTTCGGGCATCATCGATACCAATTTCCGCGAAGAATGCGAAACCGACCTCTTTGGCGAACAGGTTGTCCTTTGCGGCGGCCTGGTCGAGTTGATCCGCGCCGGCTTTGAAACGCTAGTGGAAGCCGGTTACGCACCGGAGATGGCCTATTTCGAGTGCCTGCACGAAGTGAAGCTGATTGTCGACCTGATCTACGAAGGCGGCATAGCCAACATGAACTACTCGATCTCCAACACGGCCGAGTGGGGCGAATATGTTTCCGGTCCGCGGATCATCACTTCCGAGACCAAGGCCGAGATGAAGCGCGTGCTGCACGACATCCAGACCGGCAAATTCACGTCGGACTGGATGCAGGAATACCGCGCCGGCGGCGCCCGCTTCAAGGGCATCCGTCGCATGAACGACGCCCATCAGATTGAAGAAGTCGGTGCCAAGCTGCGTGGCATGATGCCTTGGATCGGCAAAAACAAGCTGGTCGACAAGTCGGTCAACTAACGCGAACCGAACTCGGTCCTACCAACGCCGCGTTCTTCGCTGGAGAACGCGGCGTTGCTTATGTGCAGGCATCCACTTCTTTCTCTCTCTAGGTCGCAATGACCGTTGAGGCGCTTTGGGATGATAGGTCAGTGTTGCTTACCTATCGATCTATGTGTAAAGATTGAGCCAACAAAATTGAAAGATGAGGAAACATCCGGTGCTTGATTGGGAACATATCTTCGCTACCCGTTCGACGAGAATGCGAGCGTCAGAGATCCGGGAGCTGTTGAAGCTTCTCGAACAACCGGACATCATTTCGTTCGCCGGCGGGATTCCTGATCCCGCGCTCTTCCCGCATGAGGCCTTCCAGAAGGCTTACGGCGAAATCTTTGCGGGCCCGCAGGTCAACGCAGCGCTGCAATATTCCGTCAGCGAAGGCTATCGGCCGCTGCGCGAATGGCTGGTGGGCGAGATGGCGAAAATCGGCATCGACTGCAGCGTCGACAACGTCTTCATCACCTCCGGATCGCAGCAGGCGCTGGACTATCTCGGCAAGCTCTTCCTGTCGCCGAAGGATACGGCGCTCGTGACCTGGCCGACCTATCTCGGGGCGCTGCAGGCCTTCAACGCCTATGAGCCGACCTATGACCAGCTGTCGCTGAACGGCAACCGCACGCCCGACGGCTATCGCGAAGCTGCAGCCAAGGCCGGCGGTGCCGTGAAGTTCGCTTATCTCTCGCCGGACTTCGCCAATCCGACCGGCGAGACGGTGGATCGCGCTTCGCGCGAAAAGCTGCTCGATCTGGCGGATGAGCTCGATATCGCTCTTATCGAGGATGGCGCCTACCAGAACCTGCGGTTCGACGGAGAGCCGGTGCCGCCGATCATGGCGCTGGACATTGCCCGCAAGGGCGGCATCGAGAACACCCGGACGATCTACAGCGGGAGCTTTTCCAAAACCTTGGCGCCTGGCCTTCGTGTCGGGTTCGTGGTTGCCGCCATGCCGGTCATCCGCAAGCTGGTGCTGATGAAGCAGGCGGCGGATCTGCATTCCTCCACAATCAACCAGATGGCAGTTGCGACTGTTGCAGAGACGATCTTTCCGGCACAAGTGGCGAAGATCAAGAAGGCCTACAGCGCGCGCCGCGATGTGATGCTGGCTGCATTGGCGAAATATATGCCGGCGGGCGCCAGCTGGACCAAGCCCGAGGGCGGGATGTTCATTTGGGTGCGGTTGCCGGAGGGAATGGACGGTGCCGAACTTCTGGCGCGCTCCATCCAGACGGAGAAGGTTGCCTTCGTTCCGGGGCGGGCCTTCTATGCGGACGGCTCCAACAACAACACGCTGCGGCTGTCCTTCTCCTGCGCTAACGAAGCGATGATCGAAGAAGGCATCAGCCGCCTCGGCAGGCTGATCCGCAGTGCACTTGCCGAGGCAGCTTGACTGAGGCAAGGGACGCCGCCTGCCGGCGCCTCCCACTGGCTTTCTCGCGGTGCGGCGCGGAAGGTACGCGAGGCGCTGTCTGCGGTGCGGCTCGAACCCTATGCCGATCGTCGCCCGGCGGGACTTTCGGGTGGGCAGCGGCAGCGGGTAGCATTGGCGCGCAGTCTGGTGACGGAACCGGATGTCGTCCTGCTCGATGAGCCGCTGACCAATCTCGACCGTCACCTGCGGCAGGAGATGGAGGAGACGTTCCGGGAGTTCCACATCCGCTCGGGCGCGACGATGATCTATGTGACGCACGATCAGAGCGAGGCCATGGCGCTTGCCACTGACGTCGCGGTGATGTCTGAGGGCAGGCTTCTACAGATGGCGTCTCCTGAGGAGATTTATGCGCGGCCAGAGGGACACGTTGTAGGCGGGCTTGTCGGGCAAGGATCAATCCTTACGTTACCATTTGCGCCAGGTTCTCCACGGTTGATGGACGGGAGCCGGCTGAGCGAGGCGCTTCGAACTTCGACCGAGGGCGCAGTTTCGGCGAGATTGCTCGTGCGACCGCAAGATGTCGTCCTCGACGCTTCCGGGATACCCGCACGCCTGACCTCATCGTTTTTGGAAGGCGAGCGCTATGCTTTTCGCCTCGAATTGCCTGACGGCTAGATGCTCCGCGGCTTTTCGCGGCAGCCGGTGAGGCCGGAGAACATGGTCAACGTCGTGCTGACCACTGGATGGCGATTGTAGGCAAGGCGCACAGCGGGCATAAGTGCTGCATCAACCAGGAAAGCTCATGTCCGTCCGCCTCGCTACGTTTAATATAGAAAACCTCATCACCCGCTTCGACTTTTCCGGATTTCGCAATCAGCTGCGACAGGACCGCGTGCTGCGTCTCTACGATGTTTCCGACAAGGAGGCCTACCAGCAGATGGAACAGGCCCGTGTGATCGCCTCGACAGACGACACACGGCAGCTGTCCGCCCTGGCGATTGCCGATGCGGATGCAGACATCCTGTGTCTTCAGGAGGTCGACAACATGCCAGCGCTGCACGCTTTCGAGTACGGCTATCTGTTTCGCATGGTGGGCAACGGCTACATCCAGAAATACCTCATCGAGGGCAATGATATGCGTGGGATCGATGTTGCTGTCCTGATGCGCGAGAAGACCAGGCACGGGCAGCCAATAGAACTCGTCAACATCCAAAGCCATGCCATGCTCACCTTCGATGATCTTGATCTCTTCGATGAGGATCTCGCGAAGGTGGTCAACCGACACGACAAGGTCTTCAAGCGGGATTGTCTGGAACTCGACCTGCAGATTGGCGGGCGACCGCTCACCCTTTACGTCGTCCACTTCAAGTCCATGGGCAATGCACGTGAGGGAGGCGATGGCCGACTGGCGACCATGGCGGTGCGGATGGCGGAGGCGCGGGCGGTGCGCCGGATCATCGAGCGGCGGTTCGGGACAAGCCAGTCCGCCAAGAAGAACTTTGCCATCTGCGGCGACATGAACGATTACCAGGAGAAGGTCGTCGTCTCTGGCACGCGTCGCACTGGTCATGAATTCACGTATCAGCGCGAAGAGAAGAGTGCGCTCGACGTCTTCAGCGCCGAGGGGTTTGCGGAGAATGTCGTGCAGCGTCGCGACGAGCTGGACCGCTGGACGCTCTACCATTCAAGGGGCCCACAGGAGCAGCATCTTTGCCAACTTGATTATATCTGGTTGTCGCCGGCGCTTGCCGCGCGCAATGCGAAGATGGTCCCGGAGATCATCCGTAGCGGCCAGCCGTTCCGGACACCATTTCCTCCCGCCCAGGAGGTGGAGCACTATCCGCGCATCGGCTGGGATCGTCCGAAAGCCTCCGACCATTGTCCGGTCGTGGTAGAGCTGAGGCTATGACTTCTCCTCGCGTCCTGACTTCAGGATAAACCACGACCGTGGTTGCACACCACCGCGCGGTCGTGCAGGTTGAGGCGAGAACAGACCATGCTGGAGAGGTTCATTGGGGCGGCGCTACGGGATCTATGACGTCTTTACGCAGACAGTGCTCGCAGGAAATCCGCTTGCGGTGATTTTCGATGGTGAGGGGCTGGATGACGAGGTCATGCAGGCCGTCGCGCGTGAGATGAACCTTTCCGAGACCGTATTTGTCCAGCCGGCGGCAAACCCGGCGCACACGGCAAAGCTTCGCATTTTCACGCCCAGCCGCGAGCTGCCTTTTGCGGGTCATCCGACGGTGGGCACTGCGGTTGCCTTGGCGGAACTTCAGCGCGGCAGCGACGTCGATGCCGACATCGTCTGCGTCCTGGAGGAGAAGATTGGTCCCGTGCGCTGTGCGGTGCGTCTGCGGAGCGCAGCGGCAGCCTTTGCGGAGTTTGACCTCCCCAAAACTCCGGTTCCGGTCGATCTGTCGCTCGATCGCCAAGGGATCGCCGACGCGCTGAGCCTGAACGCCGGCACCATTGGCTTTGAGAACCACAAGGTATCTGTCTGGAGCGCAGGGGTGCCTTTCGTGATGATCCCCGTGCACAATCTGGGGAGCGTTGAGACGTTGGAGTTTTCCGCTCAGCTTTGGGAGAAGGTGGCGCCTTTTGTGGAGGGGGGTCTGGCCTCTGCCTTCGTATACTGCCGTGGTGGCGTTCATCACCAAGCGCGGTTTCACGCCCGGATGTTCTCACCTGACATGGGCATCGCCGAGGATCCGGCGACCGGGTCCGCCGTTGCAGCATTTGCTGGCGCAATACATCATTTCGACGCGATCCCCGATGGGCACCACCCAATCCTCGTCGAGCAGGGCGTGGAGATGGGACGACCGTCCTATATTCACCTCCACATCGACGTGAAGGAAGGGCAGATTGCCAAAGCGCGCATTGGTGGCCAAGCCGTGCGGCTTGCGCGGGGGACACTTGAACTCTAATTTCGTTGAGCAATGGCGTCGAGGGCGGCTCGTCTAACAACCAGTCGAATTATTTTCGGACGAGCGCTGGACAAGGCGCCGGTTCCCCTTTATACGCGCTCACAACGACGGGGCGCTGGCCGCCACGGACCGTTTTCGGGTGATTAGCTCAGTTGGTAGAGCAGCTGACTCTTAATCAGCGGGTCGTAGGTTCGAGCCCTACATCACCCACCATTTTTCTCTCATGAGATCAATGAGTTACGCTGAATTCTTCTGTCATCAGACAAAACACAGACACCCCGCTAGATCACCATTAGATCACGCAGGGTAAGTATCTGTTTTTCCGTTCTATTTTCGTTCCACGTCGACAGACTTGTGGATAACCGAATTCCAGCTCAACTGTCCCATGCTGAACTTAGTGAAATCTAGCTTCAAAACGCGGGAACGGTTGAATGCGGGATCGGGTTCAAACCGACCATTCTGCCGACGAAATATCGGCGTCTCTGACCAACTGAGACCATCTCCGCACTCCAGGTAATCCTGCCCTGGCCCCCTGCAAGATTCGAGACGCAGAAGGCGGCATGGAGAGATCCTGTCGCCTTCTGCACATCGGGCTGGACTCGAACCAGCGACAGATCCCGCGTCCGGGAAGAAGCTGACTCGATTCAAGGATATCTCCGAGAGTACGATCGCACTCCTTTAACCTTTCCAGGCGATGGCGGGCTCACAGCGACTCCGGGTCCCTGTATCGATATCTTCCCGACGTCAGAAGGAGTGCCGCGATGACCATCTTCACCTCCCGCGATCCCGCTGCCCGCGCTGCAGGCGAGCTGACCCTTCTCCTCGGCGGCCTCGCCAGCACGATGTCTGCAGCCCACGCAGCGGGCAAGCAAGCTGCCGAGGAGCGTAAGGAGAAGCGCGCCGCGTATCGTTATGCATGCGAACTCGTCGAAGCGCGCGGTCGTGCTGATGATCTTGGCCGCGTTGCCATGCGTGCTGTTCGCCATGTCGCCAGCCTCGAAGCCGAAGTCCGACGTCTGCGGGTAGCTCTGCAGCAGCGTCAGGCTCACATCGCGCGCAATCGAGATCGTGGAGCTGCCTGATGAACCCAAGCACCGACCTCTCTGACGAAGCGATGGCCGTGCGCTGGGGCGGCATTCTGAACGAAATCCCCGAGCTTTGGGACGCGCTCCGGGCTCATGAAATCAAGAACCGCCCGGCTGTGACATCGGGCGGTTTCGCGATCAAGGCTGACTGGGTGTCAGTATCAGTGAACGGTGGTGCCGGGAACGTAACGCGGATTCGGATTGGGAACTCCCGGAGCTAGAAACAGCTCCCTGAACCGCGCGGCAACGAATGCACGCTTCTCTTCTTCTTCATCGATCGCGGTCTGGATCCTCAGGATCTCGGCCGTTTCTGCTTCCGACTGCGGCCTCGGATAGATCGGCTTCACAGCCCTCGCTTCCAGGCTCCTCGCGCAGCCACCCGTCGTCGACATCGCCAGCAGCGTCAGATCGTCGTCGGACAGACTGAGGAGCCAGTCCTGCCCCTCTGCATCGAGCGCAGTCAGATCCATCTCTGCGCGATCCTCCGCAGACGCGCTAGCGTAGGCTTTCACGACCTCTGCAGGCGACATGTCGGCTACGATGGCGTCGATGGCTTCCTCAGTCTCCCGAGCGGCCTTCGCAGCATCCTTGACGTCGGCTCTCTGGATGTTCTCGAAGCCTCCAGTCTGCGGATGCGGCATCAGCCCGAAAAACCGCAGCAGCGATCCGAATATCGCGCCGATCCACGTCAGCGGATTCAGCAGTGACCAGAGTGATTTCTTCTTCTCATTCATTTCGACACCCTCCTGTTTGTCTGACCCCAGGATCCCGCCGGCGGGCGAAACCGACAACTCGCTGAAGCCGCCGGCGGAAAACTCACGGACAAATCCGTTGACAATGCCTGCGGAATTGGATGGCGGTTCGCCTAAGTAATTGTCAACAATACGAATTATGCGATTACCTCTTGCGTTGTGTCCTCCTCCGGACACATCATGAGTCATCGGCAGCGAGGGGCTGCGGAGTGAGGAGAACGAACATGACCGCTGATATCGGATTTCTGAAGGACAGCATCGACCAGTACATCCAAGCTAGGGACGCTTTCCTTAAGGCGGCTCAACCATGGTGATGCGTCGATCCTGAAGGTACAGCGTTGGATGGAGGAGTCGGGTTCGCGCAACTTCGATCTTACGGTCCTCGTCGAGCAGTCGGGGCTCGAAGAGCGCACGTTCCTCAGGCGCTTTCAGAAGGCGACGGGCGTCACCACGACAGAGTACGTGCAGAGGCTGCGCGTCGGCAGAGCAAGGGAGTTGCTCCAGCGAGGGGGGCACACCGGAGACCAGGTAGCATGGGAGGTCGGTTACACTGATCCGGGTGCCTTTCGCAAGGTATTCACCAGGATCGTGGGCCTGACTCCTGCGGACTATCGCAAACGTTTCCGAACGCATCCCTGACCAACAGTGCGTTCAGGTTTTGATCATTGTTCGGAACGCTATCCGGCTCGCCACGAGCAGCTTTCTCCTATTCCTTCTGCTAAGGCGACGGTTAGCAACGCACCCTTAGGAGGCCTATTCAGAACGTCTTCGAAATGGCTGCTAACGGCCGGAAGCTGTCGCGGGTCGCCAGTAAAGGACTTTCGACCTCCCGTCGAGACAACAGTGTTCCTTGCTTCCTCGCGGACGGCCAGTTGAGAACTGCTGGGTTCTCGGTGGAGCTGGAGATCGAACCTCGGGTAGGTCACACGATCTCCCTCAATGGCGCTGACAAGGCGCTAGGGTTTCTGCGAAGGCCTTCGCTTCTAATGAGATCGAACCCGCGGCGTCGCGCTAGCTCGTGCACCCGCAGCAAAGGGGATCTCGGGCTCCTAAAGATGTCTCCCCGCCTTCCGGCTCTTGAGGTCGTCCGCGAGCTGCTCGAGGTAGACCGGATCAGGAGATACATCAGCCGCAACAAGCTGACCGTTGATCCGTCGATATTGGAGGAACTTGGCAGGCTGACACCCGAGGAGATGTTCGAGTTCGCCGAGGAGTTCGACGACGCCAACGACAAGCAGGCGTTTTTCGAGAATCGTGCGCCAAGTCCCTGAGTAGGGTTTGCATGAAGAACATTCATGGCCGCCCCTGTCGAAGGAGCAGGATAGCCGTCTAGCGTCACCTCATTCTCAAGAGCTGGTGGCATTTTCTACCTGATTCCCGATTTTTCCACTTGCACCTCTAGTGGCTAGAGGTCGTAAACCATGCTCATGGACAACATGAGGATACCCGGATGAGTGGGACGACACAGACAAGATTCCGCGTCGATGGCATGGACTGCGCTTCCTGCGCGAGCAAGATCGATGCCGCAATCCGACGCCTGCCGGGCGTCTCCGAAGTCGCCGTTTCGGTTACCGCGGGGACGATGACCCTCACCCACGACGACACCAGTGATCTCGATGCCATGGGCAGGAAGCTGTCGGGGCTGGGGTACAAGGCAACGCCGATCAGGCCCAAGATAGCTCCGGCTCCAGTTACGGAGCACGTCCATGGTGCGGGGCACAGTCAGGACTCCAATGCGTCAGCCCAAGTTGCAACCGCCCCCCAGGACGGCCAGGCACGATACCGGGTCGGTGGCATGGATTGCGCCTCCTGCGCAACCAAGGTCGATACCGCCGTCCGCCGAATGCCCGGCATCGAGGACGTGAGCGTTTCCGTCACGTCCGGCACGATGACCGTGACGCACTCCGCCGCCGCAGATCTCAAGGCCGTCGAGAAGCAGGTTTCCGGTCTGGGATATTCCATTGCACCGATCATCAAGACACCGAAGCCTGCATCTCCCCGCTCTTCGGTCTCTGCAGATCATTCCGGCCATGATCACGGAACCGGATCCGACCATGCCGAGGTCGAAGGCCTGCATGGTCACGATCATGAGCCGAACGAGGGCCCGTGGTGGCGCAGCCGAAAGGGTCGTCTGACGATTTTCGCCGGAGCCTCGCTGGTGGTCGCATATGGCATTGGGCACTTGTTCCCGGCGATCGGGACCTACGCCTTCGTCATCGCCATGTTCGTCGGCCTCGTTCCGATCGCCCGCCGCGCGATCATGGCGGCAATGGCAGGCACGCCGTTCTCGATCGAAATGCTCATGACGATCGCCGCCGTCGGCGCGCTCATCATCAACGCGACCGAGGAGGCCGCCGCCGTCGTATTTCTGTTCCTCGTCGGCGAACTGCTGGAAGGCGTGGCCGCTGGCAAGGCGCGCGACAGCATCAAGTCGCTTACGAAGCTGGTTCCCAAGACGGCTCTAGTCGAGGAGGGTGGCAAGACCCGCGAGGTGCCTGCAGAGACGCTTAGAGTGGGTTCGGTCATCCTTGTCCGCCCCGGCGACCGCATCTCGGCCGACGGCTTGATCGTCGCGGGCGAGAGCTCGATCGACGAGGCTCCGGTGACAGGCGAAAGCGTACCCGTCAGCAAGGGTGTTGATGACAGCGTCTTCGCGGGAACGGTGAACGGCGATGCCGCTCTCAGGGTTCGCGTCACCGCGGCCGCGCAGGACAACACGATCGCGCGCGTCGTCCGCCTCGTCGAGGAGGCCCAGGAATCGAAGGCCCCGACCGAGCGCTTCATCGACCGCTTCTCGAGATACTACACGCCGGGCGTCGTCGTTGTTGCCGCGCTGGTCGCCATCCTGCCTCCGCTGCTTGGTGGCGGTGTCTGGAGTGAGTGGGTCTACAAGGGCCTTGCCGTCCTTCTGATCGGCTGCCCGTGCGCGCTGGTCATCTCGACTCCCGCCGCCATTGCAGCGTCGCTGTCTGCAGGCGCCCGCCGGGGCCTTCTGATGAAGGGCGGGGCCGTTCTCGAAGGACTTGGCAAGCTCACCGCCATCGCGTTCGACAAGACCGGAACGCTGACCGAAGGCAAGCCCAAGGTCACCGATGTCGTGCCGTTCGGCCGCAAGGTCGACGAGGTGCTCCGGTATGCTGCCGCGCTCGAGATGGGATCGAGCCATCCGCTCGCCGTCGCCATTCTCGACAAGGCGAACGAGGACGGGATCGAGGCTCCATCCGCAACCGATGCAAAAGCGCTCGGCGGCAAGGGCGTGACCGCGATGATCGACGGGGTCGAGGTCTTCTTCGGCTCGCCCAAGGCCGCCGCTAAACGCGTCAAGATGCCGATACCGCATTCGAAGACGATTACGGCTCTCAACGACGAGGGTAAGACCGTCTCCGTGCTCGTCATCGGCGACGTTCTTGCTGGTGCCATCGCAATGCGCGACGAGCCACGGCCCGACGCCGTCGCGGGACTCAAGGCATTGACCGACGCGGGCATCAAGACGGTCATGCTGACGGGCGACAACAAGCGGACGGCGACCGCCATCGGCGCCCAGCTCAGCATCGAGGTCCGCGCGGAGCTGATGCCCGAGGACAAGCAGCGGATCGTGGGCGAGCTGAAGAAGGAAGGCTATACCGTCGGCAAGATCGGCGACGGCATCAACGATGCCCCGGCGCTGGCCGCAGCCGATGTCGGCATCGCCATGGGCGGAGGGACGGATGTCGCACTTGAAACTGCGGATGCAGCCGTGCTCCACGGCCGGGTGGGAGACGTCGCTCTCATGGTTGACCTTTCGAAGCGCACAATGAAGAACATCTTCCAGAACATAACCATCGCGCTCGGCCTCAAGGCGGTCTTCCTGGTCACGACCATCATCGGGATCACCGGACTCTGGCCAGCAATTCTCGCCGACACCGGGGCGACGGTGCTGGTGACCATGAACGCGCTGCGCCTGCTGCGCCCGATCAGGTGAATTCTGATACTCAGGTAAGCCGTCTTCGGTGCGATACTTCTTCTTGTCGCCACTTCGATCGTGTTCAGCATGATCGGCGTGCTGTCGGTCTGGAGCCCGATGGAACTGTTTCAGTAGGGAAGCGAGTAGTCTCGCGAGAATATGGAGTTGAAATTTTGAAGCTGAGAATCATCAAGGCGGGCGCGCTCGCAGTCATCATCGCCGCGGCAGGCATTCCCGGCGTTTCCGGGGCACACGACTTCAAGGCGGGGAGCCTCGAGCTGAAGCACCCTTGGTCGGCCAAGGCACCCCCGGTGGCTCCCGTCCTCGGCGGATACCTCACTATCGTCAACACCGGAACTGAAGCCGACCGCCTCGTCGGCGGCAGCACGCCCGCCGCCGAGCGTCTGGAGCTCCACGAGTCCACGCTGGTCGACGGCGTCGCGCGCATGCGTCCCGCGAAGCAGGGGATCGCGATCCCGGCAGGAGAGACGGTGAGCCTGCAGCCGGGCGGCGCGCATATCATGCTCATCAATCCGAAGCAGCGGCCAGCTGAAGGCGAGAAATTCAAGGCGACGCTCGAGTTCGAGAAAGCAGGATCCGTGGAAGTGGAATTCGTGGTGCAGAACCCGAAGCCTTCTTCCCGCCAGGACCACTCCGGCCACCAGAACCCGTGACGCGCGGCATGAAATCTGCGCCAATGGTCTTGCTTGATTGTTAATCAGTTCGCATTATGTTCGCATCATGCAATCGGAAAATACGATGTCGACCGCGATTCTCTACAGATCCTGCGAGCACTGCGAACGTCCGCACGTCCGGGACGGCGATGACTTCTCGCCTGACAGATTCTGTGCTGTCTGCAGCGGGGATCGCAGGGCGATCGCGGCCGTCGTTCTGAAAGCCCGTCCCGTATCACGTGCCGAAATCGAAGCATCCGGCAGGTACCTGAAGCGCTCGTCGGTTCGGGCCTAGCCCCCGAAATACTTCCTGAGCTGGCTGTCCGCCAGAGCTTTGGCGACCGGACCGCCTGAACTTCCCACGGTCTTCTTCGACCCGGCGCCCAGAGGATGGCTCACCGCCGCCCAGTTCCACAGCTTGCCCTGTCGTACGAGATCGACCCTGATCCGACGGCCCTTGATCTCGCGTTCCCATCTGACGCCGTCGTCGCCGAGCGTGCATCGCCATGCAGCTTCTCCCGCGATGCCCGCCAGCGCGTCGAGCGCCCGTCTGCTTGTCGCCAGCCGGGTCGCGGCGTCATCGGCGAGCATCGCCCGGATGAGACGGCGCCATCTTCCGGAGATGTGCGGAAGCCATGTGAGCCTGTCGGCGTATCCCCCATCGGTGACGCTGAAGCGGGGAAGAGGGCTCTGCCTATACCATTCGTCACCATGCAGGAGCCGATACAGCGTCATCCCGAGTGCCCAGAAATCAGTCCTCGTGCTCGAGAGACCCGTCTCGTAGGATTCCGGAGCGAGATGGTCGGTGTAGGCGTAGCCCCCGACGTTCGCATAACCCAGCACCATGTCGTCGGTCACGAGACCGAAGTCGCCGAGCTTCACGGTGCCGTTCTTCGTGACGAGGATATTGCCGGGCTTGAGGTCGCGGTGGAGCATCTCGCGGTCATGCAACGATCCCAGCCCGTGACAGATGTGCGTCGCTATCCGATGGACTTCCGTCGAGGAGATCGGCCCGGCTTCGTAGGGCTTCTGGAGCGACCCCCGTTCGCATAGCTCCATGACGAGGTAGATCGCATCCTCGGTCGTCGAGCGGTTCACATAGTAGACCTGGACGACGTTGTCGTGCGTCGCCTTCTTGAGGTTCGCCCCCTCCTTGACGAGGTCTTCCTTGCGCTGCTCCCATTTCTCGGGAGTGTCCGAATCCTTGGGCCGGATGACCTTCACGGCAAGCTCGGGATGAATGTCGTCGCTGCCGAGGTGGACGTCGCCGAAGTGTCCGTTCCCCAGCTTGGGACCGATCTTGAGACTGGATGTGAACTCGCTCATTCAACGCGTCGCCAAGATGAGGAGGGCGGCCTCGCGGCTCCCCGCGCGCATCGCCACGCCGCCGAGGTTCTCCTGCCAGAACTCGTTGTCCTTCAGGTACTCGTCGGCCTTCCGCTTCCCGAAACCCTTGCTGATCTTCGCCTTGGAGACCTGCTCGACCGGACATCCGCACGCCAGGGCGCAGATGGCGACGCCGCGAAGCTCGGCCGCCTGCAGGTGCGCCAGCCCCATCCCGCGCGCGTTCGCCGCACTTTCCTTGATCACGGCCCTCGATATGCCCTTGTCGCGGACGTAGTCCGACAGGCGCTTGTAGATTGTCTGGAAGGCCTTGGGACGGTCACCATTCTCCAATTTCCAGGATTCGTCGGCGACGATCACTATCGGACCCTCTCCGGGCACTTCCGCGTCGACTATGACGAGTCCGTCTCCCGACACATGCACCCCCAGCCACCGGTCCGCCACAGCCACTCCGAATCCTTGATGCATCCGCCCTTGGCTTGCGCCTCGAAACGCAGGGATGCTTTAGTTGTTTGAAACTAGCGGGATAGTTGATGACGCTGATGATTCGGTCAAGCGCCAGAAGAGGATCTGACACCTGGCGATGAAACGAATATCGGATCGCAAGAGGGCTTTCCGGCGCAGGCATCACGGTCTCTAGCCGTCCGACCAGAAGCGCCCTTGATCAAATGTTTCCGCGACGGGCTGCTGGACCGTTTCGTTCGTTCGGCTGCCACCCGAGAACATCCGGGCCGCGAACGACGGTGCGGTCATTCCTGTCGTCGCTCTAGGCGGGGAAAGCGCCCAGGCGATCAATGCGTCCTGGGCATCAGCTTCCTCGTCAGGATCCATCTCCGACATGGGAAGCGGCAGCAAGGCAATGGAGGCCGCCGGCTCGCGCAGTTGGATGATGGCGGCAGGGCGCACGACGCTGGCAGTCGTCATCTCCGCGATGGGACCTAGTGCAGCCGTCTTGACTTCCGGCATGTCGGCGGCGGGCCGCACGCTAGGAACCGGAACCGCCAGGGCGGCCAGATCGGTGAACTCGGGGCTGGCATTGCTCTGTCCGGGTCGCTGGCCCGTCTGGAGCTCCAGTACTTCCTGCGCCCGGTTCCTCGGGGTCGGGAGCATGGCCGTCAACACGCTGCCGCGGCCTGGTGACGGAGCGGCATCGTCATCATTCCCTCCAGCAGTGCTTGCGATCTCGATCGACCTGGAACCCACGCGGCGCTTATAGTCTGCGACCGCCTGCTGATAGCCCGGCAGAGGCTTGCCGTTGGAGGGAAGATGCATTGTCTTCCCGTCGGGAAAGATGCGCGCGAGCTCCTGTCGGGACATGCGCGGCCAGGCGCGCACGTTTCCGACGTCGAGGTGCACGAACGGCGATCCAGACGTTGGGTAGTAGCCGACGCCGCCGACCTGCGCCTGCATGGCCAGCGCTCTCAGCTTCGCGAGCTTTACGCCGGGGATGTAGAAGTCCATCGCCTTGCCGAGGGTATGCTGGCTGTTCTTGGCAACTCCCGTGTTGCGCGAGCGGCCCCTCAGCATGTTGTTGGTGGCCGGGGACCGGTAGGCGGAGACGACGTGGATGTAGTCCTTCGCGTCCGCGCGGTCGTAGACCTCCCACACGAGGTCGAGAAGGCGCGGATCCATTCGGGCAGGCTCGTTCTTCCGCCAGTCGCGGAGGAAGCGGTTGATCTGAGCCATACCCTTGGGATCGAACCTGCCGTCGCGCTTGAAGGTGATCGTCGCCCTCTCTCCCGTGTGCGTGAAGAAGAGCTTGAGGGACCGGTCGGCCTCTGCGGCAGCAAGCGTCGCCGACGCAAGAAACGCGGGGGCTGCGATCAACCCGGCGAGGGTGGCCCTCGCGCCAGGTCGGACGACAAGGGACAGCAGCGAGGCCGCGGCCAACCGCACTGCCTCCTTCGAAAACGCCTTCATCGAATACTCAGACACGTAAATCCCCGTCCCACACAGCACGATCGTACGGGAACGCAATCCGTTCACCGCATCCTGGAGACGGAATTATGGTCAATGATTTACTAATATGCCGTTGACGGATTCATCGAAGAACCATCTTGCCGAAATACCCTATGCGAATGATTTGCAATTGCAACTATAGCCGATGCTATGAATCCAAGGTGATGCTATGGACAAGCCAGTCAGGGGTTGGCAGCGGACCGTAGGGGAGGCGTCTCTTTCCGACGTCCACAGGTCCATCAAGGTCTCGACCGCCCCGAGCGCGCTGAAACGTTCGCTTGCGTTCTTCGGTCCCGGCTATCTCGTCGCCGTCGGCTACATGGATCCCGGCAACTGGGCGACTTCGCTCGCCGGAGGATCCCGCTTCGGCTATGCGCTGCTAACGGTGGCCCTTGTCTCGAATATCATGGCGATCGTTTTGCAGTCCCTCTGCGCGAGGCTGGCGATCGCCTCCGGCAGGGATCTGGCGCAGGCCTGTCGGGACGCCTATCCCAAGCCGGTGGCCATGGTTCTCTGGTTCCTCGCGGAAGTCGCCATCATCGCGACCGACATCGCCGAGGTGATCGGCACCGCCATCGGCCTCAATCTCATCTTCGGCATCCCACTGGAGCTCGGCGTGATCATCACCGCGCTGGACGTCTTCCTTATCCTCTATCTCCAGAAGCTGGGTTTCCGCTGGGTCGAGGCGCTTGTGATCACGATGCTTGGCGTGATCGCCGTCTGCTTCGCTGTCCAGATCGCGCTCGCCGATCCCGACTGGGGGCAGGTCATCCTGGGATTCGCGCCGACGACCGAGATCGTCACGAACCCCGACATGCTATATCTCGCGCTCGGAATCCTCGGCGCGACGGTGATGCCGCACAACCTCTACCTCCATTCGGGCATCGTCCAGACGCGCGCCTACGGCCACACGCTACGCGAAAAGCGGGAAGCCCTGAAATTCGCGACGATCGACTCCACGATCGCCCTGATGTTCGCGCTACTGGTGAACGCTTCGATCCTGATCCTCGCGGCAGCGACCTTCCACAGGACGGGGCAGACAGGCGTGGCCGAACTCGGCGAGGCCCATAGCCTGCTCGCTCCGCTTCTGGGGCTTGCGGTCGCTCCGACGCTGTTCGGGATCGCTCTTCTCTGCTGCGGGATCAATTCAACCGTCACGGCGACGCTTGCCGGACAGATCGTGATGGAGGGATTCCTCAAGATCCAGCTCCCTCCCTGGCTCCGGCGTCTGATCACCCGCGCCCTCGCCATCATCCCGGCGGCGGGCGTGACGATCGCGTTCGGAGACAGCGGCACGGCCCAGCTCCTGATCCTGACCCAGGTCGTTCTCAGCCTCCAGCTATCCTTCGCAGTGTTCCCACTCGTGATGTTCACCTCCGACCGGGCCAAGATGGGGGATATGAAAGCGCCACTTTGGCTCACCGCCTTCGCGTGGCTCATCGCTGTCGTGATCGCCGTTCTGAACATCAAGCTGCTGGTCGACTTCATCTTCTCCTAGCGTACCGATCTGCCAGTGATGGCAACTGACAGAACGTGGAAATCTGCAGCGAGAGCGCCAGGTATGCGTTCTCGACTTACTTGATTTCCATCGGAGGACAGACATGCTCGACGAACGTGCCAGGATCATTGCTGAACTCGGTGTCGCCAGGGACTTCGACGCGGCGGCCGAAGCCGACCGCCGCTCGGCCTTCCTTGCAGATTATATCCGGGCATCGTCGATGCGGGCGCTCGTCCTCGGCATCAGCGGCGGCGTGGATTCGCTCACGGCGGGAATGCTCGGCCAGCGGGCGGTGCAGCACCTGCGCGATGGCGGCTACAGTGCCGAGTTCATCGCCGTCAGGCTTCCCTATGGCGAGCAGGCCGATGAAGACGACGCTCGGAAGTCGCTCGATGTCATCCGCCCCGACCGGACGGTCACCATCGACATCAAGCCCGCCGCCGATGTCATGATGGCCCAGGTCCGGCGCGAAGCCGACGATCTCGTTTCAGGCGAGCGCCTGCACTTCCATCTCGGAAACATCAAGGCCCGCCAGCGGATGATCGCCCAATATGCACTGGCAGGCGGCGCGCGGGGCCTCGTCATCGGCACCGACCATGCCGCCGAGGCGCTGATGGGGTTCTTCACGAAGTTCGGCGACGGTGCGGCCGACATTCTGCCGCTGTCAGGTCTCAACAAGCGCCGGGTGAGGGCGGTCGCGCAGCATCTCGGCGCCCCGGCGGACCTTGTCTTCAAGGTGCCGACGGCCGACCTCGAGTCCGACGCGCCGCTCAAGCCGGACGAGGACGTCTATGGTGTCACCTACGACGAGATCGATGACTTCCTCGAGGGGAGGGAGATCGGCGAGAGTGCTTCGCAACGGATACTGACGGCGTACCGGTCCACCGCCCATAAGCGCGCGATGCCTGCGGCTCCGATCGGCTGAGGCGGGCGATCGGATGCGGGCGCGGTAGAGGGAGATAGCTATGGCCCGAATTCCATTTGAGAAGAACTTGGACTCGACGCTGGCCCTCATCAGCGATCCTTACCGGTTCATTTCCGACAGATGTCGACGCCACCAGTCTGACCTGTTCGAGACACGGCTCCTGCTGCAGAGGACAATCTGCACGACAGGTCCGGAAGCGGCCCGGCTATTTTACAATCCTGACCTCTTCGCGCGTCAAGGTGCCATGCCCAAGGCGATCCAGAAGACGCTGCTGGGGGAGGGTGGCGTACAGGGCCTCGATGGCGGACAACATCAACAACGCAAGCAGATGTTCATGTCGCTGATGAGCCCCGATCAGATCGGGGAACTCACTCGCCTGACGGCGGCGGAATGGCAGGTGCGCATGCGGACGTGGGCGTCGACAGCCGATGTTGTGCTCTATACGGAATTCCAACGACTTCTGACCCGCGCGAGCTGCGCCTGGGTCGGCGTTCCGCTGGCCGACTCAGAAGTCGATGCACGAACGCGGGATATCGTGGCACTCTTCGATCACGCGGGATCAGTGGGAGTTCGGCATCTGTGGTCGCGATGGGCACGGAAACGGGCCGATCGCTGGCTTGCGAACCTGGTCGAAAAAGTCCGTTCCGGGCGGCTCCATCCCCCAGAACATACCGCCATCCATACCATTGCCTGGCATCGGAGCCCTGATGGCGAACTGCTGACACCCCACGTCGCTGCCGTCGAACTGCTCAATGTCATCCGGCCGATCGTCGCCGTTTCGGTCTACATGGTCTTCGTGGCGCACGCTTTGCATATCCATCCGGATGTTCGAGACAAACTCCTCGGGAATGATGGCGATTACGTCCACCTCTTCGTTCAGGAAGTGCGCCGCCACTATCCCTTTTTCCCTGCGGTCGCCGCCCGCGCACGACAAGCCTTCGAGTGGAACGGATACAATTTTCCCAAGGGCCGCCGTGTGATGCTGGATCTGTTCGGCACCAACCATGACAGACGGACCTGGGAGAGGCCGGAGGAGTTCGAGCCCGAGCGCTTTCGTCGATGGGACGGTGGCCAGTTCAACTTCATTCCGCAGGGCGGCGGAGATCACTCTGCCCACCATCGCTGTCCGGGTGAGTGGATCACCATCGAACTCATGAAGCAGGCAACGGTGATGCTGACCCGACAGCTTAGGTATGACGTGCCCGAACAGGATCTGCGGATCGAGTGGTCGCGGATGCCTGCGCTGCCGCGGAGCCGCTTCGTGGTAAGCAATGTCGTCATCCGCGAGGAACCGTGAGCGATGCATTCCTCGCGTTGCGTGCCCTGCCGCTCGAGCGGAGCCGCAGCGAAGGCAGTCTTGCGACATGCGTCAGCGAGGCTCCTGCCAATCGACCTCGGCCCCCTCTGCTGCCGCATCATGGGACTGCAGGCCGGACGCAGCCAGCAGAATGGCCGCACCGATCGTGATCCAGACATCTGCGAGGTTGAACACGAAGGGTTCCCACTCGCCGATCCGCAAGCTCAGGAAGTCGGTGACCGACCCGCGGACGGTCCGGTCCAAAAGATTTCCCAGAGCCCCCGTCAGGATGAAAGACAGCCCGGCTCTTTGCCATCCCCGCGAACGGTGAAGCAAGATCGCGATCGCCGCTGTCATGACCCCGGTCACTGCAATGAGGATGTATCGACCGACATCGCTGTCTGACGAGAACAGGCTGAATGAGACGCCCTTGTTGAAGGTCAGCCGGAGAGGCACCAGCGGCAGGAAGTCGATCGGAGGGCCATAGGCCTCCAGGCTGGCGCGCGCCCAGGCCTTGGAGCCTAGGTCGAGCGCGGCACCGCACGACACGAGAAAAATCGACGCGAGTGCCGCCTTCAAGCCTTCGCCTCCAAGAGATCCCGCCGCGCATCCCGGATGATCGCCCAAGCCGACTGGAGAAACAGGCCAGCTACCGCGAATGCGACAACAAGATCCGGCCACTGGGTTCCTGTCCACCACACCAGCCCGGCCGCCAGCACCACCGCGAGGTTGCCGATCGCATCGTTGCGCGAGAAGAGCCAGACTGCCCGCATGTTGGCGTCGCCCTTCCTGTGGGGAATGAGCACAAGGGCTGCCAGCACGTTGACGACGAAGGCGATGATCGCGAACCCGGCCATTGTCAGGGATTCCGGCTGATGCTCGACGAATATCCGATAGATCGTCGAAGCCACCACCCCGAGGCCGAGCACGCCAAGGAACAGCCCCTGCAGAAGCGCAGCCTTCGCCCGCGCGGCGAGGCCCCATCCGACAGCCATCAATCCAAGGAATGATATCAATCCGTCGCCGAGAAAGTCGAGCGAGTCCGCTTGCAGAGCCTGCGAGCCCGCAATGAAGCTCCCTGCTATCTCGATGACTCCGTATCCGACGTTCAGGAGCACGACGATCCATAGCGCTCGCTTATAGGCGGGCGTGACGTGGGAGAGGTCGGGAATATGATCGTCGTCATCGACCTGGGACTGGTCATTCGACGAACCGATCCGTTCAAGTCGGTATCCGAGCCCGGTCACGGCATCCTCCATGACAGGCAGCCGGGTGGCGGGTTCTTGTACCTTGAGCGTCATGACCTGCGACGCGATGGACACCTTCACGTCCTCCACCCCGTTGATCTTCCTGACTGCCCCCTCGATGTTTGCGGCGCAGGACGAGCAGTCCATTCCGGTCACGCGGTAGCGCACTGTTTCAGCAGACGTCATTCCGAAAGCCTCGATTTCGACATCCGAGATTGCTACAACCTGTAGCGACTACAGGAGCAAGTGGAAAATGCAGATCGGTGACCTGTCCGCAAAAAGTGACGTGAAGATCGAGACCATTCGCTACTACGAACGCGTCGGTCTTCTGCCGAGGCCAGACAGGCTGGCCAGCGGCCGCCGCGTCTACGGCGACGAGGATGTCAGGCGGCTCGCTTTTGTCCGGCACGCGCGAGAGATGGGGTTCGACCTCTCCTCGGTTCGCGTTCTGCTTTCTCTCAAGGAGAAACCTCAGGAACCCTGCGGCGAGGCGATCCGCATTGCCCAGGCCCAGCTCGATGCGGTCGAAGAGAGGATCTCGCGGCTGGCAGATCTCAGGGCGGATCTGAAAAGGATGATCGCAGAATGCGATGGGCGGCAGGTCTCTGATTGCCGGATAATTGAGATCATCGTTGGATAGCTACCCCGCCCTTGGCCCGGCATCCCAAGGCGACCAGGTGTTCAGTCGTGATCCGCCGAACACAGATCGTGGTTCGCCAGCGCCCTGATGACGTAGCAGTCCCTGACCTGGTTGGAATGGCAATGCGTGGAGATCCGCTCCAGTTCGGCCTCAAGCTTCTTCAGCCGCTCGATCTTCTGCCTGACGGTGACAAGCTGCTCCGCGGCGATGCGGTCTGCCTCCTCGCACGGTTTCTCCGGATGCTGGCTCAGGTCGATGAGTTCGCGAATGGCCTCGATCGTCAGGCCGAGGTCGCGCGCGTGCCGGATGAAGGACAGGCGCTCCTGTTCCGTCTTCGAATAGCGGCGCTGGTTGCCCTCCGAGCGTTCCGGCGGTGCGAGAAGGCCCATCTGTTCGTAGTACCGGATGGTAGGCACCTTGACACCGGTCGTCTTCGACAGGTCTCCAATCGTCAGCATCTGAATCCTTTCACTCGCGTTGGTGACGGCAATCCATAGGTAAGACCGAATTCAGTCTAATGGAAGATGACCTTCGAGACCGCGCCCGCGACGTCCGAGCCGCCACTCGCGGAACCACAGATAGGATTCGATCCCGATCAGGCCTCCGAAGACCACGGAGGCCGTGAACCCGAACAGCTCCTCCGTCAGGTCGTGGCCGCCGATGACGCAGACGAGCATGAAGGCCAGCTTAACGATGCCGAACCCGACCACTGAGAAGGCAAGTATCCATAGTGCTGCACGCGACGCCCTGGCCATCGGGAAACTCCTCGCTGTCAACTAGGCCGATATCGCGCCTGTGAGAAATCAAGATTTCTTGTGCCCACGCCTTCTGCTATACCGCCGTCACATCGACTTTTGTCGGTTTCCCTCTTGCAGCTAAAGCTACTAGAGGTTCTAGGATGCCGACGCGACTACGGTTTGACCCGGTTCCCGGCCTTCAAGCGACAGTAGAAATCTGGGATTCACTCGAGCGATGCGTCCCAAACTACAGCACAGTAAAGCACATGGGACGCATTCATTGTTCGACTTCGCAGGGATGACACCAGCCTACAGCCTTCTGCGGACCGCCAGCCGTCTGGCAGCGTTCGCGCTCATCGGCGCAGCGCTCTCCGGTTGCGTCGCTGACATGGCGCTCGACGACGTTTCGCGGGCTCCGCCACAGATTCCGGGTAAGATGCTTGCCGAGATGTCGAAGAAGGGCATGAGGGCCGAGAGCCCGGTGCTCGTCAGGATATTCAAGCAGGAGAGCGAGCTCGAAGTCTGGAAGATCGACAAGGCCGGAAAGTACGCGCTGCTCAAGACCTATCCGATGTGCAGGTGGTCAGGGAAGCTCGGCCCCAAGACCAGGAACGGCGACCGCCAGGCACCCGAAGGATTCTATCACGTCTCCGCCGGGATGCTGAACCCGAACTCCCAGTACTACGTCTCCTTCAATCTCGGCTACCCGAACAGGCTGGAGTCGGCGCTGGGCTATACTGGCGAGGCGCTCATGGTGCACGGAGCCTGCTCCTCGTCAGGCTGCTATGCGCTCACCGACCAGGGCGTGGGCGAGATCTATGCGATCGTGTCCAAGGCACTCTCGTCCGGACAGGATCGCTTCCAGGTCCAGGCCTATCCTTACCGCATGACAGCCGAAAACATGGCGCTGCACAAGGACGACGAGAACCTGCCGTTCTGGCGGACGCTCAAGGAAGGATACGATGCCTTCGAACTGACGAAGCAGCAGCCCAAGGTTTCCGTCTGCGGCCGCCGCTACGTCTTCAACACCGAATTCCTAGGCGGCGATCCCACCAATCCGCTGGCGGCATGCCCGGCGACCGCCACGCCGCCGGATCCGCAGCTCATGGCGAAGATAGCGGCCGAAAAGCAGAAGGTCGACGCCGCGCTTGCGGAAAACAAGGTGTCGGCCATGACCTCCTACGTCGATGGCGGCATGCATCCAAGCTTCCGGTCGCTCCTAAAGAAGGACGGCGCGGACAAGCTGGCAGCAAGGATATCGGGCATCAAGTATCCGGTTAGCAGGCCGGAAGCTGCGCTGGCGGATCCTTTCGTTGGGGTCTCCAAGCGGACAGGCGCGGGAACGATCTCCGACCAGACGTCGGGAGACTGACGCCATGAAGAAGCCCGGCGATCAGCGTCAGCACCGGATCCGGCGCACAAACTGGATCGTGCTCGCGCTTCTGGTGACCTTCGTCGTGGCCGTGTTCGCGTACAGCTTCCTTCATGTCGGGCGGGAGGCCCGTCCCGATCCTGCGCCAGCAACCACGCAGCCGTAGCCGCCGACATGAACATTGCATCGGAACACCAGCAACGCATCCATGTCGACGCGCTCGTCATCGGGGGCGGACAGGCAGGTCTCGCCGCCGCCCATGCGCTCAAGAACGCGGGAGTCGGCTATCTCGTCGTCGACGCGGGCGCGGCCGTTGGCGATAGCTGGCGGCGGCGGTACGACGCTCTCACCCTCTTCACTCCGCGCAGCGTCAGTGGTCTGCCGGGGATGCCGCTGGCAGGCGATCCTGACGGCTACGCGACAAAGGACGAGTTCGCCGAATACCTTGCGCAGTATGCAGTGGAGGGCGGCTACCCGTTAGAAACCGGAAGGCGCATCACGGCCATGCGGCACGACGGCGGTCTGTTCGAAGCCGTCGCCGAGGGTGGCGCGACCTATGCCACCCGCGCTGTCATCGTCGCAACGGGTGGTTTCCAGAAGCCGCTCGTGCCGTCGATCTCGACGCGTTTTCCGCCATCCGTCCACCAGATCCACGTCTCCGACTTCCGGAATACGGCGTCCGTGCCGGAAGGTCCCGTGCTCGTCGTCGGGGACGGCGCCAGCGGACGGGACGCGGCTCTGGCGCTCTCCGGATCGCACCGCGTCTTGCTGGCGAAGGGCAGGCCCCGCAAACTCTTCCCGGAACGGATACTGGGGCGCAGCACCTGGTGGTGGGCCGAGCGTCTCGGACTGCTCCGGGCTTCATCAGACAGTCTGCTCGGACGGCGCATGCGTCGCGTCGACCCGTTCCCGAACCGCGGTAACGACGACCGGGCGCTCGTACGAAAGGGCGTTGCCGTGAAGCCCCGGCTGGTAGCCGTGGATGGAGCGAATGCAGTCTTCGAGGACGGCTCCCGCGAAGCTGTGAAGGCTGTCGTCTGGGCCACGGGCTATCGCGACGACTTGAGGTGGATCGACATCGCACGAGCGTTCGGTACCGACGGCGGGATTCTGCATCAGGAGGGAATATCTCCGGTGCCGGGTCTGTTCTTCATCGGGAGACCGTGGCAGCGGAACCGCGCGTCAGGTCTCATTGCGGGTGTGGGAGACGACGCGGCCTTCATCGTGGAGTCGCTCCGCCGCAGCCTGCCAGAGGGCGCATAATCCAAAGCCCGATCACCACATATCAGGGGTGAAATTTCGTGAATTAATCGATCCGGGAACGTACCCGTCGGCTTGATCCGCTAGTGTCCGGTCTCAACCCCGGATCCTGCCCCGACCTCGTGACCGACGACCTTTGAAGCTTCGTCGTCCCTGTCCTCCGGCGTCTCGATCTCGAT
>JAEWOP010000223.1 GCA_023399635.1 Pseudomonadota bacterium
GTGAATACATGTTCAGGCTCGCGCAGCACCGCCATGAATCCCGGCGCCTGTTCGAAAAGATTGCGCAGGTACTCCCGCTCCTCCCCCAGAACCCTGTTTTGACCTTGAACGGCATCGGCCCGACGAAGTAGATCCGTCTGCATCTTCCAGTCATTGTCGCTATTGCCCTGACGCAGCATCTGGAGCTCGGTGACGTCGACCGTGTGCTGAAGAATGAAGCTTACCCGGCCTTCGGCATCCTTGATGGGTGTATGAGTTGCGCTCCAGTAGCGGTTCTGCATCACGCCATCAGCCCCTGCGATCGGATAAGGGATCAATGGCAGGTGATCGACAGTTCCTGTTTCCAGAACTTTGGCGAAGGACTGGCGAAGCATTTTTCCAGGTATGCTCTCCGGGTCGCTGGGAAACACCTCGAACATGTACTGCCCGATAATTTCGTGCTCGCTTCGGGCAGTTGCCGCAAGGTAGGCATTATTTGCCCCCACCATACGCAAATCCCGGTCCATCAGGACGTAAGGATTGGGTGAAAGGTTGAACAACTCGTTGATGTTGATGTTGGATAGCCCAGTCCGCCGAAACATACCCATTCCCATGCCGCAATTGCGGTTTGTTATAAAGCTTCTGCTGTCAATGACAATTGCCGCAGGAAGTTGTCGGTTGAGCAGAGCTTACCGGAGATCATGAGGGGCCGATGCCTCCCTCTTCCCACTGTCGTTTTCCATTTACCGAGCCATTTTTCCGTCTTCTCCCGATCTGCCGCGGCACTTGCAGCCGACGGGTTAGAAACGCTAGGCCCATGAGACACCCGTGATACACTCCACAAGGCGGATCTCCTGCCTTTCCTGGAGGTTGGAGGCCGCAGCCCTTCGGGCATTGCTTGGGATACCATGGGAGGAGAACATGCATAATGAGATTTGGCAGCAACCGGTGAGGACACGGTCCGAAGCGGTAAAGAGCACCTTCGAAGCGATCGATTTCCTTGATCATCACTGGCCAAACATCAAAGGACCGCGGTTTATCACCGCCCGCTTCGCCTGCCTCGCAGCCCTGGACGGACGCGAATCTGCAGAGGTGGCGCGAGCAAGATTCGAAGAGGCCGTCGCTGAAGCGCAGCTGAATTGAGAGCTGCGGAGGTGCTCTAAAAGCATCTGGAACAAGCTGGGAGCCCGACCGTTAAGCCCCGAACGCTAACGTAGGGCTCCCGCTATGAATTCCCTTTCAAGGTTCGATGCGCCAGTCTCACGAGTGACGCAGTCGCCAAGGATCTATTACGTCCACCCCTTGCAACTGAATGGGCTCGACGCCTGGCGAGAAACCTTCCGCCACGCATCGAGCCTCGGCTTCAACACCGTTCTGACAGCGCCCATCTTCAAACGCGGCAAGCAGACGAGCGTCTTTGTCAGCAGCGACTTCGACCGTGTTGACCCGGCGCTGGGGCTTGGTGAAGACGTCGCCGCCGTATCGCGCGCTCTCTCCGATGCAGCGGCGGAACACAACATCTCGTTGATGCTCGATCTCGTCATTGATCGTGTTGCGGCCAGCGACCGCGAAGGGGCCCATATCACCTCCGATCCGCGCATTGCACCCGACGAAAGCTGCAGCCTGGCGCTAGACTTGTCTCCAAGCGACCAAACATACCACCATCTTGAAGAATGGCGCGCCCGGTTAGCACGGCTCATCAAGAATGGTGTCGCTGGCTTCCGCTGCCTTGGTATCAATCGTGTCCCCGCCGAAGTCTGGAAGTCGCTGATTGGCCATTCTCGCGCCGAGAGAAGCGGACCACAATTCATTGCGTGGACCCCTGGCACCGACTTCGGCAGTCGCCGCGCTTTGCAAGGTGCGGGTTTCGACGGCAGCTTCTCCTCCTTGGCATGGTGGAACCTGGAAGACAGCTGGCTGCCCGAAGAGCATCTGATCCAGCGTTCGCTCGGCTATCAGGTCGCTTTCCCGGAAGCGCCCTTCGGTAAACGTCTCGCGCATGGGACCGAGAGCTGTGAGGTACTGGAGCGGCGAGCGCTTCGCGCACTGAAGCTTTCTGCCTCTCTCGGGGGCGGCCTGATGATCCCCATGGGCTGCGAGTTCGGAGCATCGATGCCGCTCGACCAAATGAGTGGCGACGGACTGGGCCTGGCCGGCCTACGTGATCAATCAGCCTTTGATATCTCAGGTGAGATACGGGCAACCAACGAGCATCTGCATCAGAGCCACGAGGACTTTGACCGCGGTCCGTTCACCCTGATTGCCGGCAGCAACAGCTCAACGGTAGCGATCCTGCAGTCGGATCGCGAAGATCTGCGCGTGTCGCAGAAGGTTCGAGCCATCCTCGTCAACCGTGACCTTCGGCAGAGTGCAGCAGCGCCTTTGAACGCCATCCAGCAGGTTGCCTCGGCTTTCCTTCCACTGACAGGAAACGATGGCGCATCAGCACCTCGGTTGAAGCCTGGAGAGGTTCGCGTCCTTGAAGGACGCGTCTCCGATCCCATTCAGTCCCCCTCACCTCTTCCTGACCTTGCGCTTGCGGCTGCCGCACCTCGGCTGGCGATCGAAAACATCACTCCCGCTGTCGATGACGGCCGTTTTGCCGTGAAGCGGGTCGTTGGTGAAACCATTCGTGTCGAGGCTGACATCTTCGGCGACGGGCATGATCCTCTGGCAGCAGCTCTTCTTTGGCGTGCAGCTGACGAGACGGAGTGGCAGGAAGTGCGCATGCAACTGTTCGAAAACGACCGGTGGCAGGCGGAGTTCACACCTCGCAGAATGGGACGGCATGAATATGCCGTGGAGGCCTGGAAGAACCTGTTTGCGATCTTCCGTTACGAGATTGTGAAGAAGCACGACGCACGTCTCGATCTCAGACTGGAACTCCAGGAAGGAGCCAACCTCATCGCATCGGCGCTGGAAGGCAGCGCCGGCGATCTGAAGGCCGATCTCCAGCGCATTCTTGATGAACTTCGCAAAGCGCCAGAGTCCAGACAGATCGAGCTCCTCCTCGACCCCACGACGTCGGAACTGATGGCAAAGGCTGACCGCCGTCCGTTTCGCATCCGCTCCCAGTTGATGCCGCTTGAAGCAGAACGGATTGGAGCCAGTTTCGCCAGCTGGTACGAGCTCTTTCCCCGGTCCCAGAGTGGCGATCCTAATCGCCACGGGACGTTCGACGACGTGATCAAGCGCCTCCCGGCCATTCGGGAGATGGGTTTTGACGTGGTCTATTTCCCACCCATCCATCCGATCGGCAGCACGAACCGCAAAGGCCGCAACAACAGCTTGAAAGCGGCCCCCGGCGATCCGGGCAGCCCCTATGCCATTGGTTCCAAGGATGGCGGCCATGAGGCCATTCATCCGGAGCTGGGTAATTTCGACGACTTCCATCGGCTGGTCGCCGCGGCTCACGACCAGGGAATGGAGATCGCGCTGGACCTCGCCATCCAGGCCTCACCGGACCATCCATGGTTGAAGCAGCATCCGGGCTGGTTCGACTGGCGTCCGGACGGCACGATCCGCTACGCGGAGAACCCGCCAAAGAAGTACGAGGACATCGTCAACGTAGACTTCTACGCAAAAGACGCCATTCCATCGCTTTGGCAAGAACTGCGGGACATTGTTCAGATGTGGGTCGACCAGGGCGTCAAGCTCTTTCGCGTCGACAATCCCCACACCAAGCCTTTCCCCTTCTGGGAGTGGATGATCGCCGACATACGCTCACGCCATCCGGATGTCATCTTCCTTTCAGAAGCCTTCACCAAGCCGAAGGTGATGTACCGCCTCGCGAAGATCGGCTTCTCGCAGTCCTACACCTATTTCACCTGGCGCAACGCCAAATGGGAACTCGAGCAGTACATGCGCGAGATCACCACTGAGGCGCCGAAGGAATTCTTTCGCCCGCATTTCTTCGTCAATACGCACGACATCAATCCCGACTTCCTGCAGAACGCACCGCGCCCCGCCTATGTCATCCGCGCTGCCCTCGCTGCGACGCTTTCTGGGCTTTGGGGTGTGTATAACGGGTTTGAGCTGTGCGAAGGCCGTCCCGACGCCAAGCGCAAGGAATATGCCGACAGCGAGAAGTACGAGATCCGCGCCTGGGACTGGGATCGCCCGGGCAATATCAAGCACGAGATCGGTCTGCTCAACCGGATCCGTAAGGAGAACC
The DNA here is from genome assembly GCA_023399635.1 of Pseudomonadota bacterium. GTDB lineage: Bacteria > Pseudomonadota > Alphaproteobacteria > Rhizobiales > Rhizobiaceae > Neorhizobium. Next base: position 4,154 of record JAEWOP010000223.1, read on the forward strand.
CGGCTCTCCACACCCATCTCGGCCTGACGCTACTGACCGCGTGGAATGACAATGTCCTGTTCTTCGAAAAAGCCAGCCCGGGCCGCGAGAACGTGCTGCTGATCGCGATCAGCCTGGACCCTTACAACGCACAGGAGGCGGACGTCGAAATCCCGCTCTGGTCTTGGAACCTGCCTGACCATGGATCGCTTTCCATGGAGGACCTGATCACGGGCAACAAATTCACCTGGACTGGCAAATGGCAGCGCCTTCGGCTGGACGCTGGAATGCCGTTCGCCGTCTGGCGTGTGAGATAAGGGAGAACAGCATGGATACCCTGCAGGCGCAGGCGCAGAACCAGACGGCACAGGATCCGTTGTGGTACAAAGACGCGATCATCTACCAGCTACACATCAAGTCATTTTTCGATGCCAACGGCGATGGTATCGGCGACTTCAAGGGGCTTCACGAGAAGCTTGATCACGTCGCCTCGCTGGGGGCAACGGCTATCTGGCTGTTGCCTTTCTTCCCTTCGCCCCGTCGTGACGATGGCTACGACATCGCCGACTACGGCGACGTCAGCCCCGACTACGGAACGATCGACGAGTTCAGGGCCTTTGTTCAGGCGGCCCACGAGCGCGGCATCAAGGTGATCATCGAGCTGGTCATCAACCACACATCCGATCAGCACCCATGGTTCCAGCGCGCGCGTCATGCGCCTCCGGGTTCTCCAGAACGCGACTTCTATGTCTGGTCTGATACGGACCAGAAGTTCCCCGAGACGCGCATCATCTTCCTCGACACCGAGAAGTCGAACTGGACATGGGATCCGGTAGCCGGTGCCTATTACTGGCACCGGTTCTATTCCCACCAGCCAGACCTCAACTTCGACAATCCCGCAGTTCTGGACGAACTGCTGCAGGTCATGCGTTTCTGGTTGGAAACCGGCATCGATGGGTTCCGCTTGGACGCCATTCCTTACCTGATCGAGCGCGAAGGGACGATCAACGAGAACCTTCCCGAAACCCATGAGATCTTGAAGAAGATTCGCGCAGCGTTGGATTCCACGCATCCGGGCAAGATGCTGCTGGCTGAGGCCAACCAGTGGCCAGAAGATACCAGCGAATATTTCGGCGATGGCGACGAATGCAACATGGCATTCCACTTCCCACTGATGCCGCGCATGTACATGGCGATCGCCAAGGAAGATCGTTTCCCCATCACCGATATCATGCGCCAGACGCCGGAGATCCCCGAAAACTGCCAATGGGCAATCTTCCTGCGCAATCATGACGAACTGACGCTCGAAATGGTGACGGACGATGAGCGCGACTACCTCTGGAACACCTACGCGGCTGACCGTCGTGCTCGCATCAATCTGGGTATCCGCCGCCGATTGGCACCTCTGATGGAGCGTGACCGCCGCCGGATCGAATTGATGAACGCCCTTCTCCTCTCCATGCCGGGCACGCCTGTGCTTTATTATGGCGACGAAATCGGCATGGGCGACAACATCTATCTCGGCGACCGCGATGGTGTGCGCACCCCGATGCAGTGGTCGCCGGACCGCAATGGTGGCTTTTCGAAAGCCGACCCGGCCAGGCTTGTGTTGCCGCCGATCATGGATCCGCTCTACGGCTATGAAGCACTGAACGTCGAAGCTCAGGCTGCGGACGCCCACTCGCTCCTCAACTGGACACGGCGCATGCTCTCGCTGCGGGGCAAGCACACAGCCTTCGGCCGAGGCAGCCTGCGTTTCCTGACGCCCGGCAACCGCAAGATCCTTGCTTATCTGCGCGAATACCAGGGCGAAACCATCCTGTGCGTCGCCAATCTGTCGCGGCTGCCGCAGGCGGTCGAACTGGATCTTTCCGAGTTCCAGGGGCGCGTCCCGATCGAGCTTACCGGGATGTCGCCGTTTCCGCCGATCGGCCAGCTGACCTATCTGATGACCATGCCCCCCTACGGCTTCTTCTGGTTCCAGCTGGTTGCCGAAGCCGACGGTCCGGCGTGGCGGACAGAGCCGCCGGAGCAGATGGCCGATCTGGTCACCACGGTCATCCGCCGGGATCTTTATGAGCTCGTTGAGGAGCCGCGTCTTGCCACGATCATGTCCCGGGAGATCCTGCCGGCTTATCTCTCGAAGCGCCGGTGGTTCGGCTCAAAGGGCGAGCATCTGCGAGGTGCAAGGCTCGTTGCGGCAACACCACTTCCGTTCGGTGGCAACATGTTGTTGGGCGAACTCGAAGCGGAACTTGATGGAAGAACCGAAACCTACCTCCTTCCGCTTGCACCAGCTTGGGACGAAACACAGCCGCCCGCGCTGGCACAGCAGCTTGCTCTTGCGCGCCTTCGCCAGGGTCGACGCGTCGGCTATCTCACCGACGGCTTTGCGATCGACACAATGGCGCGTGCGATCATTCGAGCTTTGTGCGAGCGTTCGCAGATTTCCGGACGCAACGGAACCCTCGAATTCACCGGCACCGAGCAGCTCGACTGCGTGGGTATCACCGATGACATGCAGGTCCAGTGGCTTTCCGCCGAGCAGTCGAACAGCTCCTTGATCGTTGGCGACAAGGCCATGGTCAAGCTGATCCGCAAGATCTTTCCAGGCATCCACCCAGAAGTGGAAATGACCCGGTATCTGACAAAGGTCGGCTACCAAAATACCGCGCCCTTGTACGGTGAAGTGGCCCGAACGGCGCCGGATGGCCAGCGTTGTACGCTGATCATTGTTCAGGGTGCCATCCGCAACCAGGGCGATGCGTGGACGTGGATGCTCGGTAATCTGCGGCGTGGCATTGATGAGGTTCTGGTCGCCGGAGACGACGAAGATCTCGCAGCAGATCAGCTAAAGCCGCTTGTCGATTTTGCCGGCACAGTCGGACAAAGGCTGGGCGAGCTCCATGTCGCGCTGGCGCAAGACACTGACGATCCAGATTTTCAACCGGTCGAGGCAAGTCAGGCTGATGTCCAGGCTTGGCAGCAATCAGTCGTGGAGCAGATCGAAGCAAGCCTGGACATCTTGCGCGACGAGAAGGTCAACCTGGAGCCTGAGATCGGCCTGCTCGTGCAGCCCCTTCTTGATCGCCGCGAGGAACTGCTAGCCTCGGTTGGCGCGCTGGCGAAGGCAGGTCTTGGCACGCTGATGACACGTCACCACGGAGACTTCCATCTTGGCCAGATCCTGGTCGCCGAGAGTGACGCGTACCTGATAGACTTCGAGGGTGAGCCTGCACGAGACCTGGCGGAACGGCGTGCGAAATCCAGCCCGTTGCGCGACGTCGCAGGCTTCCTTCGGTCACTTAACTATCTCGCAGCAACCGCAGACCTCGAGCAAGACGCGGTGGTGGACGCAGAAAAATCCCGTCGCGAAGGCATTATTGCTCAGTTCAGCGAACAGGCGGAGCAGGCGTTTCTGGAGCGCTACCGCGAAGCGATTGGCGAGAGCGGCGCATTGGCGATGTCAGCTGAAAGCTATCGCTCCGTACTCGACCTTTTCCTCTTGGAGAAGGCCGCCTACGAGATCGGCTACGAAGCTCGTAATCGACCAAAATGGTTGCCTATCCCGCTCGAAGGATTCTCGGAAATTGCAAAAAGGCTGATGGAGAACGCACGATGAACCTCGAGCGCGCTGATCTGCTCGCCAACATCGACCTCCAGGCGCTTCATGCGCTTATCGATGGGCGCCACGGCGATCCCTTCTCTATCCTTGGGCGTCATCGTGTCGGTGAGACGAATGTTGTTCGGGCTTTTGTGCCGGGCGCCTTGGCTGTCGATGTTATCGACGGCCAAGATGACAGCGTCATCGGTGAAATGGAGAAAGTCTTCGGTGGCGGTCTCTACGCCGCTGACATTGGTGGCCGCGGCAGCTATCGGCTGCGGATTCATTGGCCGGATGCAGTGCAAGAAACTGAAGATCCTTATGCCTTTGGACCGCTCCTCGGCGAGCTTGATCTTCACCTGATTTCTCAAGGCACACATTATGATCTGGGTCGCACCCTTGGTGCACAGCCAATGGATATCGACGGCATTGCGGGTGTGCGCTTCGCCGTGTGGGCTCCCAACGCCCGCCGCCTTTCCGTCGTTGGGGACTTCAATTCCTGGGACGGCCGACGGCACCCGATGAGATTGCGAGGGTCTTCCGGCATATGGG
>JAEWOP010000268.1 GCA_023399635.1 Pseudomonadota bacterium
GCCTAGACGCGCACCCGATACGGGATCAAAGACGACCGCCTTGTCGAGATTGAAAACGAATGTGAATTGCTCGCGCACCGCGATGTTCACATCGGCGCGGGCGCGGCCAGTAAAGGAAGTTCCGTGAAGATTTGCCGTTACGAATGTGTCTGAACCGGTTGGCTCCACAAGGGCGACATCTGCCTTGACCTTCGCAACGGCTCCGGCCTCGGGATCGACCAGCCCCTCATCTGTGATCCCTTCTGGCCGCAACCCGAGGATTACGTCAGCGCCTTCGCCAAGCCCACCTGTTACGGAAGATGGAACCGGAACATGGACGGCGCCACCAAACATCGCGATATGGCGAACACCATCGACATCGATGACCTTGCCTTCCAACATGTTCATGGCAGGAGAGCCCATGAAGTCGGCAACGAACAGGTTCGCCGGACGATTGTAGATCTCTGGCGGAGTGCCGACCTGCTGGATCGCGCCGTCCTTGAGAACGACGATCTTCGTCGCAAGGGTCATGGCTTCGATCTGATCATGCGTTACGTAAACGATAGTGGCCCCTGTGTTGTGGTGCAGAGACTTGATCTCCGCCCTCATCTCCACGCGCAGTTTCGCATCAAGATTGGAAAGCGGTTCGTCGAAAAGGAAGAGCCGAGGCTGGCGGACCAGAGCTCGCCCCATCGCCACGCGCTGGCGCTGTCCGCCAGAAAGCTGGCTTGGTCGGCGGTTCAGCAGGTGTTCGATCTGCAGGATCTTGGCCACGTTTCGGATCAGTTCGACACGTTCAGCCTTCTCCACCCCGCGCATCTCCAGCGCGAAACCGATATTCTCTTCTACCGTCATGTTGGGATAGAGCGCGTAGCTCTGGAAAACCATTGCGATGTCGCGCTTGGACGGGTGCAGATCGTTGATCACCTGACCGTCCAGTACGATCTCTCCCGCCGTCAGTGGCATCAGGCCTGCGACCGCATTCAGCAGCGTGGACTTTCCGCAGCCAGACGGGCCAACAAGTACAAGGAAGCCGCCTTTTTCGAGCTCGATGCTGATGTCCTTCAGAACCTCGTTGTTGCCGATCTTCTTGCTGAGGTTCTTGATTTCGAGAAAGTTCATTCGATTATCCCTTGACTGCACCGGCCATAAGGCCGCGCACGAAATAGCGTCCGGCAACGACGTAGACGAACAAGGTCGGCAGCGCCGCGAACACGGCGGCCGCCATGTCGACATTGTATTCCTTCACCCCGGTCGACGAGGAAACGAGGTTGTTGAGCGCAACCGTCATCGGCGATTCTGAGCCCGAGGAGAACGACACGCCAAACAGGAAGTCATTCCAGATATTCGTGAACTGGTAGATGACGGTTACGACTATGATCGGCCCCGAACTCGGCAGAAGGATGCGCCAGAAGATCTTGAAGAAACCGGCACCGTCCATCATAGCCGCCTTGATGAGCTCGTCCGGAAAGGCCTCGTAGTAGTTGCGGAAGAACAGCGTCGTAAATCCCAGTCCGTACACCACATGGACGAAGACGAGGCCCGAGGTTGTGTTGGCGATGCCAAAAATGCCGAGCACCCGCGCCATGGGAATGAGTACTGCTTGAAACGGAATGAAGCAGGCAAACAGCATCAAGCCGAAGACCAGCTTGTGGCCGGGGAAGCGCCATTTCGTCAGCACGTAGCCATTGAGGGCACCAAGAGCTGTCGAGATGAGGACGGCGGGAACGACCATCTTGATGGAGTTCCAGAAATACCCCTTGATACCCTCACAGGTAACTCCGATACAGGCTTCACCCCACGCTTTGAACCATGAGTCCAGTGACGGGTCGCTCGGCAGAGCCAGCATGTCACCGCCCCGTATCTCCGCAAGCGACTTGAAAGAGGTGGTCAGCATGACATAGAGCGGCAGCAGGTAGATCGCGGCAAGAAGGATAAGCAGCGAATAGATCACGATCCGCGCAGTTCTGGCCGAACCGGCGCTAACAGTATCGGAGGCGGCACTCATGACCGCTTCTCCCGAAGCTCGGAATAGAGATAGGGAACGATGATGGCGGTGATGCCCATCAACATCATGACGGCACTTGCCGAACCGACCGCCATCTGGCTGCGCGTGAATGTGTAGGAATACATGAAGGTGGACGGCAGTTCAGTTGCGTTGCCCGGCCCGCCCCCGGTCAATGCGATCACCAGGTCGTAGGACTTGATCGCCATGTGTGCCAGGACGATGAAGGCAGACAGGAAGACGGGACGCAGCATCGGAATGATGATGCGTCTATAGATCGAAAATGTCGGCGCGCCGTCGATCTGTGCCGCCTTGATGATCTCGCCGTCAATGCCGCGAAGACCGGCAAGGAACATGGCCATCACGAAGCCGGAAGCCTGCCAGACGCCGGCAATCACGATCGTATAGATTGCCATGTCCGTGTTGATCAGCCAGTCGAACTTGAAGCTTTCCCATCCAAGGTTGTGCATCGTCTTTTCCAGACCAAGACCTGGGTTGAGGAACCACTTCCAGGCCGTACCTGTCACGACGAACGAGAGCGCCATCGGGTACAGAAAGATCGGCCGCAAAATTCCTTCAGCGCGGATGCGCTGGTCCATCAGGATCGCTATGAAAAGCCCGAGTACCGTGCAGATGCTGATATAAAGAATCCCGAAGATGGCGAGGTTCTTGATCGCCATGTACCAGTTCGGCTGGGACCACAGGCGATAGTAGGCATCGAGCCCCACCAGATCGTAGATCGGCAAGATTCGCGATCGGGTGAATGACAGATAAACCGTCCAGAGAATGAAGCCGTAAACGAAAACGAGGGTGATGGCGAAGGACGGAGCCAACACGATCTTCGGCAGCAGCGTACCGACACGATCCGCAAAAGACCGGCGCGGTCGCTCCGGCGTCACGAAAGGAACGGGTTCGATCGTCGTCATGGATCACCTCCGGCGAGACGCGCGGATCTGGTATGGGTGCCAGTTGGAGATGGCCGGAAGCTTCCGGCCATCTCCAGATTTGCATGGTGATTGAGCTTACTGGGCGGCAGCAACTGCCTGCGGCAGACGCTCCAGCGCCTGATCGGTGGTGATCTGCCCGTTCAAATGCTGAGTGACGACGTCGAAGACTGCTTCCTTGACCGAGGAAGGCTGGGCGTGACCATGAGCGAGCGAGCCGGCGAGATTGCCGCTTGCAGCCGCTTCCGCCAGGTCCTTCATGCCCTTCTTGCCGCAGTCGTCAAAATCGGTGTCCGGGACATCGGTGCGAGCCGGAACCGACCCCTTGACGGTGTTGAATGCGATCTGGAAGGCCGGATCCTCAACGGCGGCAGCCATTTTCAGTTGCGCATCGCGCTTGTCATCACCGACATCGAACATCACGAACTGGTCAGAATTGAAGAGTACCGACCCCTGGGTGCCCGGGAAGCGCATGCAGACAAAGTCCGTGCCCGGCTTCTTGTCGGCGCGCAACCACTCTCCCTTTGACCAGTCGCCCATCTGCTGAGCGCCAGCCTGTCCTTCCATCACCAGTGCGGTGGTCAGGTTCCAGTCACGCCCGGAGAAGTTAGGGTCAAAGTAACCGCGAAGCTTCGTCATGTTGTCGAAGACCTGGCGCATGGTATCGCTGGAAAGCGACTCCGCATCAGCTTCAATCACCGCCTTCTTGTAGAAGTCCATGCCGCCGACCGAAAGCACGACTGCTTCCCAGAGAGTGCCATCCTGCCAGGGCTGCCCCCCATGGGCGAGTGGCGTGATGCCCTGTTCCTTGAACTTGTCCAGCAGCGCGAACAGTTCGTCCATGTTCTGAGGTTCTGCGCCACCGGCCTTGTCAAGCGCAGCCTTGTTCAACCATAGCCAGTTGGTTGAGTGAACATTGACAGGTGCTGCAATCCAGTCGCCCTCGTATTTTGAAAACTCCTGCAGGGCAGCCGGAATGACCTTATCCCAGCCCTGCTCGGTAGCGAGCTCGTTCAGGTTGCCCACAACCCCCATCTCTGCCCAGTCCTTGATATCAAAGCCAAGCATCTGCACGGCCGTCGGCGGATCGCCGGAGGTAACGCGAGCACGAAGCGCCGTCATCGCCTGTACGCCAGAACCACCGGCGACCGGCATGTCCTGCCAGGAGATCCCCTCCTTCTGCAGGTTCTCTTTCAGCACGTTCAGAGCAGCGGCTTCACCACCAGAAGTCCACCAGTGAAGAACTTCGACGCTCTCCTGCGCCTTGGCAGCGCCTGCCATAACCGCCACAAGAGCAACGCTCGTAGCCAGCTTCGTAAGTGTTTTAATCGTCATGGAAATCTCCCTCTAAGTCCGGGCTCCTCTCCGGATGCTTCATTTATAACGATATAAAAGCGGAGTGTGTCAACCCTGCCGCTTAGCAGCCAAAAGAGGCGAAACAAGACCGCTTCATTGAAATCTCAGAATAAATTCCTCTACCCATGAGAATGCAAGACGTTGCTCAGCGCGGTTATAACGATATATTATTGCGATGCTCCGCTGTGAGCTTGGGAGGAAAGGAGGAGCGATGGGCAACGGAAGCGGAGAGGGACGGCGATCTGACGCAACCGCAACACGAGGTACGTACATCAAGAACGATGCAAAGCCGACGCTACGTACTGTGGCGGCGTTGACAGGACTGGCCGTGACGACAGTATCGAGAGCGCTCGCCGACGCTCCGCAGATTGCACTCGAGACACGCCAGCGCGTGCGCCGCGTGGCGGAGGAAATCGGCTATCTCCCCGATCGGGCCGCGCAGAGACTTCGTACTGGACGTACCAATGTCATAAGCTTGGTACTGGACCCGCACGAGGAGATCCTTGGCTATACGACCTCAATGATCAACGGCCTGACGGAAGCACTCCGGGGCACCACCTATCACCTCGTCATCACCCCGCATTTCTCCGACACACCGCCGTTGGAACCAGTGCGCCACATCATGCGTAATCGCATGGCCGACGGCATCATCTTCACCCGCACCGAACCCTCAGACGAGCGGGTAAAGCTGCTGCTGGAACACGACTTTCCCTTCATCTGCCATGGCCGAACAGAACTGGCGACGCAGCATCCCTACGTCGACTTCGACAACTATGCGTTTGCCTATAATGCCGCAAAAAAGTTGATTGCCGGGGGTGCCAAGAAGCTATGTATCATACTGCCACCAGAGCGTTTCACCTTCGCGCAGCACATGCGCCATGGCTTCATGACGGCTGTGCGCGAAGAAGGTATTGCCTTCGAGATTCCCAAGGAAGTGACGCTGGATAGTAAGTCGGAGGAGATCCGCGAACTCGTTTACCAGCGGCTTTCAGGACCGGACCGGCCGGATGGCTTCATCTGCGGCGGCGAAGTATCAGCGCTGGCCGTCATGGCGGCGGCTCATGATCATGGCCTGGATCTTTGCCGCGACCTGCGACTTGTGGGCAAGCAGACCTCGGGGTTGTTCGACCAGATCAGACCCCGCACCGAAACGATCTACGAAGACCTTTCCGAAGCCGGCGCGCTGATGGGACGTCTCCTGCTGAAGCGGATCGCAGGCCATCCCCCGGTTTCCGAGTTGCAGGTGGTACAGACCATCTGAAGCACCTGCAGGTTGATGCTAATCTTCTTCCTGGAAGACCTGGTCGCGCTTCGCTCGCACGCTCGGCAGGAAAACAACCACCAGAACTGCCAAGGCAATGACTAGCAGCGTAGCACTGATCGGACGGGTAAAGAACGTGGTTGGGTCCCCTCGCGACAGGATCATGGCACGCCGCAGGTTTTCCTCCAGCAGAGGCCCCAGTACGAAGCCAAGCAGCAGCGGCGCCGGCTCGCAACGCAGCTTCACCAGCACGTAGCCGATCAAACCAAAGAAGGCGACCGCGAAGAGGTCGTAGACGTTCGAGTTGACGCTGTAGACCCCGATGGAGCAGAAGGCCATGATGATGGGGAAAAGTACGTAGTAGGGGATGGTGAGGAGCTTCACCCAAAGCCCGATCAACGGCAGGTTCAGGACCACCAGCATCAGGTTGCCGATCCACATAGAGGCGATGATGCCCCAGAAGAGCGCCGGCTGCTCGGTCGCGACATTTGGTCCTGGAACGATACCTTGGATAATCATCGCACCGATCATCAGCGCCATTACAGGGTTCGCCGGAATACCTAGCGTCAGAAGCGGAATGAACGACGTTTGCGCCCCTGCATTGTTGGCCGACTCCGGACCCGCAACGCCGGCGATTGCTCCTTGACCGAATTCCTCCGGCTTGTCCGATACACGCTTCTCCACCGTATAGGAGGCAAAGGATGCCAGAATGGCACCGCCACCGGGCAAGATACCGAGGGCTGATCCGATGACCGTGCCCCGCAGGACCGGGGCCACCATCTTCCTGAAGTCTTCCTTCGTCGGCAGCAGGCCGCTCACTTTCGCCATCAACAGCGAGCGGGTCTTCTCGTTTTCTAGGTTGCGCAGGATTTCGGCGATGCCGAAGACACCAACCGCAACGGCAACGAAGTTCAAGCCATCAGAATATTCGCGGATCCCGAGGGTGAACCTCGGGGTGCCGGTGTAGATGTCCGTCCCGACGAGCCCCAAAAGCAGGCCAAGCGCGACCATCGCCAGCGCCTTGATGACCGAACCGTGTGCCAGAGCGATCGACGACACCAGACCGACGATCATCAGCGAGAAGTATTCTGCCGAGCCGAACTGCAAGGCGATCTCGGTGAGTGGGGGAGCGAAGATGGCGACCAGAAAGGTCGAGACCGTTCCTGCGAAGAACGAGCCGAGCGCGGCAATGGAAAGCGCGGCCCCCGCCCTTCCCTTCCGCGCCATCTGGTAGCCATCGATGGCCGTGACGGCTGACGAGGATTCCCCGGGCATGTTGATCAGGATGGCGGTGGTGGAGCCACCATACTGGGCGCCGTAGTAAATGCCGGCCAGCATGATGAGCGACGAGACCGGCTCAAGCTGGAAGGTGATTGGCAGGAGCATCGCGATGGTTGCAGTAGCACCGATCCCCGGAAGCACGCCGATCAGCGTCCCGAGCAGGACCCCGATCAGGCAGAAGAACAGGTTGTCTATCGAAGACGCCGTGGAAAAGCCCAAGGCAAGATTGCTCAAGAAGTCCATCTGCCTCTCCTAGAACCCAAGCCAGGGGCCGAAGCGCCGGAACGGCAGACCACGACCATAGCTGAAAACAAGAACCGAAAAGACTGTCAGGCAAGACGCCAGGATCAGCGCCGTCAGAGGCTTCATCTTCCCTGATGCAAAGGAGGCGATGAGGGCCGTGAGAAACAGTGCCGGTACGAAACCGAGGCCGCGCACCGTGAGGCCAAAGAATATCGGTGCCGGCAGGATAAAGAACATGCCGCGCCAGGCGATATGCCCAATAGGCTCCCCCTCAACGCGGACGGCTTGAAACAGGATGACGCCGCCCAGCAGGATCAGGGCGCAAGCCAGGACCAGAGGGAAATAGCCAGGGCCCATGCGAAATGCCGTACCCAATTCGAGCGACAGCGACTGGACCGCGAAGAACGCTCCGAGGCCAATAAAAAGCAAGCCGCAGAGCAGGTTGCTGGTGTCAAACTTCAAGGATTTCATAGTCACTCCGGAAGCGGGAAGGCTTAGCGGATGCACCAGAGGGTCATCCTCTCGCGGGAAGGAGAGGATGACCCAGTTACTTACATGCGGTTTCGCTTAGTCGGCGTACTCGCCGGCAGCCTCGATGACTGGCTTCCAGCGCTCGATCTCGCCTTCAAGCTTCGCCTTCAGTGCCTCCGGCGTCGCATCCGTCTGTGGAGATGGCTCCGTACCCAACTCCGCAAAACGGGCGGCGACATTCGGATCCGCGAGAGCAACCTTAAGCGACGCCGACAAGCGGCTTACAGCTTCGGCCGGCGTGCCTTTTGGTGCATACACGCCGTGCCAGATACCAACCTGGAAGTCGGAAAGCCCGCCTTCGGCCGCTGTCGGCACATCCTTGAGAACATCGAGGCGTTCTGGGGACGTAACGGCATAGGCCTTGATGGTGCCACCCTGAATCTGCTTCGTCGTGTTGGTCGTCTGGTCGCACATGATGTCAACCTGGCCGCCGAGAAGGTCCGTCATCGCCGGGCCCGTTCCCTTGTAAGGGACCGTGACAAGCGGCGTCTCGATTGCGCTCATGAACAGCATGCCGCAAAGGTGTGATGCGGCTCCGATACCGGCATTCGCTACAGTGACAGTGTCCTTGTTGGCCTTGGCGTATTCAATCAGTCCCTGCAGATCGGTCGGCTCGAGATCCTTGCGGGCAACAATGGTCATCGGCACTTCGGTAACCAAGCCGACATACTCGAAGGCTTCGAGCGTATTGTAGGGCAATTGCCGGTAAAGCGTTGCGCTCGTGGCCATGCCGATATGGTGAAGCAGAAGGGTGTAGCCGTCCGCTTCGGCGTTGGCGACGCGGGCGGCGCCAAGGGTGCCGCCGGCACCACCGACATTTTCCACGATGACCTGTTGTCCCAGGTCGTTGGACATGGCTTCAGCAACCAGACGTGCAACCGTATCGGTCGGACCGCCAGCGGAGAATGGGACAACCATGGTGATCGTGCGGTCTGGATAGGTCTGCGCGCCTGCAACCGCAGAAAAGAAAGAGGCAGCCGCAAGAGCGGTCGCGCCAATAATGGCGTTCAACGTTTTCATCATACTCCTCCAGATGAAAGATGCGAAGCCGGCGCAAGTTCCTCCCGTGCCAGCGTGCAGGAAGCTAGAAGACGGCTTTTTATTCTGGCAATCATCTATGACGCCGGGAGAAGCCTTTTGTTTCCCACGACAGAACATGATGGGTGGAAAAAGAAACAGAGGTATCTCTTAATGGGTGGAAATCCACCCATTAACTCCGGGAGAGAGAAAGCGATCATCAATCGCGGTCTTCGTTCAGTACCTTGTCCAGGCTGACCAACTTCTTGTCGAGTTCGTATTTCTGCATTTTTTCGTAGAGCGTCTTTCGAGAGATACCAAGCGTCTCGTAGACGGGTCTGAGGGCGCCGCCGTGGGCTGCAATTACGCCGGCGATAACACTCTTCTCGAACGCAGCCACCTTCTCGGCAAGGCGTCCACTCGTTTCCCGCACAGGAAGGCCGGCTTCGCCCGGCGACAGTTCTAGGCCAAGCACCAGTCGATCGGCTGCATTGCGGAGCTCCCGGACATTACCAGGCCATTCCCTTTGCCCCACCGCCGAGATGATCTCCGGAGGAACATCCATATCATCGCGGCCGTAACGGGCGGCAGCCTCGCGAACGAGATGAAGAAACAAGAGCGGGATGTCCGCTCGCCGTTGATCGAGCGAAGGAACACGGATCGTTGCAACATTCAGCCGGTAAAAGAGGTCCGCGCGGAACCGCCCAGCGGCAACTTCCGCCTCGAGATCCACCTTGCTCGTCGCGATAAACCGGACGTCGAGAGGTACGATCTCATTGGAACCAAGACGGCTGATCACCCGCTCCTGGAGAACACGCAGAAATTTTGCCTGCAGGTCGAACGGCAAGGAGCCGATCTCGTCCAACAGAATGGTGCCGCCTCGGCCATGCTCGAACTTGCCGTAGCGCGCACGCATGGCACCGGGGAAAGCACCTGCCTCGTGACCAAACAGCTCGCTCTCAATCAGGGTCTCCGGAAGAGCTGCGCAGTTGATCGCGATGAACGGACGGTCGGCGCGAGGACTGATGTCGTGGAGCGCCCGGGCCACCACTTCCTTGCCGGCACCGGTGTCGCCAATGATCAGTGTGTCGGCTTCGCTCGCGCCGATCGCCCGAATGCGATAGCGCAGATCCACCATCACCTGCGTCCTCCCCGGCAGCCGGGCCTCAAGATCATCACGCTTGCCGGCAACCGCCTTCAACCGGCGATTTTCCAGTACGAGAGCACGCCGATCCAATGCCCGCCGTATCACTCCCGCCAGATGTTGGGGCGTGAAAGGCTTTTCCAGGAAGTCGTAAGCACCCTCACGCATGGCCTTGACCGCAAGTTGCACGTCGCCATGCCCGGTCACGAGAATGACGGGGATTTCCGGGTCGAGTTCGCGGATGCGGTGCAGCAGGGTCATCCCATCCATCCCCGGCATCCGGATATCGGTAACGACGACCCCATCGAAGCTGAACCCGATCAATTCCAGAACCGGATCCGCCGCTGCGAAGGTCTGCACGGCGAGGTCGAAAAGCTCCAGGGCCTGCGCCGTCGACCGCCGCAACTCCTCCTCGTCATCCACCAGAAGTACACGTTGTTCCGTCATTCGGCCGCCTTCAGCAGCTTCTCAGAGGCAGCCTCAAGCTCTACGAGAAACACCGCGCCTCCTTCGGGGTGGTTCCGGACGGTCAGGCTGCCGCCGAAGTCCTTTACGATGTTGTAGGAGATGGAGAGCCCCAGTCCCAGCCCCTTGCCGACACCCTTTGTCGTGAAGAAGGGGTCGAATATCCTTTCCTGAATGGCCGCCGCGACGCCTGGACCATGATCGCGGACGGAAATAAGTACTCTGCCCTCGTGTTGCGCGGCAGTCATCTCAATGCGCCGGTCGTCCAGCCCCTCCACCGCGTCGGCGGCATTGGTTATGATATTGACCAGAACCTGCTGCAGACGCACCGCTCCTCCCCTCACCGCAATCCCTTCCTCTATGGAGAGGTCAAGGCGTGCGTTCGCAGCACCAAGGCGAGCGGCAACGATCTCGATCGCATCCCGCACCACCTCATCGATAGCGACGGCGCCAAGTTTCTCCCTCGGCTTGCGGGCAAAGTTGCGAAGATGGCGGCTGATAGATGCCATCCGGTCAATCAGCGCCGAAATCCTTCGGACATTATCGCTGGCTTCGTCGATGCGACCGAGGCCAATGAGCATGGCTGCACTTTCCGCATAGGTTTTCGCAGCCGCGAGTGGCTGGTTGAACTCATGCGAAAGGGCTGCCGACATCTGGCCGAGACCCGCCAGCTTTCCTGCCTGAATGAGATCCGCCTGGGTCTGGCGCAGGCGCTGCTCAGTCACTCGGCGCTCCGCGATCTCCTTTTCAATCCTGCTGTTGACGCGCGCGAGATCGGCCGTGCGCTCGGCGACCCGTCGCTCAAGCTCCTCCTTGGCGTGCGCCTGCATCTGCATCCGCTCCCGCAGGCGAGCGCGGCGCTGCAGGATGATCGCGACGAACAGTGCTCCAAGACAAAGAACAAGCAATGCCGCAACGATCATCGTCTTCGACTGAGCGCGAACCGTGCCGGTATCCACCAACACATTGACGCTCCAGCCGGCGTCCTCCATCTGCGCCGAGACAACCAGATACTCGCGTGTGTGGCTGCCATCGGAGATGGTCATGCTGTTGTGCCCGGCATAGGTTCCCCGCTTCACAGGCAGTTCACGCAATTGAGCATCTGCATAGCGGCGGGACGCCTCCGTACGTGCCAGGCGCTCTGGAGTGAGCGGCTCGATCGCCGCATAGAGCCACTCCGGCGATCCGGTCATGAAGATGATACCCTCGGGATCTGCCACGAAAATCCGGCTATCGCCGTTGCTCCAGGAGCGCTCGATGCCATCGATATCGATCTTGAAGACAATGACGCCTCGGATGGTACCGTCGACGGCAATCGGGGAACCGAAATAGTAGCCTCGCTTGAGAGACGTCGTGCCAAGCGCATAGAAGCGGGACTGCTGGCCTCTCGCCGCGTCCTGAAAGTACGGCCGATAACTGAAATTCTCGCCGATAAAGCTAAGAGGCTGGTCGTAGTTGCTTGCGGCAATCGTGTTCCCGTCCATCGTCATCACGTAGATATCAGACGATGTCAGCAGGGCATTGATGTCCTTCAGGTAGCTATTTGTCACGGCACGCAGTTGCTCATCATCCGGACGCTCAATCAGTTCCTTGACGTTCGCCTGATCCGCGATAAGAGCGGGTAACGCCTCATAACGCTTCAGGTGCCCTTCAAGGGCGGCGACGGCGAGCCGCAGCGTTGTCTGAGCTTGCGCCTCCGTTTCCTCCATATAACTGCGTGGTGCGATTTTCCCGCCGCCAAGCACAACGGCCACCACGGCGATCCCAAAGAGGATCGACGCGATCATTATACGATGACGCAAGTAGGTCTGGCTCCTCCACCAACTGATGCGATCTTAAGGCGCGGCATCGGGCTTTGCCAGAAATTGTTACGCCTGCACGACACCCGCACCAACTCCCAATCGCTTGACTCTCGCCCACGACGTGATTGGATCAAGCTTTGCCGCATTCGCGCAGCGGAAAGGTACCCGATGATCTACCTCCTGGCATTGCTCATAGGAATGGTCGCCGGTCTGCGCGCGATGATCGCCGCGGCTGCCGTTAGCTGGGGTGCCTATCTAGGCGTTCTCGCCTTGACAGGAACGTGGTTGGCCTTCCTCAGCTCCATCTGGGCTGTCGTCATCCTGACAATCCTTGCCGTGGCAGAACTTGTCACAGACCAGCTTCCAACGACGCCTAGCCGAAAAGTTCCCACGCAATTTGTGGCGCGTGTGGTAATGGGCGCACTGGCCGGCGCGGCACTTGGAGCCGGCTTCGACCTCTGGATGGGCGGTCTCGCCGCTGGCGCGGTAGGGGCTGTTGCAGGCACATTGGGAGGTGCCGCAGGTCGTAGCGCGCTCGCCAAGGCCTTCAAGAAGGATACGCCGGCGGCTTTGATCGAAGACGCCATAGCCATTGTCGCAGCGTGGCTGATCATCAACGCTGTCACTGTCGTGGCGATCGCATGATGAAGACCTTCGACGCGATCATCATCGGCACCGGGCAAGCCGGGCCGCCATTGGCCGGACGTCTTGCCGCCGCTGGCAAGTCCGTAGCCATCATCGAGCGAAAGCATGTCGGTGGCACCTGCGTCAACACCGGCTGCATGCCCACCAAGGCCTTGGTGGCGAGCGCATATGCAGCACATCTCGTCCGACGCGCAGACGACTATGGCGTGATCCTCCCCAGCGCGCCAGAGATCGACATGACGAAGGTCATGCAGCGGTCGCACAAGATCACGCTGGACGCCCGCACCAACAACGAGAACTGGCTGAACGGCATGAAAGGCTGCACGCTAGTTCGTGGACATGCGCGCTTCGAGGGACCAGATCGCGTGCGAGTGGGAGAAGACCTCCTCCAAGCGCAACAGATCTTTATAAATGTCGGCGGACGTGCCCAGGTCCCTGACCTGCCAGGCATCGACGAGATCAACTACCTGACCAATAGCAGCATTGTCATGCTGGACCGGGTTCCGGAGCATCTCGTCATCATCGGCGGAAGCTATATCGGGCTGGAGTTCGCGCAGATGTACCGCCGCTTCGGGTCGCAGGTCACGATCGTCGAGAAAGGTGAGAGGCTGATCCCCAGGGAGGATCCAGACGTTTCGAACGCCATCCGTGAGATATTGGATGCGGAAGGGATCAGCGTTCGGACGGGCGCTGAGTGCATTCGATTCGGCCGCCACGCCAAAGGTGCGACCGTGGGACTGTCCTGCAACGAGGGAGAGCCAGAATTCGTCTGCACCGACGTGCTGCTGGGAACAGGTCGACGCCCGAACACCGACGATCTGGGCCTGGATGCGGCGGGCGTGGAATGCGATGAGCGCGGCTACATCAAGGTAGATGACGACCTTTCGACCAGCGTTGACGGCATCTGGGCCCTTGGCGACTGCAACGGAAAAGGCGCCTTCACCCACACTGCCTATAATGACTTCGAAATCGTCGCAGCAAACCTGCTGGATGGCGAAGCACGCAAGGTCTCAGACCGGCTGCTCGGGTATGCGCTTTACCTCGACCCGCCGCTTGGAAGGGTTGGGATGACCGAAGCGCAGGCGAGAAAGGCAGGAAGGAACATCCTGGTTGGTACACGGCCGATGTCGCGTGTTGGACGGGCAGTAGAGAAAGGCGAGACGCAAGGCTTCATGAAGATTGTCATAGACGCCGACAATCGGAAGCTCCTCGGCGCTGCCATCCTCGGTACGGGTGGTGACGAGGCTATTCACGGAGTTCTCGATCTCATGAATGCCGGTGGCACCGCGGATGCTCTACGCTGGGCCGTTCCCATTCACCCGACTGTCTCCGAACTTTGGCCGACTGTCGTTCAAAGCGCAGAACCCGTTTAACTGCCGGTTTACCGCCTTTACCTTGGAGCACCGCCACAAACTGCGCTTTAACAGCTCCTCCACCGCGGCGGGTTAAAGAGGGGCCTGTTGCAAGGCTAAGGCGGAAACGATGTGTGGGTTTGCAGGCTTCGTCGGAGATATCACCGTCCCGGATGAAGCGGAGCGTCTGCTGTCATCGATGGCGGATGCCATCGCGCACCGCGGGCCGGACGGCCGCGGCATCTACGCCGCGCCCGGTATCGGACTTTCACATGTGCGGTTGTCGATCGTTGGTCTTGGAGACGGACATCAGCCGATGGCGACCGATGACGGCAATTTCGTCATCGCCTTCAACGGCGAGATCTTCAACTACGTGGAACTGCGCGAGGATCTGGAGGCCCGTGGCGGCAAATTCCGAACCGGCAGCGATACGGAGGTTCTGCTCCAGCTTTACGCCCATTTCGGCGATGGATGCCTTGATCGCCTGAACGGGGACTTTGCCTTCGCAATCTGGGATGAACGGCAAAGGCGAATGCTGATTGCTCGCGACCGCATGGGAGTTCGGCCGCTGTTCTATACCCAGCGCGGCGGCGCCTTCTATTTTGCCTCTGAAGCCAAGGCGCTTCTTGCCGTTCCTGGTATCGAGGCTGAACTTGACCCGATCGCCCTCGACCAGATCTTCACCCTTTGGTGTCCGATTGCACCGCGTACCGTCTTCAAAGGGATCTCCGAATTGGAGCCGGGGGCGGCGCTGATCCTCCAGGACGGCCGTGTTCGAACCAAGCACTACTGGCAGCTGACCTATCCTGACCTCGCGGATCTGCGCCCGCAGGAGGATCATCGCGAGCGGGAAGAGGAACTGCGGTCACTGCTGTTGGACGCCACGAGATTGCGAATGCGTGCTGACGTGCCAGTGGGCTCTTATCTATCCGGAGGGCTCGATTCCTCCCTTATCGCCGCCCTTGCGGCGCCCATGGCTCCAGATGGCATCAACACTTTCTCTGTCGCGTTCGAAACCGCAGAACACGATGAAAGCATGTTCCAACGTCAGGTGGCGGAAGCGCTGGGAACGCACCACAGGTCGATCACCTGCGGCTCGTCAGCTATCGCCGAAGCCTTTCCCGATGTGATCCGGTTCTCGGAGCGACCGGTGCTTCGAACCGCGCCTACCCCGCTCTTCCACTTGTCGGGACTGGTCCGGCAAGCGGGGATGAAGGTGGTCCTGACTGGAGAAGGCGCCGACGAGGTATTTGCAGGCTACGACATCTTTCGCGAAAGCCGCGTTCGCCGCTTCTGCGCCCGTCAGCCTGCTTCACGCATTCGTCCACATCTGTTTCGCAAGCTCTACCCTTACCTGCCTGGGTTGAAGCAGCAGTCCCCGGAATATCTGGCGGCCTTCTTCGGCGCTGGAAAGGATACGCCTCAAGATCCCCTCTTTTCTCACCGCCCGCGCTTCCGCAGCACGGCTGCGGCGAAGATCTTCTATTCCAATGATCTCAAAGCACGCCTTTCCGGCTACGACGCGGCAGAAGACCTTGCTTCGCGTCTTCCACCAGAGTTCGGGCGCTGGCACCCGCTGCACCAGGCCCAATACCTGGAAGCACGCTTCCTTTTGCCAGGTTATATCCTTTCCAGCCAAGGTGATCGCATGGCGATGGCGCATGGGGTGGAAGGCCGGTTTCCGTTTCTGGACCACAGGCTTGTCGAATTCGCCAGCTCGCTTCATCCGGAGGCGAAGCTCAGAGGGCTTGAAGAAAAACACATCCTCCGTCGCGTTGCGAAGGATCTCCTTCCGGAAGACGTGGTCCGCCGATCCAAACAGCCATACCGCGCGCCCGACAGCAGCTCGTTCTTTGAGCCAGAACCGGCGTATGTTCGCCAATCGCTCAATGTAGAGCAGATCAAGGCTGGCGGGCTTTTCAACCCGATGGCAGTCGCAAAGCTTCGGCAGAAGTGTTCATCACAGTCAGTTGCCGGCTTCCGCGACAATGCCGCCTTTGTCGGCATCCTTTCCACCCAACTGTGGCTTGAGCATTTCACAAGAGGTGGCACAGCCACGTCGGCGAAGGATAATGAAGGCAGACTTGCAACAGTAGCCTGATCGATTCAGCAAGTTGTCTGTCCAGCAGTTCTCGTGCTTTTTTGGGATCATTTTCTCCTTGCAGAGGTTGGACTTGGACGCACCAGCGCATGCGCGCGATGCGAGAGCAGCAAATGCAAGGAGGCATAGGATGGCCAACGCAAGCTCGAAGCACTTCGGCCCTGGAGGATTTCAAGGTAAGCAAAGTGGAACAGGAGCGATGACGGATCTAGACTCGTCAGTCCTGCCGGAAAACATGGTTCTCTCGAACCGGGACAAGGCACAGCATTCGAGCGAACGCGGCCTCGATAGCAAAGCCGTCCAAACGGAACAGTTCCATGACCACGAGGCAAACCATTTGAAGGAAGACTGACTTCATCGTTGGTTCATCGAGTGGTGGAACACCATTCCATCAGAGGTCGTCGCCTACTTGCGGGCGGCGGCCAAGTCTCAGCGCTTCGCCTGAAGCTCCCGTTCGTCCCGCATCAGGAACAAACGAGTGGTGTCATCCAGATTTTCCTGAAGCCAAGCCGCCATCGCAATCTCCTCCTGCAAAATCTGGTCAAACACTCCTCTTGCTTCCGTCTCGCCCAGTTCGTCGGCGGCGGCGATCAGCACGCGGTAAGTCGCAATCTCCACATGCTCGAACGCGTAGCTAGCCATCGCCCCCTTCACCACTTCATCCGGGGTGAGCACCCCCGTCAGCCCTTGCAGCGTTGCGGCCACGCGCCCCGTTACGTCCTTCACGATCGATCGTCCTCCGGGCAGGGCGTCGAGCAAAACACGTAGAGCCCGCTCATGCTCCTGGGTTTCCGCCAGATGCTGCTCGATGCGTTCCTTAAGCAGTGGGTAGTTCTCGATCCGCTTTGCCTGCGCTGACAGCATCGTCACCGCCTGCTCCTCCATCGCGTGCGCGTCGCGCAGCCAGTGCGCATAGTGATCTTGCATATGA
The DNA here is from genome assembly GCA_023399635.1 of Pseudomonadota bacterium. GTDB lineage: Bacteria > Pseudomonadota > Alphaproteobacteria > Rhizobiales > Rhizobiaceae > Neorhizobium. The sequence goes on from JAEWOP010000268.1 coordinate 17,058, forward strand.
GCCAAAGTCATCTCCATTGCTGATGATCGACAAACTTGTCCGGGAACGAGAATGGCGACAAGCCGTTCCGAACATGTAAGAGTTAGGTGAAGAGTAGGACGGAACAATCGTCTGCAGAGCGTGTTGGACCCCTCAAGGAGGCGTCAATGTCTGATCCGCGCGAGCCCCACGAGACACCACCCATCCCGACTCCGGATGGAATGCCCGAACCGCCAATCGACGAACCGGAACCGGATCGCCTTCCGGATGAGGCACCGACCCCTAATCCGGATGAAAATAACCCTCCCGCCTATGCTTGCTGATGATATCTCCAGTGGCTGAAAGCCGCTGAGGGACGTGGCGGTGGAACAAGCTGGAACATTTTGCGTTTCCCTGCGATCGTGACCGGGGGCGCATCGTGGACGTGACGGCAACTATCAAAACAAATCAGAACACCGACCGTTTGAACCCCATCATCAAGCCCGGCCTCAACGCCTGGCGTGGTGGGCGTGCGGAGAAAATCGCTTTCCTGATCGACGGTGCGGACTATTTCCGCCGGCTTGATCAGGTTCTGAGGCAGGCGCAGCGATCCATCTTCATTATCGGCTGGGACTTCAATCCCGACATCAAGCTGCGGCCGAGCGAAACCACGGAGACGCTTGGAGAGCTTTTGCGTCATCTCGTGGACTCAAATCCGGAACTTGAAGTGCGGCTTATGGTGTGGGGTATGGGGCCCGTATATTCCGGTAAAAGCCTTAAACTCTTTGGCAAGATGGACTGGAACGACCATCCGCGTATCCACCTGAAACTGGATTTCGACCATCCCCTTCGGGGAAGCCACCACCAGAAGGTGGTCTCTGTCGATGACCGAACCGCTTTTCTTGGCGGCATCGATCTCACCGCACGCCGGTGGGACGACCGCGAGCACCGCATTGACAACCCGCTGCGCGTGTCGCCTGATGGCACGCCATTCGGCCCTGTCCATGACGTACAGACGATCATGACGGGCCCACCTGCGCTTTTCGTTGCCGACATGGCACGCGAGAGGTGGAGGAGGCTTACGGGCGAAGTGCTGGAGCCGGCCAAGGAAACATCAGGGGGTAATCCCTGGCCCGTAGACCTTACGCCTGCGCTGACCGACTGCAATACCGGCCTTGCTCTGACTGAAGCCTGGAACTGGAAAGGGCGCCGCGGTCATCGCGAGGCAATCCGCCTCACCCATGAAGCGCTGAAAGCCGCCCAGCGCCATCTTTACATCGAGACACAATACCTCGCCTCCTTCGGAGTCGCCCGCACGCTCGCCAAGCGCTTGAAAGCCCGGCAGGGGCCGGAGATCGTCGTCGTGGTAACGCGCGAGTCTCACGGGTTCCTTGAGCAGGCGATGATGGGGCAAAACCGCAACCGGCTGATAAGGCGACTGAAGCGTGTCGACCGTTACAACCGGTTGCGCGTCTTCTATGCTGTCACGCCGGATGGAAGTGGCGGCGAACGCGAGATTATTGTCCACTCGAAGCTGATCATCGTGGATGATCGTTTCATCCGTGTCGGCTCGTCCAATCTGAACAATCGCTCCGAGGGGTTGGATACCGAATGCGATATCGCTGTGGAGACACGCTCTCCCGAGGGGAAGCAGGCCATTCTTGCGGTTCGAGATGACCTGCTGGCAGAGCATCTCGGGTGCTCTGCTGAAGAGGTGAGCAGGATCGCTGAGGAAACCGGATCACTGATCGCCGCTGTTGAGCGCCTCAACGTTCAAGGCCGATGCCTGAGACCCTATGAGATGGATCACGCGGTTGGAGAGACCGATTCTCTCATGGGTACAGGGGTATTCGACCCAAAGCAGCCTTTCTGGCCTATCCGCCCGATGGCCGTTTTCCTTCGCCGAGCATTCGGCCGCCTATCCCGCCGCCTGTTGGGATAGGCTGGGCGCCCGTCGTCGGTAATAGGCCTCGCTGGCAATCAGAACCGGCACTCCGATTATTAGCGGCACGAAGAAATAAAGGACGCGGAAGGCGACAAGCGCACCGATGGCACTTGCATGGGGCAGAAGGCCCAACATAGTGGCCTCCAGGACGCCTAGTCCGCCGGGAACATGACTCACCAAAGCCGCGATATTGGAGGTGACATAGGCGGTTGCGACCTCAAGGTAATGAATGGATGCCACTCCCAGTAACAGCTGATGGATTGCACCGGCCACGCATGCGAAATTGAGGGTACCGACAAGCACCTGGCCAATCGCAAGTCGCGCCGATGGTGGCTCGAAGCTCCACCGGCCAAGCCGGAGCGAGTGGCGAACCCGCCAGCAGATGATCAGATACGTCGCCGGCAAACACAAGATCATCAGACCAAGAACAGCCGATGCCGTAGCTGATAGGCCAAGCATGTCGCCCCTCTCGTTTGGGAACGACAAGAGCGCGATGCCGGCCAGTGTACCAAGCCCAAGTGCAACGGTGGCGCCGCAGAAGATGATGACCTTTGCCACCTGCTCCGGCGTCAGGCCCCACCGAGAATAGAAGCGATATCGCACCGCGCCACTGCTCAAGGCAGCCAGACCGACGTTGTGTCCGATGGATAGGCTCGTGAACGAGGCAAGTGCTGCTTTCGGGTAACTCAGCGGACGCCCGGCATAGCGTACCGCGAGCCAGTCAAACCCGGACAGGCAGGTATAGGAAGCGATGACGAAGGCAAAGGACGAGAGGAGGTTACCTGCTGGAATGGAACGAACAGATGCCTCGACCTCCGACCAGGAATACCGACCAAGACTTCGGTAGACGATAACTGCGGCGAACACGATGGCAGCAAGAACGATGAGTTTTAGTAGACGCTGCCTTGTGATCATGCCCTCCTCCGGTATCTGCTAGCAGGGAACGAAAGCAAGACGAACGGGTTCCCTGCGTCATGGCATCCACACTACCCGAAACACCGCCTCCATGCGGGCAGATCCTCAAGGTCCTCAGCTATAACGTCCACAGTTGCATCGGCACCGATCGTGACCTCGACCCATCGCGGATTGCGCATGTTATAGCCGAACTTGATCCCGATATCATTGGCTTGCAAGAATTGGACGTGGGCCGCCAGCGGACGCAAGGAATAGATCAGGCGCATGTCATCGCTTCGCTGCTGAAGATGGAGTTCCATTTTCATGCTGCCTTGCAAGTCGCCGAAGAACGCTATGGAGACGCCATCTTGACGTCACTGCCGATGCGTTTCGTCAAAGGGGGCATGTTGCCCTCCAGCGGCGAGCAGCGAGGCGCAGTCTGGGTGGAGGTCACAGCAGGTGATAAACAAGTTCAGGTATTCAACACGCACTTCGGTCTGCGCAGAAGCGATCGGGTTCAACAGGCATCGAACCTTCTTGGGCCGATATGGATGGGGCATCCTGCGGTTGAGAACAAGCCAAAGTTGCTGATCGGCGACCTGAATTCGATTGGCCGGTCTACCGCTTACAAGCGCATCGCGCAGCAGTTCACGGACGTCCAGCAGGCTGTAAGATCGGCGCGGCCGACTTTCCCATCGAAGTACCCGTTGATGCGCCTGGACCATATCTTCGTGTCCAAAGACGTAGAGGTACTCGATGCTCAGGTAATATCGACACCGCTTACGCGCCGCGCATCCGACCACTTGCCCCTGCTTGCCAAGATACGGGTCTGACGTTCAGAGCACGCCGCGTCAGCGATGTCGCGTTCTTTCTGTTTGAGCTCAGGCGCCGGAGCCCTTGCGGTGCTGGCTTTCCTGGTTCACACCACGCACAATAGCCGGATCATCGTCGTTCAAGGAAAGCTCGGCGCTTCGCATGCTCAGATCGTCTCCTTTGCGATAAGCATCTCGTGCCGCGTCGCTGCGATCCAGGTTGGCGCGCGCGTCGAAATCGTCGCCAGCGTTAGATGTGTCGACGCGTTTCTCGATGATGTTGCGTTGCTGCTGGTGTATCTTGTTCCCTTGCATGTCTATTCTGCCTTTCACTTGTTGCTGCGGCCGCGTTGGTTGGGGTCGATTCCACCTGAAGGCAGCGTGTCGTTAAGGACGTCTCCTTCTTCCGTGTTCTCTCCCTGTATCTCGCCTTCCACGACCTGGCCTTGCCGGCCACTGGATGTGCCGATGCCTGGGTTCCCTTTCAGGTCAGCATCGCTTGGACGCTCCTGACGGAAGTGTTTCGAGGTTGCCATGGAGTACTCCTTTCCCTGTCGCCGCTTTCGCTAATGCTTGCTCCGGGAAACGAACTTGTTGAAGCGGCTGGTTTTTCCGCTGGACGTCTCCTCCTGGTACAGAAAGCAGAGTTTGTTTTCGTCGAAGATCGCGAAGAAGTCGTCCCAGCCGATTTCTTCAAGCGATTCTTCCGGCTCGCCAAAATCGACCCGAAGAATGCCGCCTTCGCCCGACGTCTTGACGCGTGCAGGATGACCTCCGCGCTCTTCGATCCAGCTGCGGATTTCCTTGTGGTCTGTGGTCTCCACAGATTTGCTCATGTCCTACCTCCTTTCGATGATAGAAACCGAACCGGGAGAACGTCGGCATTGTTCCTCCCGAAAATTGCGCCGCCTTCAGGAACATCTGGAGATGTGACGGGTTTAGCGGCCGGTTGAGCGTCAGACGCAGCAGAGACGTGCCGACAGCGTTGCAACCACCCTCCCCACCTGGGCGCCGAAAGGCGCCTTCTTTTTGCTAAGCCGTAAGACTCTGCGGCAACTTGCCCCGCTGCGGCGATGCGCCCTTATTGACCTTTACCGCGACAAAATCATCTTAAGCGCAGGAATCTGCGGTTGGTGTGGGATAAGGTCTGGCGCTCATGTTCGAAAACTTCGACGCTCTCGTTCTGGCCAGACTGCAGTTCGCTTTCACGGTCTCGTTTCATATCATCTTTCCGGCCTTCTCGATCGGCTTGGCCAGTTACCTTGCCGTGCTGCAGGGCTTGTGGCTTTGGACCAAGCAAGAGGTTTACCTAGAGCTTTTCGATTTCTGGAAAACGATCTTTGCCTTGGCATTTGGTATGGGCGTCGTTTCCGGAATCGTCATGTCCTACCAGTTCGGCACCAACTGGAGTGTGTTCTCCGACAAGGCCGGCCCTGTCATCGGGCCCCTCATGGGCTATGAAGTACTCTCAGCCTTTTTCCTTGAGGCGGGGTTCCTTGGAGTGATGCTTTTCGGACGAAATCGGGTCGGGCCGGGGCTCCACTTCTTTGCCACCCTCATGGTTGCCTTCGGCACTTTGATGTCGGCAACCTGGATCCTGGCCGTAAATTCCTGGATGCAGACCCCGCAAGGGTTCGGCATGAATGATGTGGGCCAGTTTATTCCGCTCGACTGGTGGGCCATCATCTTCAATCCATCCTTCCCTTACCGCCTGGTGCATATGGTGCTGGCCGCCTATCTGACGACCGCACTTGTCGTCGGTGCCGTTGGTGCCCTGCATCTGATCCGAGGCACCTCGCCGCTGCGGGCAGGTACGATGTTCTCAATGGCTATGTGGATGCTGGTGGTAGTTGCACCGTTGCAGATTGTTGCAGGTGACATGCACGGTCTCAACACGTTGGAACACCAGCCGACGAAAGTCATGGCCATGGAAGGTCACTACGAAAGCCATCCAGATGGCGCCCCCCTGATCTTGTTCGGAATCCCCAATCCTGACGAAAAGCGGATCGATTACGCGGTCCAGATCCCGAAGCTCTCAAGTCTCATACTGAAGCATGACCTGAATGCGCCACTTGCCGGTCTGGATACTGTTCCAGAGGAGTCGCATCCACCTGTCGCAATCGTGTTCTGGTCGTTTCGGGTCATGATCATGCTGGGCTTCGCGATGCTGGGTCTGGGAATTTGGAGCCTCTGGTGCCGCTGGCGGGGAACGTTTTACCAGAACGACTGGCTACACCGCGCTGCCTTGGCCATGGGGCCTGCGGGCTTCATTGCCGTTCTTTCTGGCTGGGTCACGACGGAGGTGGGCCGGCAGCCATATACCGTCTACGGACACCTGCTGACGGCGGACTCGGTTTCGCCCATCTCGGCGCCAGCCGTGGGTAGTTCGTTGATCGCCTTCGTCATCGTCTACTTCTTCGTGTTTGGCGCCGGCACCTTTTACATCCTTCGTCTGATGTCCAGGCTGCCGCGCGACCCTATGGACAACCTCGACGAAGGCCCGATCCGGACGGCAGGTATCACACCGGCGCCTCATGTTGCCCGAAAGCAGGAGTTCGACCACCATGGACATTGATCTTGCGTTCATCTGGGCGGCGATCATCGCCTTCGCAGTACTTGCCTACGTGATCCTGGATGGCTTCGACCTCGGCGTCGGAATCCTGTTTCCGTTCTTCAAGCACAAGCATGACAAGGACGTGATGATGAACAGCGTCGCGCCTGTGTGGGACGGGAACGAGACCTGGCTGGTTCTTGGTGGAGGCGGGCTGCTGGCCGTGTTTCCCCTAGCCTATGCAACGATCCTTCCTGCCCTCTACGCGCCCATCATCGCCATGCTTCTGGGCCTGATCTTCCGGGGAGTTGCTTTCGAATACCGCTGGCGCACCAAGCAATACGAGAGCCTGTGGAACTGGGCCTTCACAGGTGGATCAGCAGTGGCTGCCTTTGCGCAAGGGGTCGCGCTGGGAGCCCTGGTTCAAGGCATTCCCGTAGACAATCGCGCCTATGCCGGGGGTTGGTGGGACTGGCTGACGCCATTCTCCCTTGCAACCGGTTTGGCAGTGCTTGTGGGGTATGCTCTTCTCGGCGCCACATGGCTGGTCATGAAGACCCGCGGCGAACTTGCCGAGCAGGCGCGACGCTACGCCTACATGACCGCCGTTGGAACTCTGCTGTCCATGGGAATCGTCAGCCTGTGGACGCCTTTCCTGGAGCCTCTTTATCTGCAGCGCTGGTTCGGCTGGCCAACGGTGGCGTTCAGTATCATCGTTCCTCTCCTGGTTGCCGGCTGCTTATGGATGCTGTTAAGCGGTCTTCGCACGCACCACGATACCCGTCCCTTCATTGCATCTCTCGGTCTTTTCGTGATTGCCTATGCAGGTATCGGCATCAGCTTTTACCCCTATATAGTGCCCACATCCGTCACCATCTGGGACGCCGCAGCCCCTGACGAGAGCCTTGCATTCCTGCTCGTGGGGGCGGTCATCCTCGTGCCACTGATCCTTGCCTATACTGGCTACGCATACTGGGTCTTCCGCGGGAAGGTCGATCCTGAAGAAGGCTACCACTGATGCCGCAGCCAAGTTCTGGCATACGTATTCTGTGGTTCATCGGGCTGTGGCTCGCCGGTGTTCTTGCCGTTGGCACTATCGCGCTGATCATCAAGTTCTGGCTCGGAGTATGATCGCGCACGGTCTCGGCAGCGACAAACGCGCCGCAACTTCGTAACTTGAACTTCTGACGCTTAAAGACACGTCCGCTGCTTCAAAGATCAACGTCGGGCCAGGGTGATCACATAGCGCACGGCAACCGTGCCCGGATTGAAGAACACGCACTCGGCCGGCGGCCCCAAAAGCAAGCAATCACCTTGACGCAGATGATGCACAACCTCCCCTTCACGAAACTCCAGTTCCCCTTCCAGGACCCATATCTGCTGCTGTTGGAATGCGAAGGCGGAAGCCGGGTACGGCACGCGCACACCGGCTGGCAAAGACACCTCCACAATCTCCATACCTGAATTGGGTGGGGATACGGCGCGCCGCGTATAGCCCGTTTCCGGATCGTGCCAGACTGGTTGCGCATCGCGCGCACTCAGCCGATCTGGCAACCGCTCCGAAAGTGCGAGCAGGATAGACAGCGGAAGCCCAAATGCGCCTGACAAGCGCCCTAGCAAAGTGGCTGTCGGGCTTGCTTCACCGCGCTCAATCTTGCTGATCATAGCCTTGGAAACATTCGAGCGCTCAGCAAGCTCAGCAAGTGACCAGCCCCTCGCCTCCCGCTCAATCTTGAGCCGCGCCGCGATGGCTATAACCGGGTCGGGGTGCATCTCTGGCATGAGCTTGCCTTTCGTCAATCGTCTCTTATAGTGGACGAACAGGTCCTATAGAAGACACGCCTCGCTATCAACGAGGCAGGGGAACATTATGACGAAGAAGATCCTGTTCAATGCCTTCGACATGAACTGCGTGGGCCATATCCAGCAGGGATTGTGGTCTCATCCCCGCGATCAATCACGACGCTATGCTGAACTTTCCTACTGGACTCAGTACGCCCGCAAGCTGGAGGCCGGCTTGTTCGACGGGATATTCCTGGCCGACGTTGTTGGTGTCAACGACGTGCTCGGGGCGAGCAACGCGGCGGCTCTGCGCGGCGCAGTTCAGGTTCCTGTCAACGACCCAATGCTGCTCGTACCGGCAATGGCGGCGGTCACGCAGCATCTTGCCTTCGGCGTCACCGCCAATCTGACCTACGAACCGCCTTTTCTGTTTGCGCGTCGGATGTCGACGCTGGACCACCTGACCGGGGGCCGGATGGGCTGGAACATCGTGACAGGCTATCTGGACAGTGCTGCGAGGGCCATTGGACTGGACGCGCAAGCAGCGCATGATGACCGCTACGATCTGGCGGACGAATATATGGAACTTGTCTACAAGCTCTGGGAAGGAAGCTGGGAAGATGATGCCGTTCTCGCCGATTATGACCATCATCTCTATGCGGACCCGGCGAAGGTTCACAAGGTCCGGCACAAGGGACGGCAATACAGCATAGACGCAATTCACCTATGTGAGCCATCGCCACAACGCACGCCCGTCCTTTACCAGGCAGGTTCTTCCACGCGTGGTCGCGAGTTCGCCGCGACCCATGCGGAATGTGTTTTCGTCAATGGCCAGAAGCTGGAGGGTGTGAAGGGGATCATCGATGACATCCGCGATCGCGCTGTCGCTTATGGCCGCCGACCGGATGATATCAAGATCTTCATGGGTGCCACCATCGTGACTGGGCGAACGGAAAAGGAGGCACAGGAGAAGTTCGAAGAGTACCGCTCCTATGTCAGTTCTGATGCGGCTCTGGCCCATGCCGCCGGCTCCATGGGCATCGACTTTGACAAGTACGACCTTGATGAGCCGATTGAGACCGGCAAGACTGCTGCGATCGTCTCCAATGTCGAGGCAATGACGCGGAGCTCCGGCCTCCAATGGACCAAGCGGAAGCTTTTGGAGCAAATGGTGCTCGGCAGCCGGCAGCCACCAATGGTCGGATCGGCGGAGAAGATCGCAGACGAGTTAGGCAAATGGGTCGCCGAGGCCGGCGTCGACGGCTTCAACCTCTCTCGATCCGTGGTGCCCGAGTGCTTTGACGACATCATCGCTCTGGTGATACCGATCTTGCAGGACCGGGGCATGTACAAGACGGGCTACGGTGATGGGACGCTTCGCCAGAAGTTGTTCGGCACACCCCGACTACCGGAACGACACATAGGCGCCAGCCACCGTGTACCGAAGGTGGCATGACGAGAGCAGGACCATTGATAGATAAACAGCAGTTCCGCGATACCATGGCCCGCCTGGGTGCTGCCGTCAGCATCGTCACCTCAAAGGGCGAGGCCGGCATCGCCGGATGTACGGTGTCCGCGATCTGCAGCGTGACTGACGACCCGCCCACCCTTCTGATCTGCCTCAATCGCGCCAGCCGCAACAACTCGGTCTTCCGCAAGAACGGCCGGGTTTGCGTCAACATCCTTGCGGCACAGCAAGAGGATCTCGCTCGCGCCTTCTCCGCCGCGGAGAAGCCGGTCGAGGATCGGTTCGCTTCCGGGGCCTGGACCGTGGCCGGAAACGGTTGTCCGGCACTGGAAGGTGCCTCCGCCTCTGTTGAATGCGATATCTGCGATATCTCCGAAGTCGGGAGCCACTCGGTCTTCTTCTGTCGTGTGACGGCCGCTCGTACGGGTACAAACGGCGAGGGACTTATCTACCTGGGTCGGGCCTTCCACGGGATTGAGGCCGTTAACTTGAACGTGGCGTCATGAAAGAAGCGGGGGACATCACGAGCGCGAATGGACACTGGCGAATACTGGGCGTGCTCTGCGTTGCGGTTGTGTTGTCATTCTCCACATGGTTTTCCGCCGCAGCGATTGCGCCGGAGCTTGCGCGCGAATGGACGCTTTCTGGAGTAGCCACGGCATGGCTGACAAACGGCGTGCAGCTCGGCTTCGTCATCGGCGCCTTGCTGGCAAGCCTGTTCAATCTTCCCGACCTCATCCGCATGAACCGCCTCATGGCTGCCTCGGCAGCACTGGCTGCAGTCTCCAACGCTGCGCTTCTTCTCCAACCGGAACCCGCGATAGCCGTAATCTGCAGAATGGCCACGGGTCTTGCCCTTGCCGGCGTCTATCCTCCAGCTCTCAAGCTGGTCTCGACGTGGTTCGTCACTGGCCGAGGGCTGGCCTTTGCTGGCGTCATTGGGGCGATCACCGCCGGCTCCTCATTGCCTCACCTCTTTCGTGGTGCCATCTCGGACGTCCAATGGCAGACGGTCGTGGGACTTGCGAGCCTCGCCTCGATCATCAGCATGGTCATCTTTCTTTTCTTCACCCGGGAGGGCCCCTATCCCTATGGAAAGGCCGTCTTCGATCCACGCCAGATTGGCCGGGTTCTGCGTGACCGGGACGTTGCCCTCGTCAACCTCGGCTACCTCGGACACATGTGGGAGCTTTATGCGATGTGGGCGTGGCTTCTGGCTTATGTCACCGCTGCCTTGGAAGGAATGGCGGCAGGCGATGCGACCGAGGCATCGCTTCTGACATTTACCGCCGTAGCGGCGGGCGTGGTGGGTTGTTTTGCTGGAGGTCTGCTGTCTGATCGCTTTGGACGGACGGCGACAACTGCTGGCATGATGCTCGCCTCGGGGACATGCGCATTGCTAATCGGTTTTGTCTTCGAGGGACCCCAATGGCTTCTGGTTCTGGTGGTCGTCATCTGGGGGATAACGATCATTGGCGATTCGGCGCAATTTTCGGCGTCGGTGACGGAGCTTGCCGACCGAGCCTATATCGGCACGGCGCTTTCGCTACAGATGGGAATGGGCTTTGCCCTCACCATCCTGATGATCTGGCTTATGCCGCATCTTGCTGAATGGTTGGGAGGCTGGCGGTGGACGTTCTCAATCCTCGCCGTAGGGCCCTTCATAGGAGCCATCGCCATGCTGGCGCTTCGCCTGCGACCTGCGGCAGCACGGCTGGCGAACGGCCGGCGTTGAATGCAGGCCCGTTGATGCCTCATCACAATCCTGAAGACCAACGCTTGCCATAAAATTATTCATCCGTATAACAAGAACATCGTCCGCCGTGGCATCAACGTTTCGCGGGCACGTCATTCAGCGAGACCCGATGTCATTTCTGTCGTCTAAGCCGTGACCGTGGCACGGAGATCCTATAGCCGGGCAACCGAGGCAGAGCGTCGCGAAGATCTCATTGCCGCGACCCTTGACTGCATTGCAGACGTTGGAATTCAGGGCGCAACGGTGCGGCAGATCGCGGCACGGGCCGGGGTCACGGGAGGCCTTATCCGCCACTATTTTGACAGCAAGGATCAGATGCTGCAGGCGGCCTATCGACAGTTGATGAGCGGCATTACACAAACAACCAAGGCAGCTGCCGACGGAAAGGACGCAAAGACCCGGTTGAGGCGGTTCATTGTATCCAATGTCACGCCGCCTGTGACGGATAGCCGGACGCTGTCACTTTGGGCAGCCTTCATCAGCCATATCCCGCTTGATCCTGCCTTTGCGGCTATTCACCGGGAAAGCTACCTCGCCTTTCTTGCTGAACTCGAGGCACTGCTGATCGCCTTCTTTGCAGAGCGGTCGCGCGAGGTCAGCGCACAGTCCTGCCGCACCTATGCGTTCGCGGTCAATGGATTGATCGATGGTCTGTGGCTAGAAGGGACGCTTGCACCAGACATGTTCCAGGACGAAGAACTTGCCAAGATGGCGATAGCCTCCGTGGAAGGCATGCTCCGGCTGCCGCCCGGCGAATTGTCCTGAGGCCGAAGGGAATAAAGGGAAGACCAATGCGCTATGCCTCCATCACCGATCGTCTCGCAAACCTCGGATCCGGCCGATGGGCTGTCCATAGCGAAGCGCGGCGCATGAAGGCGGCCGGTGCCGATATCATTGAGCTGACGATCGGTGAACCAGACGTGGCACCGGACAAGGCGCTTCTGGATGAAGCGGCACGTTCGATGTATGCCGGTCGCATCCGCTACTCCAATGGACGCGGTGAGCCCTCTGTTCTCAAGTCTCTGGTCGAGAAATACGCCTTGCGGCGGCCGGGTGTAACGGAAGCAAACTTCCTTTGCTTCCCCGGTACGCAGACGGCACTCTACACAGTCATGGCCGGGCTGGTGGAAGCCGGTGACGGAGTGCTGGTTGGAGATCCCCTCTACGCCACGTATGAAGGCGTCATTTCCTCGACCGGTGCCCATCCCGTTTATGTGCCGCTGAGACCTGAAAAGCGCTTCCACATGCAGGCCGAAGATCTGGAGCGCGCAGTTACGCCCGCGTGCCGGGTCGTCATGCTCAACACGCCGCACAACCCGACCGGCGCAGTACTGACAGCCCCCGAGATCAAGGCAATCGGCGACGTCTGCGTCAAGCACGACCTGTGGCTTGTTTGTGACGAGGTCTACGAGCAACTGGTCTTCGATACGACCGAGTTCGCCTCACCCTTCGACATGCCCGAGCTGGCTGATAGGACGATCATCGTTTCCTCTATCTCGAAGTCCCATGCTGCTCCCGGTTTCCGCAGCGGCTGGGCTGCAGGACCCGAGGAATTCTGCAGCAAGGTTTTGCCGGTGTCGGAAACGATGCTGTTCGGCGTGCAGCCGTTCATCGCAGACATGACGGCCATGGCTCTGTCGCAGGATTTTGACATGGCGCCGACGATGCGGACCAACTACAGCCGGAGAGCTGGACTCGCCGAGCAGGTTTGTGCAGGCAGCAACCTGATCAAACCGATGCTGCCCGAGGGCGGCATGTTCATTCTGCTGGACGTATCCGCGACAGGCATGAAGGGGGAACAGTTTGCCTGGGAACTGCTGCGGCAGGAGGGTGTCGCTGTGATGCCAGGCGCTTCCTTCGGAGCTCAGGCTGCGGGCTTCCTGCGTATTTCGCTTACTGTCCCGGATGAGGTCCTGGTGGTCGCAATGGAGCGCATTGCTGGCCTGGCGGCGCGGCTCGTCTCACCCTCTGCGCAACGAGCGTCCGCCTGATCACCAGAAAAAACCCAGGTAAGACGCTGCCTCGAACCTAGCGGGACAAGCTGCTGCCGCGTTTGGCAGCAGCCAGTTCAGCCTCCCAGCCGAAGATGCTGCGACCGCCGAAGTCTGGGGAGTTGCGAAATTCCCCGGCCACGATCTCCTTGAGATCCGGACCGGTGACATAGCGTTCGACTTGCCGCGCCTGGTCGTCCAGCCGCTTCAGCGCCTGCAACTCCTCCTCTCGCCCCAGCCGCCCCTTGCTCACAGCGGACTTCATCACCTTGATCGTCTCGTCATAGACTTTTAGCGGAACAGGAAACGGATGCCGATCCTTGCCGCCATGGGCAAGCGAGAAGCGCGCTGGGTCGGAGAAGCGGCAAGGGGCGCCGTGAACAACTTCCGCCACCATGGCGAGCGCCTTGACTGTGCGCGCGCCAACTCCCGGCGTCAGGAGCAGTTGCGGAAAGTCCTCCGGTCCACGATCCGCTGCAGCGACAAGCGTCGCATGAAGACGTTTCATGTTGACGTCTTTGTGCCGGACATCGTGATGATCGGGCATGATGAGATGCGGCAGGAGCGGCTGCGCAGGTTCAGGCGCTTGGCGACCTTCCAGGGCAATGACTTCAGCAACCACTTTGTCAGGCCCGAACGTGCCCAGAAGATCGAGCTGTCCCTGCCTGGATGCTGCAGCCCGGCGATCGGCGAGGTTGACGATGTTCCCCTGCCCCATGCCCTCGATGGCAGCATGGGGAGAATCGACGAAACTTTCGAGTCCTTCGGAAAGCCAATGATATCGCCGCGCCTGCCGTCGGTCGCCGTTCATGCCTTGCTGCACGACAACCCAGTTCCCGTCATCGGTGACGATAAACCCGTGCAGGTAGAGATCGAAACTGTCCTGAACGGCCGCACTGTCCACCTTGGCGACGAGGCGACTTGCAGTTCCAAGGCTCACGCCGTCGAGCCCGACGCGGTTTCCGATTGCCAGAAGCTCATCCGGCGTTTTGCGGGAATGCTGTCCACGTCCGCCGCAGACATGGATGCCCAGTTCCCCCGATAGCGGCGTCAAGCCCCGCTTCAGCGCACCCAGGACGCTCGTGGTAATCCCGGAGGAATGCCAGTCCATGCCCATGACAGCACCGAAGGACTGGAACCAAAAGGGATGGGCCAGACGACGCAGAAACTCGTCGCGCCCGTAGTGCTGCACAATGGCCTCGGTGACCAGAGCACCCAGCCGCGTCATCCGCTGGCCGAGCCAGGCCGGAACCCGTCCGCCATGAAGCGGAAGATCTGCGCTGCCTGCTCTCTGTGCCATTCATCACCAATGCTTCAGATCAAGCTCATATAGCAGGTCTGAGAGAACAAAACAGGATCTTAGGCTGGAGCCATCTTGAAATTCCCAAGCCGGCCCGTCAGGAGCTCGATTGTTGGCACATCGGCATTGGCGAAGGCAAAGCGCAGATATTGCTCCTGGCCCGCGCCAAAATACATGCCGGGAATGCAGACGACGCCTGCCTGCTTCGCCAGCCGCTCGGCAACTTCAGCGGAGTTGAGAGAGGGGAAAGGATGGCGGACAAAGGCAAAATAGGCGCCGATCGCCTCCACGCGCCACGTTGGAAGCTTCTTCATCACCCTCTCCAGAGCCTCGGCCCGGTGGACGATCTCCTGCCGGTTCTCCTCGCGCCAGTCAGCAAGCATCGGCAGCGCCTGTGCAACGGCCGCCTGTGCGGCCCGGGGCGCGCAGATCTGAAGATTGTCCATGATCTTGGCGATCTGCTCCACAGCTTTACGACCTGCCGTGATGGCGCCAAGCCTGTGTCCCGGAATACAGAAGGACTTGGAGAAGCTGTAGAGGCCGATCAGCCGGTCCTCCCAATCATGTTGAGAATAGAGAGCGTGCGGCGGTTGCCCCGGGTCCATCATGAAGTCCCGGTAGGTCTCGTCAAGGATCAGCCAGATGTCCTTCTGCCGACACAGGTCGAAGATCTCCCGTAACAAATCGACCGGATAAACCGCCCCCGTCGGGTTGTTGGGAGTTACCAGCGCCAGCGCCCTTACGTCCGGCGTGATGGCTGCGGCAATCGCATCGACCCGCGGCACAAATCCGTCTTCGGCAGCGCAGGATACGGTCTTGATGTTGACGCCCATCATGGCAAGGGTCGTCTCGTGATTGAAATAGAACGGATTGGTCATCAGCACGGTTTGGCCCGAACCGGCTACCGCCATGGCGGCACTGACGAATGCCTCGTTGCAGCCGGACGTGATGTGGATGTTTTCGCTACTGATCTCGGCCTTGTAGACCTCGCTGACGTGCTTTGAGTAGGCATCACGCAGTACGGCCTCGCCTTCGATCGGCCCGTAACCGCAATAAGCAGTGGAACCCGAGGTCTCCTTCAGAAGGGCGAGCATGTCCGGGTGTGGCGGGTAACCCGGCACCGCTTGCGAGAGATCAATCAAGGGTCCTCGGGCCCCGTCATAGGCACGCCCCCAGGCAAAGACGGAGGGCACCGGCGGCGGCGCGAGCTTTTCAACGAGCGGATTGAAGGAGGGCATGGCATTCCGAAATCTGGCAGCGGGCAACTGCGGAGGGGATCGATTGATTTGCCCACTCATTTACCAGAATATTGCCAGTGGCAAGGGACGAGATTGCGAGGAAGGATGCTTCATGGCTGACGAGCCTATGCCGACGGACGACACCAAATTGACGCGCACCAAGCGGAAATGGGCCGAAGAAGGTCGCTTCCTCACCGGCCAGATTTCCAGACCAGAAACAGAACGTCTGCCTCCCGGCCAGCATCTTGTCCACAACTGGCCGGTGCTCGATCTTGGCCAGCAGCCGCAAGTTTCGACAGCGCGGTGGCGGCTCGACATCCGTGGCTTGGTGAACAAGCCGACCAGCTTCGACTGGCAGACCTTCCTCTCACTGCCGCAGGTCGAAAGGCGGTCTGACATCCACTGCGTCACCACCTGGTCCCGCTACGACAATGAATGGACCGGCGTCTCTACGCGCACATTTCTCGATGCGGTTGATCCAAAGCCTGAAGCGACGGCGGTGATGCTGACCAGCTACGATGGTTACACCACCAACCTGCTGCTTTCCGATTTTGCCGCCGAAGATGCGCTGCTCGTCCATCGGTGGCAGGGCCAGCCACTCTCGGCGGAACATGGCGGCCCGCTACGGCTCGTGGTGCCGCATCTTTATTTCTGGAAAAGCGCCAAATGGCTGAACCGGATCGAATTCCTTTCCGCCGACAGCGCCGGCTTCTGGGAACAGAATGGCTACCACATGCGCGGAGACCCGTGGGCTGAGGAGCGTTACTCGGACGACTGATGCAGCTAGACTTGAGTCTTCTCACGAAGGAAATTGATCAGCCCCGAGAAATCAACGTCGCCATGGCCGCGCTTGGCAAACTCCTCATACAATGCGGCCGCGTGCGCTCCCATCTCGGTTGACGCCCCCGCCGCGCCGGCCGCCTCCTGCGAGAGCTTCAAGTCCTTCAGCATGAGTGCAGCTGCGAAACCAGGTTGGTAGCCGTTGTTGGCGGGAGATGTCGGCACGGGTCCGGGTACCGGGCAGTAGGTGGTCAGCGACCAGCACTGCCCGGAGGACGTGGAAGCCACGTCGAAAAGCGCCTGATGCGAAAGGCCGAGCTTCTCAGCAAGCACGAAAGCTTCGCAGACGCCTGCCATGGTGATGCCGAGGATCATGTTGTTGCAGATCTTGGCGGCCTGCCCGGCACCGGCATCGCCGCAGTGGACGATACGCTTGCCCATGGCCTGCAGGATGGCTTCTCCCCTTGCGAACGCTGCCTCTTCACCGCCCACCATGAAAGTGAGCGTCCCCGCCGCCGCTCCGACCGTACCACCGGAAACAGGGGCATCGAGCGACAGGCAGCTTACCTCTTTCGACAGGATGTGGGCTTTGCGGGCACTCTCCACGTCGATCGTGGAGCAGTCGATCAGCAACGTTCCTGGCTTCAGTGCCGACGAAATTTCGTTCCACACCGCAAGTACGTGCTGGCCCGCCGGTAGCATCGTCACGACGACATCGGCATCTTTCGCCGCGTCCACCGGCGTCGGAGCAATCGACACGCCCTTCCCCTCGGCCGCCTCGCAAGATTGCCGTGAGAGGTCGAAGCCAATGACATCATGCCCGGCTTTCACAAGATTGGCGGCCATAGGACCGCCCATGTTGCCGAGGCCGATAAACGCAATGCTCGCTGCCATGTACTACTTCCTCCCTTGATCAGGCGGAGGCATGGCTCCTGCTCCACCCTCTCCCTTTCGCTCGATCGCGCAGTCAGCCGCGATCGTGTCTTTCTCCTCAGTCAGACCCCTCTGATGTCGCATAGGAACGGGACTTATGCCAGAGCAGGCTTTCGGCGCCCGATGCCTCTCCTCAACGCTCCAAAGCAACTGACTTGATTACTGCAAAGGCCGCCTGCCCGACCGTCAGGTTCAACCTCTGGGCTGAGAAGCTCGTGATGCGGGCAAGGATCTGATCGCCGCCGCAGTCTATCGTCACACCGACCGTTCCCTGATCCCTCACGAGGGAAGTGATCTTCCCCTGAAGAATGTTCAGCGCACTCAGCCCCACCGGCTGGATGGTGGCGATCATCACGTCCCGCTCCGGAAGGTGAAGGCGGACCACTCGTCCGACCGTCAGCCGGGACTCGGGCAAGAGCAGGGACCTCTCCCGGAGCCTGATGCTTGCAAGTCCCGTCGCCGCATCAAAACCTTCGACGGTGCCAGTCAACACGCTTCCCGCATCCCGAGGGGCGAGCAGTGGCGGAGCTTTGCTGGCAAAGACGTGGTTCGGATCTCCCACCGCCGCCACCCGACCATCCCGCATCAGCACCACCCGGTCTGCAAGGCGCGTCACTTCGGTGACAGAATGGCTGACATAGACGATCGGCACTCCTGCCTCGTCACGCAACCGCTCCAGATAAGGCAGGATTTCCGCTTTGCGCT
Organism: Pseudomonadota bacterium; assembly: GCA_023399635.1. Lineage (GTDB taxonomy): Bacteria > Pseudomonadota > Alphaproteobacteria > Rhizobiales > Rhizobiaceae > Neorhizobium. The sequence continues at coordinate 35,171 of JAEWOP010000268.1, forward strand.
CGTCATCCAGCGCCGCGAGTGGCTCATCCATGAGCAGAAGGCGCGGTGCGCTCAGGAGCGCACGGCCGATCGCTACCCGCTGTTGTTCTCCCCCGGAAAGCGTAGCAGGGTCCCGGTTGAGCAATGGCGAGAGGCCCAGCATCTCGACGATTCGATCAAATTCACCCGGCTGGAGCGAAGTTGGGGAAAGCCACCGTCCATAGGCGAGGTTCCGGCAGACGCTCAGATGAGGAAACAATCGCGCTTCTTGGAAGACATAGCCAAACCGCCTACGGTGCGGCTTGACGAAGGTGTTGCTGCCGGTATCGAGAAGCACTTCGTCATCGAGGACTACTGTTCCGGCAGTCGGACGCACCAGCCCCGCAATGATCCGCATCAACGATGTCTTGCCGGAGCCCGATCGGCCGAACAAAGCAGTCACCCCGCCGTCGGCCGTAAAGTTCGCATCAAGCTTGAAGCTGCCGAACTCATGCCTGGCCTTTACCATCAGCGCCATCAGGCAGCACCTCTACGGGTAAGAAGTCGGGCAAGTGCATCTGACGCCAAAAGCGCGCCGAAGGAGATCGCAATCGCGACCACAGTCAAACGCATCGCACCCGCGTCACCGCCCGGAACCTGAGTCAGGGTGTAGATTGCAGCGGCAAGCGTCTGCGTCTCGCCAGGAATGTTTGACACGAAGGTGATCGTCGCTCCGAATTCTCCCATGGCCTTGGCAAAGGAAAGGATCATACCGGCGACGATCCCTGGCAGGGCGAGCGGGAGGGTTACGGTGACGAAGACCCAGAAAGGTCCTGCACCGAGGGTTTCCGCGGCCTCCTCTAGTTTCTGATCAATCGCCTCGATTGACAGTCGGATCGAGCGGACCATCAGCGGAAACCCCATGATAGCACATGCCAGAGCAGCACCGGTCCACCTGAAGGAGAAGCTGATCCCGAGCCAGTCATAGAGAAAGGCGCCAATGGCGCCGCGCCGGCCAAAGGTCATGAGCAGCAGGAAACCTGTCACCACCGGCGGAAGGATCAAAGGCAGATGAACCAACCCGTTCAGAAGCGACTTGCCCCAGAACCGCCCCCGCGCAAGCAGATGGGCGACGATGATGCCGGCTGGCAGACTACAAATCATGGCGACAGATGCGACCTTAAGGCTCAGCCGGACTGCCACCCATTCTTCCTCGCTCAGTGTCAGCCAATCCATGCCGCCTCCCAGGCTGCCTTCGTTCCTGCTCGAGCTCACGAAAGCGCTCAAGGTCTGCCAATCGGATACCGCGGAGCCAGGGGAAAAGCCAGTTCGAGCGCTGAGTCATGGTTGGAACATTCGCCGATCAACCCCGTTTGAGCAGCGACGATTTGATCACCAATGGAGGTACTTATGGCTGATACCAGCGCCACCCGCGAAGTCTTCGTGACTGGACTCAAGAATGCGCACGCCATGGAAAATCAGGCTCTCTCGATCATGAAGCCGCAGGTTTCCCGCATCGAGAACTACCCGGAGGTCGCGCGCCGATTGGAGGAGCATATCCGGGAAACCGAAGGTCAGATGACACGGATTGAAGAGCTTCTTCGGCAGCTTGATGAAAGCCACTCTTCGCTGAAAGACATGGCTCTCTCGTTCACCGGCGGCATGGCAGCGATGGGGCATACGGTCGCCGGCGACGAGATCCTCAAGAATTCCTTCGCGAACTACGCTTTCGAACACTTCGAGATCGCTGCATACAAGTCGCTTATCACCGTAGCCGAAGCGGGTGGGTTCTCCTTCGCGACATCTGCCTTGCAGACGAACCTGCAGGAAGAGCAGAACATGGCTAAGTGGATTGATGACAATCTGGCAACTGTCACGACCACCTATCTCAGCCTGCGCGAAGCAGGCGAGACTGCAAAAGTCTAGTTCCTGAAATGGTGAAGCAGGGCATCCAGCTCTGCTTCACCATTTGGCGTTGCGTCCTTTTAGTTTCCTCCGCGCGAGGCTTGCCGGTTCCGGCAATCGATCGGCCTCCAGCGATGCAAACAGCCACTCGATGAAGACCCGAACGATGGGCGCTGCTCGCATCTCGTGGCGACATGCGACGTAAAACGCATCATTGGCCGGCACGCTTAGATCAAACGGAACCAGAAGCTCTCCTTCGGCAATGAGCTTTGCTGCAGTGATCGTGTCCCCCAGGGCAACGCCTTGACCTTGCAGAGCAGCTTCAGTGGAGAAGCGCGCGTCCCCCATGAAGTGTTGGCGGCGCCTGGAGAAGACCTCTCCCTCCGCGGCCGCCAACCATGTATTCCATTCCCTTCCATCTGGATCGCCGTGCAGCAGCACATGGTCTCCCAGGTCGCGCATCGAGCGCAGCGGCTGGCTGTTGAGCAAGGTGGGGCTCGCCACCGGAAAAAGATGAAGATTGCTCCAGAGACGCGTCCAGGCATCTGGCCAGTTGCCATCGCCATAAAGAATACACACGTCCACGTCGGATGAATGAAGGTGGCGGGCGTCATTTGATGCAGCAAGCTTCAGAGTGACGTCCGGATACCGGTCCGTAAACGAAGACAGCCGCGGAACGATCCAGAACGACAGAAGGGCCGGCACGCAGGCGATCGACAGTTCACCGCTCGTGGCAGGCCTCTTCATCTGTGCTGTGGCAGACGCTATGCCGTTGAATGCCTGCGTGACTGCCGGCAGCAATAATGCGCCCGCAGCCGTGAGCTTCAGCCGTTTCCCCCCGCGTTCGAAAAGTATCGCATCAAGCGACTCCTCCAGTGCCTTAATCTGGTGGCTCACGGCCCCGTGCGTGACACGTAGTTCTCGTGCGGCTGCTGAGACTGATGCGAGGCGCGCGGTCGCTTCAAAAGCTCGGAGGGGATTGAGCGGCGGCAGGCGGCTCATCAGCGACATCCTCTACTGTGAATTTTTCTCACATCAGCTGCTAGAACATCGTCAATTGCATTTCCATCCCGATTTTGCCGATAATGCTCAAAATCGAGGCGCCGAAGACGCAGGAACTAAATTTAAGCAGCAGCAGGAAGCACGAGACCTTATGCCCATGGACAACGAAAAGCTCAGTGAGCTCCGCAGCAAGTATGGCTCCGGTCACGGAGGTGAGCTGTACGACCCTGAGTTCCGTAAGGTAGCGGACAAGATATTCTCCAAGAGCGGGACAAGGTTGGCGCCCTATGCAGGGGTCCCAACCTTCGTCTCGGCACCTCACATGCCCATCGATCCGGAAGAACCAGATTTCGGCAATCTGCAGGTCGCGATCACCGGCGTCCCGATGGACCTTGGCGTTACCAACCGGCCTGGTTCCCGCTTTGGTCCCCGCGCTCTTCGTGCGGTCGAGCGCATCGGCCCCTACAACCACCTGCTCAAGACGGCACCTGTCTTCGATATGCGGGTAGCCGATATTGGCGACGTCCCGCTGCGCAGCCGCTACAACCTGGAAATGTGCCATCAGGACATCGAAAAGCGCTTCACCCAAATTGTTGAGGCAGGCGTTCTTCCGCTAGCGGTGGGTGGCGACCATTCCATCAGCCAATCCATTCTGAAGGCTGTTGGACGCAAGGCGCCGGTTGGCATGATTCACATCGACGCCCACTGCGACACCAGCGGCGCCTTCGACCACAGCAAGTTCCATCATGCGGGCCCCTTCCGCAATGCTGTGCTGGATGGTGTTCTCGATCCAACGAGAACAATCCAGATCGGCATCCGGGGAGCGGCGGAATATATCTGGGAATTCTCCTATGCTTCGGGAATGACGGTCATCCATGCTGAAGATGTGTCCGGCATGGGCATGCCGGCGATCATTGAGAAAGCCAAGGCGATTGTCGGAGACGGTCCGACCTACCTATCCTTCGACATCGACAGCCTCGACCCGAGTTTCGCGCCCGGCACTGGGACGCCGGAGATCGGCGGCTTGACGACGCGGGAAGTTCTTGAATTGATCCGCGGCCTCAAGGGGATCAACATCGTTGGTGGAGATGTGGTGGAAGTGGCGCCGCAATATGACGCGACGAGCAACACCGCGCAGGCGGGCGCTCAGATGCTGTTTGAAATTCTCAGCCTGATGGTGTTCAGCCCTTCCTTGAAGGGCGAAGACTGACATAAACTGACAACAAGAGTGGGAACTGGCTGCGCAGGCAAAAGAACCTGCCGGCACTTCAAAGGAGAACATCATGCGCGACATTCTGAAAACCACAACCAGCCGCCGTGCAGTGCTGGGCGCGGGTCTGGCGGGCGCTTCACTGCTCGCCATGCCAGCGATCCTGCGTGCGCAGGATCGCTCGCTCAAGGTTGGCGTCTACGGTGGTTACTTCAAGGATTCCTTCGACAAGAACATCTTTCCCGAGTTCACAAAGGCGACGGGTATCGCGGTTGAATCCGTTGCCGAGCCGACGGGGGAAGCCTGGCTGGTGCAACTGGAACAGGCAGCGCGCGCAGGACAGGCACCCGCGGACGTTTCGATGATGTCTCAGGTCGCGCTTCTCAAGGGCCAGAGCACTGATCTTTGGGCACCGCTCGACATGGCGAAGATCGATAATGCCTCCGGTCTGATCGACACCTTCATCAACAAGTATCCGGACGGGCGTATCGCTGGAATCGGCGCCGTCTCCTGGTACATCACGCTCGTTACCAATACGGATGTCTATCCGGAAGCACCGACGTCCTGGGCCGCTCTTTGGGATCCGGCAAATGCCGACAAGCTTGGTCTGCTGGCGCTCGTGTCCAACTCTTTCCTTCTCGAAGTCACGGCCAAGACCCACTTTGGCGGAACCGACGTCCTCGCGACCGAGGAGGGCATCCTCAAGGTGTTCGAGAAGCTTGCTGAGGTGAAGCCGAATGTTCGCCTCTGGTACCGGGACGAGGCGCAGTTCGAACAGTCCCTCAAGTCGGGCGAAATCCCGATGGGACAGTACTACCATGACGTCACCGGGCTCGCAGCCGCCGACGGCAATCCCGTACGCTCCACCTTCCCGAAGGAAGGCGGCATTCTAGACTCCGGAAGTTGGGCCGTTTCTCGCGCCTCGGAGAAAACCGAAGAGGCACATGAGTTCATCAACTACATGTGCCAGCCCGCGATCCAGGCTGTCCTGTCGCGCAAGGTCGGAACTTCTCCAACCGTCAAGCGTGACCTGCTCGACCTCACGGCCGAAGAATTCGCAGCCGTTTCATCTGAAATCGATCCGATCATTCCGCGCTACGAGATGTATCAGAAGCAGTCTGACTTCCTGAACCAGAAGTGGACGGAAATGATCGCGGGCTAATGCGAAACAGCCACCCTTTCGCGTACAGAAAGGGTGGCTGTCCTTCAAACCATTCCAAGCTCCACGACCCAAGCGCAGAGTAGATGTCCGGACTTATCCTCAGCAACCTGACCAAACAGTTCGGCACCTTCAAGGCCGTGAACGATGTAAGTCTGTCCGTTCCAGACGGCACCTTCGTCTGCCTCCTCGGTCCCTCCGGCTGCGGCAAAACCACCTTGATGCGCATGATCGCCGGGCTCGATCTGCCGACGAACGGCACGATCACGCTGGGAGGTGAAGACATCACCGCGGTCCCGACGCACAAGCGCAATCTCGGCATGGTCTTCCAGTCGCTAGCGCTGTTTCCCCATCTGACGGTGGGAGAGAACATCGCCTACGCACTGCGGATACGGGGCGTCGCAAAAGCGGACCAGAAGAAGCGGGTCGACGAGTTGTTGGCGATGATCCATCTGTCGGGCTTTTCCGACCGCTCTGTCAACAAACTGTCGGGTGGCCAGCGCCAGCGCATTGCTATTGCTCGCGCTCTTGCGATCTCTCCCAAGCTGTTTCTGCTGGACGAACCGCTCTCGGCACTGGATGCAAAACTGCGCGAGGCGATGCAGGTAGAACTGCGCCAGTTGCAACAACGTCTCGGCATCACCACGATCGTCGTCACGCACGATCAACGGGAAGCCATGACCATGGCAGACACAGTTGTTGTCATGAATGGCGGCGAGATCCGCCAGGCGGCAGCGCCCGTCGACATCTATCGGCGCCCCGCGGACTCCTTCGTGGCCGACTTCATTGGGTCGACGAACCTCATCCCTTTCACAGCTGAGGGCCCAGGACAGGCTTCCGTCTTCGGTTCTACAGTGGACGGTCTGGCGCTCGGTGATGCAAGAAGCGGCACCATCTCTGTTCGCCCCGAGGATGTACAGGTCGTGGCGCCAGTTCCTGGCGCCGTCACAGGCACCGTGACATTTATCCGCGATCTGGGCGGCACTGTGGAGACCTTCATCGAGGCCGGAGGACAGCAGGTCGTCGCCGTTTGCTCCCCTCGCTCACGTCCTGAGGTCTCTGTCGGCCAGACGGTCGGCCTGCGGTTTGATCCTGAGACGAGCGTGGTGCTGGCCCGATGAGACGGGAGCCACCGCAGCGGGTAGCCGACTATGCCCCTCTTGTCTTTCCGGCAGGGATGCTCATCGTCTTCTTTGTCATCCCCTTCGCCACCATGATTGCCGTCTCCTTCTTCGAGCGGCAGCAGGGCGGTTTCTACGAACCTGCCTTTGTGCTGGACAACTACGGTCGCTTCCTCAGCCTCTTCTTTGGCAAGGTTCTCGGCTTCTCGCTTTCATTGGCAATGGCAGTGGCTGCCGCCTGCGTCATCATTGGCGTGCCCTTCACCTATCTCCTCGCGCGATCGTCTCGCGCATCACAAGTCTTCTGGCTGGTCGGCCTCCTGTCGATCCTCTCCTTGTCGGAGGTGATGATCGGCTTTGCTTGGTCGAGACTTCTCTCCCGCACGGCAGGCATCACTAATTTTTTCGTTTCCTTGGGCTTGATGGAAGGGCCGCTGGCGCTGACACCCAGCTTTGGCGCGGTCATGACCGCCATGACCTACCAGGCGCTGCCCTACACTGTCCTCGTTCTTTACCCCGCTCTGGTGCGGCTTGATCCTACCTTGACGGAAGCCGCGCGGACGCTGGGCGCTACCCCGACGAGAGCGTTTTTTACAGTGGTCGTACCTGCGCTGCGCAACACCATTCTGGCCACGCTGATTATGGTCTTTATCTTTGCCCTTGGCTCCTATTTGCTGCCGCAACTGCTTGGCAGGCCGCAACACTGGACCCTCTCCGTACTCATCACGGATCAGGCGATCTACCAATCCAACATGCCGTTCGCGGCAGCGATGGCGGTTTTCCTTGTGCTGGTTTCGCTGTCGCTTGTCGGACTTGCCGTCTATGCCGGGCGCCAGAAGGAGGCCGCGACATGATTGCCTTGCGCCGCATCTTCTTCGTCGCCGTCGGTCTGTTTCTCGCTATGCCGCTGATCGTTGTCGCCGGTGTTTCGATCAATGAGAAGCAGACATTGGTTTTCCCGCCACAGGGCTTCTCCCTCTCCTGGTATGGGGAGATCTTCCTGAATAACGACTGGCGCAACGCGCTCTTCGCATCGTTGACCCTCGCGGCGCTGTCGGCAGCACTTGCGCTCCTGGTGGCACTGCCGCTGGCTTGGTTCCTGTGGCGCCGGGTGGCGCCCTGGGCGAACGTGTTCCAGCTCCTGGGCGTCGCTCCCTTCACCCTGCCGCCCGTCATCACGGCACTCGGTCTCCTCACCTTCTGGGCGACCAGCGGCTTCTACGGCCAGGCCTGGACCGCGGTGATCAGCCACGCCATCTTCTTTGTGACCCTGCCGCTGGTAACACTTTCTCTTGGGTTTTCCGCGATCGATCGGTCCCTGGTCGAGGTTGCGGCAACGATGGGGGCTGATGACCGGACCATCTTCCGCACGGTGGTGTTTCCATTGATCCTTCCCTACATGATCTCCGGCTATGCCTTCGCCTTCGTGTTGTCGCTTAACGAATATATCGTGGCCTACATGACGGTGGGGTTCACCATGGAGACCCTGCCGATCAAGATTTTCAACGCCTTGCGCTACGGTTACTCGCCGACAATGGCTTCCGTAACCGTCTTCTTCCTTGTGATCGCGGCGCTGGTGTTCGGCCTGATTGCGCGCTTTGGAGATCTTCCGAAGCTGCTCGGTGCGATGGCGGATGATCGATGAGGATCGCTGGCTTCCAGATGCAGTCGGTGCCAGGGGATCTCGACGCGAACCTTGGGAAGATCGATGCGGCTGCAGAGAAGGCTGCTGCCCAGGGCGCACAACTCCTGATCGCGCCAGAATTGGCACTGACTGGTTATGGCGCCGCCGATCGCTTTCCAACCCTCGCTTCACCTGCAGACGGTGCCTTGGCGGATCGCTTGTCGCTGATCGCCCGCCGCCACGCGATGACGATCGTAGCGGGTTTTGCCGAAGCCTGCGGAAACTCCATCTACAACAGCGCGCTTCTGACGAACGGTGCAGGTGAAACCGCGGTTTACCGCAAGTCCCACCTGTACGGACCATATGAGCGGCAGTGGTTCTTGCGCGAAGAGCCCTGTTCGGTGATGGCCACGGTCGACGGCGTGAAGATCGGTATACTGATCTGCTACGATGTTGAATTTCCCGAAAATGTTCGCCGGCTGGCGATGGCGGGAGCTGATCTGGTGGTTGTGCCGACGGCGCTTCCCGTTGGCTGGTCTGGTCAGTTCATCGCAGAGCACATGATCCGGGTGCGTGCTTTCGAGAACCAAGTGTTTGTCGCCTACATCAATCACTGCGGCGCCGACGATCACTTCGCCTATGCAGGTCTTTCCCGCATCGCTGCTCCGGATGGAAGCCTGCTCGCTGAAGCACCGGCTGACGGAGAGGCGTTGGTCCTAGGGGACATCGACATCTCAGGCTTCGCCAAGTCTCGCTCCGAGAACACCTACCTGACGGACCTGACTTGAAACGTGTCCGCCTGCTGCGTCGGGTGTAGATCCAAGCGGCCTCCTGACTCGTAGGCTCCTGAACGTTCTCCACAACAGTTGACACTGACCGGTTTGGTCGTTGGAACATCAGATCGGGGATCGGCATTTTGATCCTGCGACCAGGGCGAGACGGGACATGTACTTCTCAAGAATGACGGATCCAACCTGGGATCACATCTGTGCCCTTCGCGATACGCCGGAAGCTTTGCCGGTGCAGCCTGCCGAAGTGGACCAGGATGCCCTCGCGCTTTATCAACCCATCGCCGTGCGCGGCAGACCGTTCGTACTGGCGCAAGTGGGGCAGTCGCTGGATGGAAGGGTTGCTACGCCAACAGGAGATGCTCAAGATGTCTCCGGTTGTGATGGCATTGCGCATCTGCACCGCTGTCGGGCATTGGTCGATGCAGTCCTTGTCGGTGTCGGGACGGTTGTCGCGGACAATCCAAGCCTGTCGGTCCGCGCCGTAGCAGGGCGCAGCCCCGTCCGCGTCGTGATCGACTGCAATGCTCGCATGCCCGAGAACGCCAAGATGCTTTCAGACGGCGGCACGCCAGTTCTGATCATCCAGGCAGACGATGTACCGGCGCGCGTTCTGGGCAGCGAAGTGATTGCCCTTCCTCGTCGTGGAGAAGGTCTTCACCCGAGGGATATCCTGGATTGTTTGCTTGAACGTGGGCTGTCGTCCATCCTCGTAGAGGGTGGAGCGACGACGATCGCCCGCTTCATCGATGCGGGTCTCGTGGACCGTCTCCACATCGCCGTAGCGCCCATCATCATAGGCTCAGGCCCTATGGGCATAAGCCTGGCGCCGATCGATCACCTGGCGGAGGCTCACCGTCCGCGGGTCAACGTCTACAACATCGGCACAGACATCGTCTTCGATTGTGATTTTCGTGCTCCGGCTATAAGATCAGAGCCCTTCGAGAAGGCCGAGGACATCCCGGTGACCCACCCGGCATAGACTATCTGCTGCCTGTATTGCCTTGAGCCGGAATCGGAGCCAGTCGTCCAACTCCGCTCTCCCCAGACAGCCCGCTTCCGCGACCGCACCAGCCACGCCATCCAGGAATTGACGCTGCAACTCAGCGTCCTTTTCGCTCATCAGCCAGGTACTGTCGGCGGTACTTACCGAATAGCCATGCTCCTCAAGTTGTTGGGCGAGAATCTGCCAGCCCTGTGGTCCAGCTGACACACCGAACCCCTTGTCCGTTCGCTGATGGGTGTTGAAGGCCTCCTTCACCGCTTCATCCAGGGGGTGCTCTACCGACCAATGCATCTCACCATCATAGTTGAGCGCCGAATATATATTGGTTCGCCATTCCTTGATCTTCCTGACGAACCTGTCGATGAAGTCCGATGAGCAAAGGTCGAAAAGCGCCGATGCCGTCAGCAGCGTCACGCCCTCCAGTGGCAGCGCATCAAGGTCATTCAGATCGCCATTGATGAACGCGATGCCATCCGTCGGATGGCGCCGCTCGGCCTCTGCTAGAAGGACGTGGTCAAAGTCAAACAGCTTCCAGGAGATCGTGTCTGCAAGTCTGGGCTTGAGGGTGCGATAGGTCGACCCGGTGCCGCAACCTATGTCAAGAACCGCGGCTCCTTTCCTACCCTGCACACTCCGCACGGCTTTGTTCAGCAGCCGGGTGTCGCGTGAACGTCGATCGACCGGCTCCCGTAGCGCAAGCCACTCTTTGGCGAAGCTGCTCATGCTCGACGCTCCAGAAATGCGGCAATCGTTGCCGCAGTATCCCGCCAAGACGGCAGCGCGGCACCTGCGACAGCCGAAGCGTCAGCCATCGCGGTGCGCGTTTCAGGTTCGGTCAGAACGCGACGCAACGCGGCAGAAAAAGCGACCCTATCGTCGGGCTCCACAAGAATGCCGGCAGACGGCGGCACGACATCCGGAACTGCGCCAGCCGCACATCCGACGATCGGCAGCCCGTGGGCCATCGCCTCGCCAAACACCATACCATAGCCTTCGTACCGGCTGGCGAGCGCGAAAATATCAGCTCGAGCAAATTCCAGACGAGCGTCTTCTACCTCTCCCACGAGAGATACCCGTTCATGCAGATCGAGCCTTGTGATCTGTTCCCCAAGTTCCTGGGAGACTGTGGCATCAAGACCCCGGCTGCCAACGATCCGGCATCTCCAGTCAAGATCCTTGAGTGTTGCCAGCGCTTCGATGAGGATGTCGTGGCCCTTACGCCGCGTCAGGGAGCCCACGCTCAAGATGCAAGGCTTATCCCCTCCTCCGGTAGCAAGCGGCACCGGATCCATGCCTGGGACAGCAACAACGAGTTTATCTGCGCCGACCCCATAGTGGGCCTCTAGTTCGTGAGCGGTGGACGCTGACGTGACGATGACGCCTCGGGTATGAGACAATGCCCGACGCTCTCTGGTTTGGAACACCGCACGTTGCTTCTCAGCCAGTCCAGTTTCCAAGGCCAGGGGGTGGTGCACCAGCGCGAAGGCAGACGCGTTCTTAGCGTTCCGCTCAGCCCAATCATCCATCACCCCGAAAGCGAGGCCATCTATAAGGAGGAGACTTCCTTTGGGAATCTCGTTCAACTCAGCCTCGGCGGCAACGAGGTTCGGCGTGTTTGGGAAGCCATCTCCCAGCGGAACGAGATGGACCTTCCAGTCAAGGTCATGCAGGGCCCCGATGACACGGCGATCATAGCCGTATCCTCCCGTCCGCGTTTGCAGATCGCCAGGATAAGCAAAGTAGAGGATGCGGTTCAAAGGTCGGCCTCGTACCACCCGCGCGCGGCGTGGGACTCATGCAGCGTCACCTTGAGGCGGCGAATGCGACCGCTACCTTGGCCGAGACGGTTCGACGCGACTGCCTGGGCAAGGCGGTCAAAGATGTATTTTGCGAGAAACTCTGTCGTCGTGATCTTGCCGGAGAACACATCGACATTGTCGAGGTTCTGATAGTTCAACGGCTTCAGAACCTCCCCCAGCACCTCGATGGCAAGCCCGATATCGACAGCCAGCCCATTCTCATCGAGATCGGCGGTGAAGAACGCGGCATCTACAATGAAGGTCGCCCCATGCAATCCTTGTGCCGGGCCGAACACGGGTTTGGGCAGACTGTGCGCGATCATGATGTGATCGCGAACTTCAACAGCGAACATGACTATTCCTTTCAATATCGGATGCGGTGACAAAGCGTGTCTGGAGAAGCGAGAACATTCGGATAGGCGTCGACGATCGATGAGAAAGCCGTTTCCCCGGAGATCAGCGCATCCAACCTATCGTCGTTAAGGAGCTCCAGCGCCTTGTCCATGCGTCGAGAAAAATCCCAGCGCGCGCGGCGCTCGGCAGAGATGCCCCCCACCTGCGAACTGATGATCGAAAGCCGTTTGGAGTGAAATTCGCGCCCAAGCGGGATCTGGACGCTTTTGTCACCATACCAGCTCGCCTCCACAATCCTTGCCTCCAGCCCCGCATGCGCAAGCGCATTTTGCAGTGCAGCTGGCGAGGCCGATGCATTGATGAGAACATCGCAATCGTCAGGGACCTGGTCCGGAGCGCAAAAGGAAAGCCCGAGCGCGCGTGCGATCTTGCCGCGGGAAGGTGAGGTATCGCAGATCGTCGTCTCGGTTCCCGCAATGCGAGATGCGATGTAAGCAGTCAGCAAGCCCACCACGCCTGCCCCGAACACTGCGAGGCGATCGCCGGGCAAGACCCGCGCGTCCCAAATGATGTTCAGTGCTGTCTCCATGTTGGCCGCAAGAACTGCACGGTTGGGGGGCAGATTTCCCGGAAGCACATGAACTTGGTTCGCCGGAAGGATGAAACGATCCTGGTGAGGATGAAGGCAGAACACTTTTTTTCCGAGAAGATCTTCCGGCCCGTCCTCCACCAGCCCCACCACTGCGTAGCCGTACTTCACCGGGAAAGACATTTCTCCCTGTTGGTGCGGACCACGCATCCGCTCAAACTCCGTTTCAGGCACCTTGCCTGCGAAAACGAGCGCCTCCGTTCCGCGGCTGATTCCGCTGAACAGGGCCTGTACTCTCACTTCATCACCTTTAAGCGGTGGCAACAGCTCTCGGCGCACGACACAATGATAGGGGCGGTCAAACCACAGCGCTGCCGCCTCACCCCTTTTGACTGGTTCTGCGAAGGTCACGCGTTCAACCGTCAAACTCACCCTCCCCTTGCAACCGCACTGCGGACTTAGAGAGGTTTACGGTCCCGACAAGGAGATGGATTTCATGCGCAGCCTGCTGGATAGCATCACGTTTAATTGACGGTTCCTGCAGATCCGCTGTCTGCACGAGGGCGTATTGCGCACCATGTAAGGCGTCGAGGAGGCTGTCATGAATGTGTCACAACACCTTTGGCCGGGCGAAAGCGCGGGCTACGAGGTCGAAGATTCGGCAACCCGGCTTGAAAGGGCAGTCTCCGAGCTGAGATTCGGCCGACCCATCGTACTGGGCGGGCCGAAAGGTGCGGTGGCCGCTCTTGCCCTGGATGCGGCCTCACCGGCTGATTACCGTCGTTTCGCACGGGCGGCTCAAGCCGCAGAAGTTCTCTACCTCTCACGCCATCGAGCCAAACGCTTGGGTATCGAGTCGCCGGACGGCATTGCTATTCCTGCAGAGGACATGGATTTCGCAGCCGCGTCGGCACTTGCTTACAATCGGGAAGCCAAGGCGCCGGCAAAGTGGCATCCGGCGAGCGCTCAATTGAGCGCGGCAGGAGAAGTTGCGCAGCTTGCCCTCCTGCTGCCAGCCATGATGTGCGTCGAGATCCCACAGGACTCCAGCCTGTTTGGCGCCTGTCTAAAACTCGAACACCTGGACTTGTCCAAGAGCCGCATGCTTTCCCAAGCATTCGATATTGTCGTCCGCACACCGGTCCCTCTGCGCGATCTCGGCGACTGCGAGTTTGTCGTGTTCCGCGGGGGACTGGCCCAGAAGGATCAGGTTGCCATTGTCGTTGGCCAGCTGGATACATCGAAACCGGTGCCGGTGCGCATTCATTCGTCCTGCATCACGGGTGATCTGTGCGGCTCTTTGAAGTGCGACTGCGGTGACCAGTTGCGTAACGGCCTCTCAACGCTGAAGAAGCTGGGCGGTGGTCTCCTCCTCTATCTCGATCAAGAAGGACGAGGCACTGGCATCGGCGCAAAGATGCGCGCCTACGGCTACCAGCATGAAGGTCTGGACACGATTGATGCCGATGCGGAACTTGGCTTTGGAGCAGACGAGCGAAAATATGATGCCGCGGTCGCTATGTTGCGTGGCCTCAACGTTACCAGCGTCAATCTTTTGACCAACAACCCGACCAAGATATCTGGCTTGCTGGCGGGAGGAATAACCGTGAACGGGAGACTGCCCGTTACAGGGCGGATCACCGCCGATAACGTGGAATATCTTCGCACCAAGACGCTGCGTGCTGGCCACATGCTCGACCTCGAAATGTTGTCCAGAGCGGCTGCGGAGCTCTCTGATGGCTGAACATGCAGGATTGGGGCCACTGGATCTTGCGCAGCGGGAGGTGAATTCCAGGCGCGCACCGTCAGCACTATACGCTCAGGCAGCAGCCTCAATCCTTCTTGGGATGACCGCGATCGTGGCGGTCTTCCGCATTCCGGTGGGTGCGTTCGACCGCACATCGTCAGGCATGTGGCTCGCGTTGACCATCTATCTGGTCATTGCGGTTGTTGCCATTGCGAAGCTCTCGACCCACCCGCACCCCGGCTTTGGCGCCGCGAATGTTGTAACCACACTTCGCGCTGCTGCCACGGCTGCAATCGGCGGCGTGGTTCTTGGGTCCGACGCATTCCGCGAAACCTCGATGGAACAGCTGCAATGGACAATCGCCGGAGCCACCGCGATTGCTTTGTCCCTGGATGGTCTTGATGGCTATCTCGCGCGACGAAGCGGGACCGCCTCAAGATTTGGCGCTCGCTTCGACATGGAGATAGACGCGCTTCTGATCCTTGTCCTCGCCACGGCGATTGCCCTGCTCGGCAAGGCGGGTGCGTGGGTTCTTCTTCTCGGCCTCATGCGCTACGGCTTCATGGCCGCGCAGGCACTCTCTGCGCGTCTATCAGGCGAGTTGCCGGATTCCATGCGGCGCAAGGTCGTGTGCGTGCTGCAAGGGGTGGCCCTTTGCATATCGTTGATGCCGACCACGCCTTCTGCCACCGCAAGTGTTCTTCTTTCAGTGGCTCTCGCGACGCTGCTTTATTCATTCGTTGCCGATATCGCTCACCTTTGGAAGACAGGCGGAGCGGCTGGTCATGACGCCTGATATCACCCGTATGGTCGGTCTTAGCCGATCCCTGTTGATCTACTACGGGCAGCCCTGGCAGCGGCGTAAGCTGCAGAACTTTTACAAGCAATTCGTAAAACCGGGCGATCTCGTATTTGACATCGGCGCGCATGTCGGCAGCCGGTCTCGAACGCTCCTCTCGCTGGGCGCTTCTGTCGTCGCGCTGGAGCCGCAAGCTGATTTCGCCGCCTTGATCGAACGGACGCTGCGGCACAAGAAACTCGTCTTGCTGCGTCAGGCCGTAGGGCGTGAGCCAGGTTCCATCAACCTGCACATATCCAGCCGACACCCCACCGTCACCACCACCTCCGCCTCTTGGATCTCGTCAGTGAAAGACAGTTCGGGTTTCCAGCAGGTTAGCTGGGATAGGGTGGAACGGGTTGAGGTGACGACGCTCGATCAGCTGATCGAGTCGCATGGCCTCCCGGCTTTCTGCAAAATTGATGTTGAAGGAGCCGAAGCAGATATTCTTCGAGGGTTGAGCCAACCTATAAGGACCATAGCATTTGAATATGTTCCCGCAGCCATGGTGGTCGCGCACGAGGCGGTGGAAGAGCTTCGGCGGCTTGGTGCCTACCGCTTCAACCGCACCGTTGGCGAAGATCACCGTTTCGTACATGAAGTCTGGCTGTCACCCGAGGAGATGTTGGCCGAGCTCACATCGCTCGAAAACTCTGCGCGGTCAGGAGACGTCTACGCTCGGCTGGAAGACGCATGATCCGCTCGCTTCGCTCTCCTCATCGGGGCGAGTGCCAGAACAGCAACGGCCAAACCGGGTACTGCGCCTACAAGAGACAGAACCCCATAGAAGATGCTGGCGGCGACGCCATCCGCACTCACGTAGCCAAACAGCGGCCAAAGCAAAGCAGATGCAGCCTCTCGAGCGCCCCAGCCTGCGACAGTCACAGGAATGAGCATCATCAGCAGGCAAACTGGGATGGCCGTTACGGCAGCCAAATATGGCAAGGGCGCGCCGACAGCTGCGGAAGCAAGCATGTACATGGCCAGATAGCTGCCAACGACCAGGAGGCTCAGCACCGACTGGACCCGCCACGCGCCTGCGTGGAGAAAGACAGTGGCGACTGCATTTCTGAAGGCGCTCGCCTGCTCCATAATCGCCCTTGGTGGAAACCGCAGCATCGCTGCACCCACAATGGCAACGCTGGCCGAAGCGATCGACACGATCGTCAGGAGCCGCAAAATCGCCGGCGGAAGATGGCCCGCGTCCAGCAATGGCCATGCAATGATACCTGCTCCGGCCAGGAGGAGAAAGATGCCTTGACCTGCCGCCCGCTCCAGAACAACAGCGAGTGCCGGAATCTTCCATGCACCTTTCCCGCTCCCCCGATGCTTGAGCGCACGAATGGCATCACCTGCCATTCCACCCGGGAGCGTCTGGTTGAGAAAGGAACTGAGGTAATAGTCGCCAACGGCGTTCCACGTACCCAACCTTTGTCCCAGCCTTACTGCAGTGAAGCGCCAACGCAGCGCCGACAGGACGATCTGCGCCTGAACAAGACAAAGACCTGCCACGATATAAATAAGCGGCACCGCAGCCAGACGCTTGCCTATCTCCCATGGATTGGAGGCCATAACCACGACTATCAAGACGGCAAGCCCGAACAGAACGCCGAGAATCCGGATCATGGTGCCGCCTTGGCGGGACCAACGCATCCAGAGTGTTCGACAACCAGCCCGCAATTCCGATGAAGACAACGCATCCCGATACCCAAAGTCATCGCCAGTCTCTGCTCCCCAGCTTCTACACGCTTCTGCGCTTCTTTACGGCTGTGGTGGTCACTTGGATCGTTTTGGTCCTTCCCTCCAATCCTGCCGCGCTGAAGGTCTTCCCGCAGGTCCGGTTTCCTTTGGAAGTGCTGCTGCTCATCCTGGCTGCGGTGTTGCTCCCACGATCTGCGTTTTCCCTTCTCCGGATCGCCGCAACCCTTCTGCTGGCATCGACCCTGTTTCTCAAGCTTGCCGACATCGGTACGGGCATCGCCTTCCAGCGGCCATTTAATCCCTACCTCGATATCAAGATCATGGTGGACGGCTGGAACCTGTTGAGTGGCTCCGTGGGACGCTTGGAAGCGGCCACCTACATAGGCGCAGCAGTGGTCATCTTGTGTCTGGTATGCATGGTGTTTTTCTGGTCGCTTGGCGCCTTTCGGAAGATGAGCAGTAGGACGGCACGGTGGACCGCTGTAGCCACAGCCATTTGTCTTGCGGTCAGTTCCGCCGCACTCGCTTTCAGTCAAGGCGTTCTGCCGCTTTCGGTGAGCGCGGGTCCATATCTCGCTAATCGGATGATCATGGTCCGGCAGTCGATCGCAGACCTTCGTGACTTTGAACTGGAACTACAAACGGACGCTGTTGCCGACGTCGCACGAAACGAGCTGTTCTCAGCTCTGAAAGGGACGGATGTCGTCATCATCTTCGTGGAATCTTACGGCCGCTCCGCAATCGAGGACGATCGTTACGCACAGACGATAACCAGCCGTCTCCAGCAACTGCAGACGCAAATAGCCGGCGCAGGGCTTCAGGCCCGCAGCGGATGGCTCACCTCTCCAACCGTGGGAGGCCTCAGCTGGCTCGCTCACGGCGCGCTTCTTTCCGGCCTATGGACCAATAACCAGGCGCGCTATGACCGGATGATTGCGAGCGACCGCTCGACCCTGAATTCACTCTTTCGCACGGCAGGCTGGCGTACCACTGCAATCATGCCAGCCATCACCATGGAGTGGCCGGAAAGTGGCTATTTCGGTTACGACAGCGTTCTAGACGCGAGATCACTTGGGTACCAAGGCAAACCCTTCAACTGGGTGACCATGCCCGATCAATATACATTGTCGGCGTTTGAGCGTCTGGAGCGAAACGGAGCCGGTGGACCGGTGATGGCGGAGATCGCTTTGATCTCCAGTCACGCTCCCTGGACGCCCATCCCAATTCTCCTCGATTGGGAGATCATCGGCGATGGGCGCATCTTCAACACACAGGCGGAAAGCGGGGATCCCCCCTCCGTCGTTTGGTCCGATCCGGAACGGATACGGGTTCAGTATCTGGCCGCGGTTGATTACGCGCTGGAAACTCTCGGTTCGTACGTCGAGCGCCACGGGGAGAACACGCTGTTCGTGATCCTTGGAGATCATCAGCCGGCTGCGGTTATCACAGGAGAGAACGCATCGAGAGACGTTCCCGCGCACATCATCGGCAGCTCGGAGCTTCTTGACAGGATCACTGGTTGGGGATGGAGCAATGGCATGCTTCCAGCGCCGACATTGACCCCGTTGCGTATGGATCGCTTCAGGGAGTTGTTCATCCGCACCTATAGCGGCGACTAGCGCGCTGCAGGATCTCAGACGGACTCGGGACGTCCCGATAATGACGATCTTAACATTGCGTCGATCAGCCTGTGCACCTTGAGTGCTTCCCTGCCGCTGACGCGTGGCTCTCGATCCCGCTCAACCGCATCGGCGAAATCCTCAAGCACTGCGCGATGATGCGCATGTGAGAATGCCATGGGATCGGCGCCCGCACCGCCACCGAGTTGGCCGTCATCCAGCTCCACCGCGGAACCATCGTGAAGATTGGCTGTCAGCTTTGCACCGTCGATCCGCGCAGTCCCCTTGGTGCCAATGATCTCGATGGCGTCAGGTAACCCTGGGTAGCCGCAGGTCGTGGCGCTCACGGTGCCCAATGCACCACTACTGAAGCGAACAGCACCAGCGACCAGGTCCTCCGTCTCCATGCGATGCACAGGGGTCGTGGTTGCATAGGCCATTGCTTCGACCGGCAGGCCGGCAACAGAGATAAGAAGATCAAGCGTATGAATGCCCTGAGTGAGAAGGACGCCGCCGCCA
>JAEWOP010000013.1 GCA_023399635.1 Pseudomonadota bacterium
ACGAAGATCTGGACGCCGGTGGGTATGACAACGGCTTCCGATGCGGCGGAGAAGAAAGCCAGCGAAATCTGCGGCAGTCCCGTCGTGAACATGTGGTGCACCCACAGCCCGAAGCTGAGGAAGCCGGTACCCACCGCCGCAAGCACAATCCAGGCATATCCGACGATCGGTCGCTGAGCGAATGTCGGGACGATCATGGCCATCAGCGCGATGGCGGGCAGAAAGATGATGTAGACCTCCGGATGCCCGAAGATCCAGAAGAGGTGCTGCCACAGCAGGGGGTCGCCTCCCCGCTCCGCGTCGAAGAACGGCCAGTCGAACATCCGCTCCATCTCGAAAAGCAGATCGCCTGCAATCAGTGGCGGAAACGCAAACAGGATCATGCCTGCGACGATCAGCAGGTACCACGCAAACATCGGCATCAGGTTGATCCGCATGCCTGGTGCCCGGCACTTCATGATGCCGACAATGATCTCGACCGCCGCTGCGATCGACGCGACCTCGATAAAGGAGAGCCCGAGCAACCAGATGTCGGCGCCGATGCCGGAATACTCCTCCTTCGTTGCCAGAGGCGGGTACATGAACCATCCAGCATTGGGCGCCGAATTGAAGAAGATCGACCCGCAGACGAACACCCCTCCGATCAGGAAGCTCCAGAAGCCGAAAGCAGAGAGGCGGGGAAACGGCAGCTCTCTTGCCCCGAGGAGCGATGGCAACAAATAGATCGCAATCGCCTCGAATATCGGAACGGCAAAAAGGAACATCATCACCGTGCCGTGCAGCGTGAACGCCTGATTGAAGAAGTCAGCTGAGAAAAGGTCGTTGTTCGGAACAGCCAGCTGTAGGCGCATCAGCAGGGCTAGAACACCGGCAAAGAGCATGAAGGCGAAGGCAGTCACACCGTACCAGAGACCGATCTCGCTGTTGTTGACCGATGTCCAGTACCGCCACCCGCTCGGTGTCTTCCAAACGCTTCGCAGCCGTTCTTCCTGCTCTGCGCGCTCTTCCGGCGAGAAGTTGCCCAATGCCTTGGTCATTCAGGTCCCTTCAGATAGGCTGCGATGTCTTCGACATCTCCCTCGGGAAGCATGTGGAACGCTGGCATCTGCACCCCCGGCTTGAACTGGTCAGGGTGGCGAATGAAGCGGGCGATGCTGTCCTCAGAGTTTGGCAAAGTCCCGGCTGCGATCGTTGTTCGGCCTCCAACCAGGGTCAGATCAGGTCCTATGCTTCCGTTGGCCGGCGTACCGCCAATCGCATGACATGCGCCGCAGCCGTGGCGCAGGAAGAGTTCGAGCCCTCTTTCGCTCGTAGCGTTGCTGCTTTGGTTAGAGGAATGCTGAGCAAGCCTCCTCTGGTCCAGCCAGGTCTCGAATGCAGGGCGCTCGACCGCCTTTACGGTCAGGGCCATGAGCGCGTGGGACGCACCACAGAATTCTGCGCAGGCCCCTCTGTAAAGGCCAGGCCGCGATGCCTCCAGCGCCAGGCGGTTTGTCCGCCCCGGAATGGCATCCATCTTGCCGCCGAGAGAAGGTATCCAAAACGAATGGATGACGTCGGGGGACTTCAGATCGAACAGCACCCGCTCTCCGACCGGCATGATGATCTCATTGGCCGTCTCGAAGATGGGCCGCCCCGAAGGATCCAAGTAACGGACGCGCCACCAGAACTGTTCAGCGGTAACCTCGATGTGGTGCACACCTTCGGCTCCGGGCGCTGTGCTTGGACGAAGGTTCGGCATCAGCCAAACGGCATAGGAAAGCAGCCCGGCCAGGATAATCGCTGGCCCTACAGCGCCGCAAAGAAGGATGACGCGTCGCGCGGCTTGCTCGGAATGTTGTTCCCGTGCCTGTCGTGCAGCATAGATCAGCATCCCCAGCACGCCGAGCCAGATCAGAGCGCCACCAGCCAGCATGACATAGAAAAGGGTCGCAACATCGGCGGCCTCTGGGCCAGCCGGGTCTAGTGCGGACTGAAGACCTGAACATGATGAAAGAGCCATTCCGGCGAGACAGATAGCTACTGCCGCCCGCAGCTTCGCGCGCACGCAGATAAACGTATCCAGCTGAGTTGCTCGCCCTCTCACACATCCCCCTTCGCGTCAGAAGCCCCTCAGCATTTGACGCATAACTTTGATGAACGCAGTTCTTGCCGATTGGTTCCACAACCAGATGCGAGCACGGAGCCATGAAGCACGGAGGTGGAACGAATGCCAGTTTAACGGGTTCTGTCTCGGGCAACGGCCCTTTCTCTAGAAAGGATCATTGAAATGCTTGGCTTCTTTGAACGTTTCTTCGGCAGCTTCAGTCGGCGAACAATGTCTCGGCATGACGAGCATCACCCCAATGTTCAGGTCTTAGTGCCAGAAGCCGTCAGACTACCTCTTCCCAAACGTTTGCAGGAAGAGATCAGTGTTCCCGCATCGATCAATGGGCGGGACCTATCGACGGGACGGCTTTAAGCCGTTTGACACCCAATTCAGATATTCAGGAGTAAAACGATGGCTGACATCAAGTCTGCATCCATTCTCATTCTTGCGACCGACGGTTACGAAAGATCCGAGCTGCGTGTCCCCTTGGAAGAACTGCGGAAAGCCGGTGCTGACGTGAAAATTGCGTCGATCAAGAGCGGCCAAATCAAGAGCTGGGATGAGACCGATTGGGGCGACAGCGTCGATGTGGACCTTCTCGCAACCGACGTCACAGCCGAAGATTTTGACGCCGTGGTGCTTCCCGGTGGTCAGATCAACCCCGATGTGCTGCGCACGAACGAGGACGCGATGCGTGTCGTCCGGGCATTCGTGAAGAGCGGGAAGCCGATTGCCGCCATCTGCCATGCGCCCTGGTTGCTGGTTGAAGCCGACGCCCTTCGCGGACGCCGTGCAACATCCTACCCCTCCATCAAGACCGACGTGCGCAATGCCGGGGCGCAGTGGGTGGATGAAGAAGTTGTTGTCGACAGCGGGATCATCACCTCGCGCTCGCCAAAAGATCTAAAGGCCTTCGTGGAAAAGATCATCGAAGAAGTGAAGGAAGGGCGGCATGACCGCCGCGCCGCCTGATCAGACGTTCAAGGCAGTTGCCTCGGCTTCGGCCAAGGCAACTGCCGCCGTTTCCTCTCCCGTCAGTTTGAGAAACGCCAGCAGGCGCTGTTCATCCATTCTGAGGCCCCTAGGACCCTTCTTGTCCCAAGGTTGGGAGAACAATTTTTCGATCGGCGTCTGATCTTCTACCAGCGCCAGCACCGCGGGATGAATATAGCTTGTTCGGCAAACGGCAGGTGTATTGTGGAGCCTTTCGGAGGCTGCCTGACAGATCGATTTCACCTTCGGCTTATCCCCCTCCTTAAAAGCGCGAGAGACAGCGGCAAAGCCCGCAAGCGTTCCTCCCCAGGTCCGGAAGGT
>JAEWOP010000015.1 GCA_023399635.1 Pseudomonadota bacterium
TAGACCGGCCTTGACGTCGGCTTCCGCCGCAAGCTCCCGCGGCGGCAGCTGACCCATGCCGCGATTTCGAGGAGGATCGAGACATGACAGGTTATGCGCCTGCCAAACGCCCCAACCAGCTCTTCCGCAATCTCACCGCCAAGATTGCATCCATCCCGATGATCTTGATCGCCGTCGGGATCTTCTTTGGCGGCTCGCTCTGGACCGTCATCTACTCTTTCACGAATTCCAAGCTCCTGCCGCGGGCTACCTTTGTTGGTTTCGATCAGTTCGAGCGCCTCTGGGCTACATCGCGCTGGATCATCTCAATCCAAAATCTGGCGATCTACGGCATCCTCTCGCTGATCTTCAGCATGGTCATCGGGTTTGTACTGGCTGCGCTGATGGACCAGAAGATCCAGTTCGAAAATGCATTCCGCACCATTTTCCTTTACCCGTTCGCCTTGTCCTTCATCGTCACCGGCCTCGTCTGGCAGTGGATCCTCAATCCTGAGTTTGGCATCCAGGGGATCGTCCGCTCGCTCGGATGGGAGAGCTTCACGTTCGATCCGCTCTACAATCCCGACATCGTCATCTACGGCATCCTGATCGCCGGCCTCTGGCAGGGGACGGGGCTCGTCATGTGCCTGATGCTGGCGGGCCTGCGGGGGATTGACGAAGACATCTGGAAAGCCTCGCGCGTCGACGGCATCTCGATGTGGCGGACCTATCTCTTCATCGTCATTCCGATGATGCGGCCAGTCTTCATCACGACGCTCGTCATCATCGCGAGCGGTATCGTCAAGGTCTACGACCTCGTGGTGGCACAGACCAGCGGCGGCCCAGGCAATGCGTCGGAAGTTCCGGCCAAATATGTCTACGACTACATGTTCCAGGCCCAGAACCTCGGTCAAGGTTTCGCGGCATCGACGATGATGCTGCTGACGGTCGCCATCATCATCATTCCGTGGGCCTATCTCGAGTTCGGAGGGAAAAAGCGTGGCTAACATCTCGACCCTCAACACCACGGCGGCCGGTTTCGATGCCGTGTCCGGTCAGGTCGCCAGCGGCCCGCGGGGCCGCAAGCCGAAGCGTGCGCTCTCCAGCCGCAATATCATCCTCTATGGCACGCTGATTGTTGCAGCACTTTACTACCTCTTGCCTCTTTACGTGATGGTCGTGACGTCCCTGAAGGGCATGCCGGAAATCCGGATGGGCAACATCTTCTCACCGCCCATGGAGATCACCTTCGAACCCTGGGTCAAGGCCTGGGCAGAAGCTTGCACCGGCCTCAACTGTGATGGCCTGTCACGCGGCTTCTGGAATTCTGTCCGCATCCTCCTGCCGTCGGTGGTCGTGTCGATCGCGGTAGCCTCCGTCAGCGGCTATGCGCTTGCCAACTGGCGCTTCAAGGGTGCGGAGCTCTTCTTCTCGATCCTGATCATCGGCGCCTTCATTCCCTACCAGGTGATGCTCTACCCTGTCGTCATCGCGCTACGGGAAATCGGCGTCTACGGCACGCTCACCGGCCTCGTCATCGTCCATACGATCTTCGGGATGCCGATCCTGACGCTGCTGTTCCGCAACTATTTTGCTTCGCTTCCTGTGGAGCTTTTCAAGGCGGCGCGCATCGACGGTGCCGGATTCTGGCAGATCTACTTCCGCATCATGCTGCCGATGGCGCTGCCGATCTTTGTCGTTGCGATGATCCTGCAGGTGACCGGCATCTGGAACGACTTCCTGTTTGGCGTCGTGTTTACCCGGCCGGACGTCTACCCGATGACCGTGCAGCTCAACAATATCGTCAACTCCGTCCAGGGCGTGAAGGAGTACAATGTCAACATGGCCGCGACGCTTCTGACGGGCGCCGTTCCCCTGATCGTCTATTTCATTTCCGGCCGACTATTCGTCCGCGGCATCGCCGCAGGCGCAGTGAAGGGGTAAGTCATGTCCACCAGCGTTTCCATTCGCGACCTCTCTCTTTCCTTCGGGGCAGTCAAGGTGCTGCAGAACCTCAACCTTGATATCGGAGACGGAGAGTTCCTCGTCCTGTTGGGTTCCTCGGGCTGCGGCAAGTCGACCCTATTGAACTGCATCGCCGGACTCCTCGAGCCAACCGACGGCCAGATCTTTATCAAGGACCGCAACGTCACCTGGGAGGAACCCAAGGACCGCGGGATCGGCATGGTGTTCCAGTCCTATGCGCTCTACCCGCAGATGACGGTCGAGAAGAACCTGTCCTTCGGTTTGCGTGTCGCCAAGGTTCCGCGGGAGGAGATCGATCGGCGGATTGCCAGGGCCGCAGACATCTTGCAGATCCAGCCGCTTCTCAAGCGCAAGCCGGCAGAGCTTTCCGGCGGCCAGCGCCAGCGCGTCGCGATCGGCCGTGCGCTGGTGCGCGACGTCGATGTCTTTCTGTTCGACGAACCGCTGTCGAACCTTGACGCCAAGTTGAGATCCGAGCTGCGCGTCGAGATCAAGCGACTGCACCAGACGCTCAAGAACACGATGATCTACGTCACGCACGATCAGATCGAGGCGCTCACGCTCGCCGACCGGATCGCCATCATGAAGAGTGGTGAGATCCAACAGCTCGACGATCCGATCACCATCTACAACAGGCCGAAGAACCTGTTTGTCGCCGGCTTCATTGGATCGCCTTCGATGAACTTCCTGAAGGGTGAACTGGTGCAGCAGGGCGATCGCATCGTTTTCTCCACCCATGGCGTGTCCTTTGGACTGCAGGGTTACGATGCAAACGGGCCGTTGATTGCTGGCCGCAAGGTCGTGCTGGGCCTGCGCCCGGAGCATATCCATGTTGACAACCATTCCGCGGGTGCCGAGAGGCACGATGCCGTGGTGGACATCGAGGAGCCGATGGGAGCGGACAACCTGCTTTGGTTGAAGCATGCCGGCCACACGATGTCGGTGCGGATCGGCGGCGCAAAGCGTTTTTCTCCGGGAGACAAGCTCCAGCTATCCTTCGACATGTCTGTTGCCTCGCTCTTCGACGCCGAGACGGAAGAGCGGATCTGATCAGTCATGACGATTTCCGCGCTCGACCTTTCGGGGATATGGGAACTCACCTCGCCGGACGGCAGCCACCGTCTTGCCATGCCCGTGCCGGGCGACGTTCACACGGCGCTGAAGGTCGCCGGCGTCATCCCCGATCCCTATGTCGGCCGCAATGAGGATCAGGTCCAGTGGGTCGCCGAGCGCGAATGGGTGATCGAGCGGCAGTTCGTCATCGATGATCCGGACGGCAACTGGTATCTCGACATCACCTATCTCGACACCGTGGCAGTCGTGTTCGTCAACGGGATCCCGGTACTCTCTGCCGATAACTGCTTTCGCCGTTACCGACCGGACGTTTCCGCCGCGCTGCAGGCGGGCGAGAACACGATCCGCATCCACTTCCATTCGAGCGTTGCCGCAGCCGCCGACCGTCAGGCGCGACAGCCTTTCTACATTCCCTATTCGACCGGCAACTGCCCCATCCCGAACGGAAACATGCTGCGCAAGCCGCAGTGCCATTTCGGCTGGGACTGGAACATTGCGCTCGCACCTCTCGGGCTCTACGGCGAAATTTCGCTGAAGCGGTTGGAGACGGCGCGCATCGAGCATCTGGTCACCAGCCAGAGACACGTCGATGGCAAGGTCGAGCTCCATGTAGCGCTGACGCTCCATGCTGTGGATCCGGGCGTCGTGCCGGTACATTTCGAGTTCGATGGCGAACGCGTCAGGCTGGATTGCGGCATCAGTTCTGGCGAGACCGTGATCCACCATGTGTTCGAGATCGGCCAGCCGCGGCTCTGGTGGCCGGCGGGCAGCGGGGAGCCGAACCTCTACCAGTTGCGGGTGGATATCCCCGAGGAGCAGGCCACCCGGCAGATCGGCCTGCGCACCGTGGAATTCCTGACGACCCCCGACGAGGCAGGCGCGCGCTTCGCCTTCCGGATCAACGGTCGCGAGATCTTCTGCCGCGGCGCCAACTGGATCCCGGCGGACGCGCTGTTCTCGCTGTCGAGCCCCGAAAAGACGGAGGACCTGCTGCGGTCGGCCGTCGAGGCCAACATGAACATGCTC
>JAEWOP010000105.1 GCA_023399635.1 Pseudomonadota bacterium
TATATGTCTCACCACCATCGGTGACATAGTAGTCTAGCTTGGCAGTACCATCTAAATCTAGCTGCTTCAGCGCGCCTCCACCCTGGGCGAGCTGCTCACCAGTCGCGGTGACCGGCTTCGCCGTCGTAATCTCAACTTCCGCCCGCTTTTCATCAAGCTTCAGCGTCGCATCCAGAATGCCTTTGGCAGCTCCATTTGCAGCACCAGTATCGAAAAGGACAGTCGATGCTGACAGTTGGTAGCCGACCGTCTGTACCCTCACATTTCCACCAGCATCTCGAACGAAGGAGCCTACTACGCTCTTCGCAATCTCGTTGTTGGCAGCGTTGGTGATATCTGCCTG
Organism: Pseudomonadota bacterium; assembly: GCA_023399635.1. Lineage (GTDB taxonomy): Bacteria > Pseudomonadota > Alphaproteobacteria > Rhizobiales > Rhizobiaceae > Neorhizobium. The sequence continues at coordinate 344 of JAEWOP010000105.1, forward strand.
GAGGAAGTTCTCGCCAGAGAAAGAAGCGGAAGATGCGATGCTCTTCAGCTGATCCTGGAGCTGCTTAATCTCTTCCTGGATTTTCGTCTTGTCAGCAGACGATTCCTGGGCCGTGACAAGCTTGTTCTTGATCTCCTTGACGACCTCAATTGCCGATTCCATACCGGCGTAGGCAGTGTCGATCTTGGCGGCGCCAAGGCCCATGGCATCCTGGACCGTGCTCAGAGCAGCGTTGTCGGATTTCATGGTAGTGGCAATCGACCAGTACGCTGCGTTATCGGCGGCGGAGCCGACGCGTAGACCCGAGGAGATCCGGTTCTGGGTTTCTTCCATGCCGGAAGAGATGGTGCGCAGGGTCTGCAGGGCAGCCATTGCGTTGGTGTTTGTCAGAATGCTCGACATATTATGCTTGTCCCTTTGACAAAATACGGTTGGGGGACATACCGGGCCGGTTTCCCTTCCGGTCACGTACAGCTCGGCTTCATGCCACTCGGCGCCGCATCTTGGCTACCAAACCCGTCGTGTGAGGACGAAAGTCGCAGCCAAAACTTGCCAAGTTCTTTAAATCGGGAGCAGCTTGGAAAGCCCCTCCGGCTATGGTGAATGGAGGGTAAAATAGCGTGGTTAACGCTCAGCTGAACGATCGCACCAGGCTGCCGACGAGCAGGTTCCAGCCGTCGATGAGCACGAAGAACAGGATCTTGAAGGGCAGCGAGATCGAGGTCGGCGGTAGCATCATCATGCCCATCGCCATGGTGATGGCGGCAACGACCATGTCGATGACGAGGAAAGGGAGGATGATGAGAAAGCCGATCTCGAAGCCGCGGCGGATTTCCGACAGCATGAAGGCGGGGATGAGCACGCGGTAGTCGATGGCCTCGGCCGTTCCAACGCTTTGTCCCCTCTCCTCCGCCAGGTCGACGAAGAGCGCCAGGTCCTTGTCGCGGGTGTTCACACTCATGAAGGCGCGGAAGGGTTCTGCAATCCGCTGCACCGCCTCGGCCTCATCGATCTCGTTAGCGAGCATCGGCTGGACGCCCTCGCTCCAGGCGCGATCGAAGGTGGGAGCCATGACGTAAAAGGTCATGAACAGCGCCATCGAGATCAGCACGAGGTTCGACGGCGCGGTGCCGAGGCCCATGCCGGACCTGAGGATCGAGAACGCGATGACGAAGCGCGGAAAGCTCGTCACCATGATCAAAATGCCGGGGGCCACCGACAGGATGGTGAGTAGGCCAAAGGTGCGGATGATCCAGGCTGCAGCCGAACCGTCCACCGGCAGGTTCAGGAGATCTGCAGGTGATTGCTGTGCGACAGCCAATCCGGGGGCGGCGAGCAGCGCAACGAGGAGGAAAATCAGCCGAATCATGCGGGCACGAAGGTTCTGGACATCAACCTTCGATCTCACCCTTGCAGGCAAGGGTCAACAGTGCCGGAAAACGATCCCCCGTTATCGGGAAGCCGTGTCGGCTATTCGATCACCATGGTCCGGAACATGACTTTCGACACCTTCCCCTGCGAACGCAGGTCAACGCGCTCCTGGATGTCGTCGCGCAGATACTGGAACCCTCGCGGTCCCTCGATCTGCTGCAAGGAAACCGTGCGCATATAGGCCAGAATGTCCTGATGGATTTCCTCGGCCAGCGGCAGCTCCGCCGGGCCCTTGAAGGCGAGCGCAACTTCAAGACGGACCCAGTTTTCAGACGGATATGCGAGGTTGGTCGTGATCGGGTCAAGGAGAACCACGCCATTTGCTTCGGTCGCGATCTTGGGGATGCCTTCGTCCTTGCCCTCTCCGTGCGCGCCGCCCGCTTCGGCAGCAGCATGATCCTCAACCGGCGCAGCCGGTGCGATCATGTTGCCAAGAAACCAGCCACCGCCGGCGCCGATCAGCGTGAGGCCGACGACACCGACAATCAACATCAGCGGCGATTTCTTCTTTGCTCCGCCTTCGGCGCCTTGAGCTTCATCCATGGCTCTTGTCCTGTCTGCCGCCAACCCGACTCAGAAGGGCGAGAAGAGGTCAACGACCTGCTGCCCCACCGGCGGCTGCTGCACCTCGGTCAAGCGCCCACGACCGCCATAGGAGATGCGCGCTTCTGCAATCCGCTCGTAGGAGATGACGTTGTCGGCATCGACATCCTGAGGCCGAACGATACCGGCCACGTTCAGGATCCGGATTTCGTGGTTGACGCGGACTTCCTGGGAGCCGCTGATCAGCAGGTTTCCGTTTTCAAGAATCCCCGTCACCACGGCCGCCACGAGCAGCTTCAGCTTTTCGGAACGCTCCGTTGAGCCCTTACCCGAGGAATCCGTGCTGGAGTCGGTGCCAAGGTCGCCGCTTGTTCCGGTATCGGTGCTGAAGCCGAGGAAGTTGGAGATCTCCGCTCCCCACTTCAAACTGGTTCCGTTGGTGCGACTGCGCTCCGTCTCGTTGTCGAAGGACGCCCGGTCGTTGATCTGAATATCGACAGTCAGAATATCTCCGACGTTCAGCGCGCGTGCATCCTTGAAGAGCGCGCCTTGCGAGTCGCTCCACAGAGAATAGCCGTTGGAAAGCTGGCGCGGCTGTTTTGGATAGGACGCCATTTGGGGCGCCGAGGCATATTGCAGGCCGCTACCGATCGGGCTCATGGACGGCGCATTGCCGATTTCCCTGATCGTCTGGCTCTGACATCCCGTCAGCAGGAGGGCAGCCACTAAGGGTGCGAGGCGCTTCGTCATGAGGGTTCTTTCGAGGTATTGGGATCGGAAGCGCTGGCGATGATCGTTGCGATCATTCCCGCCTTCTGGGGGTCCATTTCGCTGAGCACGAGCCCGGATTGCCGTGCCGGCAGCTTCATGATGATGGCCGCTGCAATTTCCAGGTTCATCTCTTCCAGTTGCGGGGCTGCCGCATCTGCTTTCATCGTCTTGAAGATCTCGATCAAGCCCGCCTCTGCCTGGACCAGGAAGTCGTTACGGCGTTGCAGCCAGTCCTGGTACTCCGCCTTGCGGTTCTCGAGCACCGCGATCCGTTCATCAACATCTGCCTGCAGCGTTTCCAGCTCCTGCTTCTGCAACAGGTAGCGCTGGTCACGCGCGGCGTCGGCGATGTTGGTGCAGAACTGCTGGATCTCGCTTTCTGGCGAGGTTGCCGAGACAGTGGCAGGCTCTTGGGCGCTGACCTGCGGCACCAGCAGCACAACCGCGCACAAGGCAATCGCCCGACGAACGAAGGATTTCTGCACCGTTATTGTCAATGAAGATGATGCATCGATCATTGCAGCACGAGCTCCGCTTGCAGGGCACCCGCCGACTTGATGCCCTGGAGGATGGCGATGATGCCGTCCGGCTTGACGCCGATATTGTTGAGGCCGGCGACCAGCGTGCGCAGATCAGGGCCGTCGAGGATCGCCACCGGGCCACCTTCCTTCATCGCCATGATGTCTGTTTCCGGCTGAACGGCAGTCACGCCGCGTGAAAAGGGTTCTGGCTGGACGACCTGGGGCGTTTCCGTCACCTGGACGGTCAACGTTCCGTAGCTGACGGCGACGCGCGAGACCCTCACATCCGCACCGATGACGATCGTGCCAGTGCGCTCATTGATGACCACCTTGGCAGGCGTATCGGTTTCAACGACGAGGTTTTCTACCTCAGCCATCAGCCTGGTCAGATCGGCGACCTTCGGCTTCTGGATGATCACTTCCTGAGAATCGCGTGCTTCTGCGATGGGTCCGCCGTAACGTTTGCCAGCAAAGGCATTGACTGCATCGGCCATCCGAACTGCTGTCGAAAAGTCAGGGTTGCGCAGCTGCAGCACGAGGTTCACGGCGTCCTTGAAGTGCGAAGGCAATTCCCGTTCGATGATGGCACCGTTCGGCACACGGCCGGAGGTGGTCACCCCTTCCGTCAGCGTTGCGGCCTCGCCCTGGGCTGAGAAGCCGGACACGATCACAGCGCCCTGGGCGACTGCATAGATCTGCCCGTCCGCTCCCGTCAGCGAGGTCATGACAAGCGTGCCGCCTCTGAGCGAACTCGCGTCTCCAAGAGAGCTGACATTGACATCGATCCGGCTGCCGGGGCTGGCAAATGGCGGGAGAGTTGCCGTTACCATGACGGCGGCCAGGTTCTTGGCATTGGACTGTCCGCCCTGCGTCGAGATTCCGAGGTTTTGCAGCATCGCGCGCATTGACTGGTCGGTGAACGGCGAACTGCGCAGGCTGTCGCCGGAGCCTTGAAGACCAACCACCAGACCATAGCCGATCAACTGGTTGTCACGCCCTGCTTGTAGCGAGGCTACGTCCTTGATGCGCGCGGTATCCGCGCTGGCGGACATGGCGCCCAGCGCAAAAGAGGCTGCAGTCAAGGCTAAGATGGTGAGAAGCCGAAGGGTTTTCATCGCGCCATCACCTGTACCGTGCCGTCGGCCATCACCGTCCCGTTGACGATGACGCCGGAGTCGGTGTTGCGCACGCGGATGACGTCGCCGACAGAGGCATCCTGCAAGGGCGTGCCACCAGCGGAGATGTTCATGCTGCCGATGCTGAAGGAAAGTCTGACCGCGGATCCGCGCTTGACCGCGTAAGGGGCGCGGAGCGCCGAAAGCAGGATAGTGCGTCCAGGCAGCAGGGTGCGGCTGCTGACCATGCCGGTCACTTCCCCCACCGTCCTTGCATACTCACCGGCGAGCTTAGGGTTTGTTACCTCGACCTCTTCGACCACGCCGGCTGAGATTTCTTCGCCGGGATAGATAATTTGTTTGGGGACGACGGCCGTGCCCATGTCCGCTGAGGCCGATGCGGCCGGCCCAAAGAACAGGGCCGCGGTAACGGACACCATCCCCAAGCTCTTCATCTTCTCGATCCGGCGAAACATCATGTCTGCCTCCTGCTTCTTACTTCAGGTTCTTACTGACGATGGAAGCCATCTCGTCTGCGGTGGTGATGACCTTGGAGTTCATTTCGTAGGCGCGTTGCGCGGAGATGAGATTGGTGATCTCCTTGACCGCATCGACGTTGGAAGCTTCAAGATAGCCTTGCTTGATGTAGCCGAAGCCCGGGTCTTCCGGCACGGCGACGATCGGCTCGCCGGAGGCCGGCGTCTGGGCAAAGAGGTTGTCGCCGAGCGGCTGCAAACCGGCTTCGTTGACGAAGTTGGCGATCGTCAGCTGGCCGATTTCCTGGAACTCAGGAGCATTGCCGACGCGCACGCTGACCTGTCCGGTGCGGCTGATGACGGTCTCACTGACGTCCGGAGGGAAGACGATACCCGGAACAACCGAGTATCCGTCGATCGTAACCAGTTGCCCCTCGGCATTGGTGTTGAATGCACCAGCGCGCGTATACATCGTCGTGCCGTCCGGCGCTTCGATCTGAAACCAGCCGCGGCCGATAAGAGCGAGGTCGAGCCCATTTTCCGTGTGCGTCAACTCCCCCTGCGTATGGATGTTGCGCACGGCAGCCGTCTGGACACCAAGACCGATATTGGCACCTTCCGGAACGATGGCCTGGTTAGCCCGGTTGGGCACGCCCTGTGCCCGTTCCGTCTGGTAGAGCAGATCGGAAAACTCGGCACGGGCGCGCTTGTAGCCCGTGGTGTTAATGTTGGCGATGTTGTTGGCGATGACCTCAAGATTGGTCTGCTGGGCATCCATGCCCGTCGCTGCGACGGAAAGTGCTCTCATGTCTTATCTCCAGCCCGTTAGATCGACATCTTGGTAACTTCGAGGTAGGCGTTCACGATCTTGTCGCGGAGCGCGATCGCGGTATTAAGCGACTGCTGCGCCTGAAGAACTGCATCCACCACCTCACGCGTGCTGGCCTTGCCCTGGATAGCTTCGAACGACTTGCTTTCGGCCACCTTCAGGCTGTTCATCGAGTCCGTGGCCACACCGCCGAGCACGCTGGCAAAGCTGATCCCGGCATTCTCGCCCGATACGGCAGCGCCGAGCCCGGTCGCTCCGGTTTCACCGAGCGATCCCAGTCCTCGTGTCGAAGACAGCGAGCTAATTTTTGTAAGGTTATCGATCATTGTCCGCTCTTCAGAAGGTCGATGGTCGCAGCGACAAGTTCGCGCGTCTGTTTGATGGTCTGCAGGTTCGCGTCGTAGGTGCGGTTAGCTTCACGCATGTCCGCCATCTCGATCAGCATGTTGACGTTTGGCAGCTTCACCATGCCACGCGCATCTGCCGCGGGATGATTGGGATCGTATTCTTCGATGAAGTCGGAGGCGTCCGTACCGAGCTTCTGTACCTTGACGACCTCTACACCCGCCGCTCGATCCATCTCCGCGCCGAAGGTGATTGTCTTTCGGCGGTAGGGGTCGGCTCCGGCGGTGTCGCCGGTGGATCGGGCGTTCGCTATGTTTTCGGATACGATGCGCAGGCGCGTCGCCTGAGCTTCAAGGCCGGAGCCTGCGATCTTGGAAGCGGCTGAAAGCGGATCCATTTGCTTACCTTCTTACCGTCATGAGCATCATGCTATGAAACGTCTTTACGAGGCCGGTGCTGAGCTCGTACTGCTTCTTGATTTCCCCGGTCTTGGTCAGTTCATCGGCGAGTGCCACCGTATTGCCGGATTCTTGAATGCCGATCTCATCGGCAAGCTCTGTTTCCTTGACGGCAATGTCCTGGGCGAACTTGCTTTCGCCCAGATGGCCCGGGTGCGTCCGCGCAAGGCGCATCTGCGTGTCGTCAAGGATAGAGTTGAAGGGCGTCACATCCTGCGCCCGGTATTGGGGCGTGTTGGCGTTGGCGATGTTGGTAGCCACAACCTCCTGACGGACCGAAAGCCATTCAGCCTGCCGGGATGCGAGCGCGAATAGTTGGATCGGTTGCATAGGTTTCTCCATCGTTCGTCTGGAGCCTATGCAGGTAATCTTGCGTGGGACTTACGGACGTGCCGCCGTGCCGTCTTCGTAAACTTCACCTATCGACGTCACGATGACCCACTTGCCGTCGCGTTGCTCGATCGTTGCAAGCTTACTGTTGTCGGGCAGGATTGATCCGACCCGGACCATGTACATGCCCGAACCATCTTCGATCAGCGCGCGCCCATTGGCGACGTGAAGCAGACGGAACCCGCTCTTGCCCGGGAAGGGTTGATCGAGACGACTGCGCCCTGCCCTCTCGGTGTCACCCAACGAGGAAACGGTTGCAGTCGTCAGGCTGTCGGCAGGTTCAGGAGGAGCGGCCAGCTTTTCGTCTTCCGTGCTGTCGATCATCGCCAGCGGCGAGACGCTCATCACATTGCGGGGCGGCATGGGCGGCAGGTCGCGCATGTTCTCGAAGCCATTGGTGCGGATGCCGAACTGATCCTGGTTGAGAAAGACGTACCAAGGGAAGAATGCGGAGGCCGCCGCCAACAAGATGCCCGCGCCCATAAGCATGCGGTCGCCTAACCTCGACGCGCCTTGCTTGCGCAGTGACGGTTCGTTTTGCTTTGCTGCGTCAGCCTGATGCATCTTCACCCTCTTTGTCTGTTCATTGAGGCAGCGGGCGGCTGGTTGGCTCCATTGCGAAGGGTATTGGCAAGGTCACCATACGCATCTGCAGACGGCGGATCCGCCGGAGATTGCTTCAAGACTTCATAGATCAGCGGAACCTGCTTGATCGCCATATCCAGGTCCGGGTCTGTTCCCGCTCGATAACCGCCGATCAGCCGCAGGTCGCGGGTTTCTTCGTACCGATGGATCAGCGCCTTCAGGCGTGAGACGAGGACCTCCTGGTCCTGTGTCCATGCCTTGCGAGCCAAACGCGAGATAGAGGCCAACGGGTTGATGGGCGGATAGCGCCCCTCCTCCGCCAGACTGCGATCGAGCACCAGATGTCCGTCCAAGATCCCGCGTGTCGAGTCGGCGATCGGATCGTTGTGGTTGTCCCCATCGACGAGGATCGAGATGATCGCTGTCACCGTTCCGGCGCCTTCAGCACCGGGGCCAGCCCGTTCCAGAAGCCGCGGCAGTTCCGTGAAGACAGAGGCCGGATAGCCACGCGCGATCGGCGGTTCACCGGAGGCTACGGCCACTTCACGAATGGCATGGGCAAAACGGGTGATGCTGTCGGCGATGAAGAGAACGTTGTCGCCCTGGTCGCGGAAATGCTCCGCGATGGTGATGGCCACGAGCGGCGCCATCTTGCGCAGCATCGGGCTCTCGTCGCTTGTTGCCACGACGGCGATGGACTTTGCCATGTTATCGCCAAGCGTGTCTTCGATGAACTCCCGGACTTCACGACCACGTTCCCCGACAAGCGCGATCACCACCTTGTCGAACGCATCCGCTCGTGCGAGCATCGACAGCAGTGTCGACTTGCCCACGCCGGAGCCGGCAAACACGCCAAGACGCTGACCGAGGCAGAGCGGGGAAAAGATGTCGACCGCGCGCACTCCAGTCTTGAACCCGGTATCGACCCGGCTACGCGTCATCGATGGCGGCGCCGTGTTTGAAATGGAACGCCGGACGCGTCCGGTGGCGAGCGGTCCGCGGCCGTCGATGGGTTCGCCGAGAGCGTTGATGGTGCGTCCGCACCAGCTGTCATGAGGGGCCACCCGGAACGCACCCTTGCGGATGACAATGTCGCCTATCCCAATCGGCTCTCCCGGCTCGATCGGGCAGACATAGATGACGTCAGGTTCAACACGTACCACTTCCCCCAGATGAATGCCGGTGGAGCTACGGTGAGCGACGAATTCTCCCAACCGAACATGCTTGGACAGCCCCGAAACAGTGTAATGTCCTGCCGCGATCGTGCGGACATGACCTCCGTGCGCCACGGAGTAAGCAGGATCGGCGTAACGCTCGGTGAGATCGGCAAGCTGTGCGAGCTTGCCGCTGGATACTGTCTGCAGAATGGCTGCTTGTTCAAGCATGGAAATCAGCCCTTACCGGCCACTGCCGAGTGTCCTGATTGCCTCGTCGAAGCTCGCTTCGGTGTCACGCATCAGCGACGAAATGCCCTCGAACGCGCGATTGACCTGGATGAGTTGCGTCATTTCCCCGATGCCGTTGACATTCGAGCCTTCGACATAACCCTGCATCACGGCGACGTTGAAATTGTCCACGACCGGCTGCGGATTATCCGTAGGGATCACGCCGCTGTTGTCTGCTCGAAGAAAGCCCTTGCTGAGGTCAGCCGTGAAAAGCCCCAGAGTTGCAACAGGCTGGCCGTCCTGGGAAATGCGCCCATCAGCGCCGACTGTGGGCGGACCACCGTTGCGGTTCAGCTGGATCGGCGCTCCGCCGGCGTCCAGCACCGGATATCCTTTCAATGAAACGAGCTGCCCCGTTTCCAGAAGCGTAAACCGCCCGTCGCGGGTCAGCACCCGCCCCGCCGGCGTATCGAGCGTGAACCAGGCGTCGCCTTTGATGGCAAAGTCCAGGGCGCTCTCCGTGTTCTGCAACTGGCCGCTGCGTGTCGAAAGATAGTCGTTGCCTTGGGTCACGAAAGCGACCTTGGCGTTCAGCTCGTTCCTGGTGTTGCTCATCACCTCGTCGAACTTCACCTCTGTGGCACGAAAGCCGACAGTGTTCATGTTGGCCATATTGTCGGCGATGGTGTTCAGACGCCGTTCGAGTGCGATCTGCGATGAGATGCCGACATAAAGTCCGGACTGCATATCATTTGCCTCCGAGTTTCAGTGCATTGATGGAGATGAGGAGATCCGTCGAAATGCCGCTGGTGGAGGGAGCAAACAGCGAGGTCACATTGTCCACGCGGGGCGCGTTCTCCAGTTCCCATAGTGTCGAGAAGCGCTGCAGGAACTTGGACAGTTTCGAAGGGTCCTGGAAATCTTCGATGTTGATGGTTTCCTCGAACAGTGCGGCCTGCCGATCAACATCGAGCCCCGCAATCTCATCGGGAAGCTGCAGAACAGTCCGGACGACCTTTGCCAGTGCGTCGTCAGCAAGGATCTCCATGCCTGACTTAATCGATGGCGCCATGCGCTCGAAATAGAGTGCAAGGCGGACGCCGGGATCTTCCGCTCCCGCCTCTTCCTCCAGGGTCTGACGCTGGTACTTCGCTACGACACCTTTCTGCGCCTGATCGAAAGCAGTGGCAGCGGCCCCGTGTGCTTCAAAGTTGAACGTTTCAGCCAAAGCTGCATAGCGATTATCGGCCAGCTTGCGGGCAAACGCATCGGGGTTGGAGACCCCCTCCACCAGGACCTTGCGGATGAAGGCCTTGGCATATTCCATGTCCTCAAGCCCGTGCGCCTTCAGCGCATAACTATAGATGCGACTATCGGCCATGAAGTCGTCCACCGACTTAATCTTCCCGATATTCTCAAGGTAGTAGGCGCTTTCGCGGGCAACATCCGGCTTCTCGGCAACACGGGCCAGTGAGCCGGGCAGATCCCTGCTGATTGTCGTGTAGCTGGTGTAGGTCGTGATCACCGCGATTACCCCGTCGATCCGGAATGGATTTGAGAACCGGGTGGCGCACCCGATCACAGGACACTTAGGCGCAAAGACTTGTGCGAGGCTGTACCCCTTCCTCCCGCTCCACTGCCGCCGAACCGGCGCCAGCCAGCCTCACGCAAGCCAGCCGGCCTATATCCGCTAGCTAAAGATCAGCTTGGCGTAGGTAGAAGATGAACATTCTTATCGGATTCGTGATCACGTTCGGCTGCATCATCGGCGGTTACATGGCGATGGGCGGTCACCTTGATGTTCTCTTCCAGCCATTCGAACTGGTGATCATCGGCGGTGCCGGCATTGGCGCCTTCGTCATGGCCAACCCGATGAAGGTTGTGAAGGACACCGGCAAGGCACTGGGCGAGGCATTCAAGCACTCGGTACCCAAAGAGCGCAATTACCTCGACGTTCTTGGCGTACTCTATGCCCTAATGCGCGATTTGCGTACCAAGTCGCGAAACGAGATCGAAGCTCATATCGATAACCCCGAAGAATCCTCGATCTTCCAGACTGCTCCGAACCTTCTGAAGAACAAAGAACTGACGACCTTCATTTGTGACTATGTGCGCCTCATCATCATCGGCAACGCGCGGTCCCACGAGATCGAGGCCCTCATGGATGAAGAGCTCGACACTCTCGCGCATGACAAGATGAAGCCTTACCATTCGCTTGTCACCATGGGCGACGCTTTCCCGGCAATCGGTATTGTCGCGGCTGTTCTCGGCGTCATCAAAGCGATGGGTAAGATCAACGAATCTCCAGAAGTTCTTGGTGGACTGATCGGCGCCGCGCTGGTCGGCACAATGCTCGGGATCATTCTTTCCTACTCGATCGTCAGCCCAATCGCGGCGCAGGTAAAAATCGTCAGAAGCAAGCAGCACCGTCTCTTCATTATCGTGAAGCAGACACTGCTGGCCTACATGAACGGCTCGGTTCCGCAGGTTGCGCTGGAGTACGGCCGCAAGACGATTTCCAACTACGAACGCCCATCGATCGACGCGGTCGAACAGGAAATGATGAACCCGGGCGGCGATAACAAGGCGGCATGATGACGACAGTTATGGCACAAACGACCTCTGCCCCCATGGACCGAGCGCTTCTCGCGAAGCTGACCGGCGGGCTCGGCGATCGTAAGACGATCGAAAAGATCAGCAGCGAGTTCGGGCATCTTTATTCGGATTTTCTCCCGGACGTCTTCCAAAGCGAAACGAATATCCCGGTCGACGTCACCTATGTCGGTTGCACCTCCGGACTGATGTCTGACCTGGTAAGCGAGCTCGGCGAGAGCTTTGTTCTTGCTGATGGAGCGCTGCGCAACTGGTCCCCAAATTTCGTGCTTGCCTGCGGCAACAGCTTCATCATCGCATTGATGGAGCGTATGCTTGGCGCACAGCCCGAAACCATTGAGCAGCCCTTCGACCGCCCGCTGTCCGATATCGAGCTCGACCTGGCGCAAATGGTGCTCGGCCGTATGGCCGTGGTCCTGCAGTCGGGTGTCAACGCGCCCGGCGGCTATGAGGCTCTCCTTGAGCGCCCTCACAATGCTGAGGACCGGCCAGCGAACGACGAGACTGCCGTGGCGGAGTTCGGCGTCACGATCCGCATGAGCATCGAACTTGGCAAAGTCAGCTCCGAGATCGCTCTGGTGCTCCCGCAGAAGGCTTTCCTCAAGACCAAGGTGGTTATGCCGAAGTCAAAGGGGCAGGCATCCAAGAGCAAGGATGAGTGGCAGGAGCGGATCAGCGAGCAGGTTCGGCGCTCGCAGGTCACGCTCGAAGCCCGGGTCCGGCTGCAGACGCTGACGCTCGGCACCATCTCGCGTCTGGCCATCGGCGATGTCATCGCTTTTCACGACAAGACCGATGTCAGCGTCCAGGTAAGTGCCAATGGCAAGGACATGTATGCATGTGAACTCGGTCGTTCAGGCGAGCGATACACGGTTCGGGTGAGAGACAACATCAGCACGGAAGACGAGATCCTCAACCACCTGATGAGCTGATTTAGACATCTTAAATCACCCGCGTGCGGCGCTCCGCGTTGCAAGGCAGGTTGACGCAAGTTTCAACGGGAATAATGAACGCATGGCTACGAAGAAGACACCTGTACAGGAAGAGGATGCCTTGATGCCTGCCGTTGGTGACGGCGAGCTCGATCAGGCTATCGACGATCTCCGCGGCGTGCTGCAGGCAGACGCCGACGGCGGTGTGCCCGGCTTCGATGCAGACTTCGGCATGCCCGCGAGCAGCCTCGCTGCGTCTGACGATCTTGCGCTCAATAGCTTCGGCTCAGAGACTGGTGGTCTTGGCACCTCGGATTTTGGCGGGGGCGATTTCGGGGGCGGCGACTTTGGTGGCGGCGACTTCGCCAACCAGGGCATGGGCGGCTCTGACTTCAGCTCCGTTCAGGAACCAGGTAGCGCGCTGACTGCCAACATGGACCTGATCATGGACATCCCGATCGATGTCGAGATTGTCCTGGGCTCCAGCCGCATGCAAGTTTCCGGCCTTATGAACCTCGAAGAAGGCGCAACCATCGCTCTCGACAAGAGGATTGGCGAACCCGTAGAAATCATGGTGAACGGCCGCCGCATCGGCAAGGGCGAGATCACCGTTCTAGAGAATGACGATACACGTTTCGGCGTGAAAGTGACTGAAGTGCTCAGCACAAGACGAACCTGATCCCGGTCTGGGACAGAGAGGGAAGACCATGATGGACTTTGACGACTTCGGTAGCGCCGTTACCGAACAGCCGTTGTCCCAAGCCGAGAAGGCAGCCGCAGTGCTGTTGGCTATGGGCAAGGGTGTTGCCGGCAAGCTCCTCAAGTATTTCACGCAGAGCGAGCTGCAGCAGATCATTGCATCTGCGCAGCGCCTGCGGACCATCCCTCCGGACGAACTGCTGATCCTCGTCAACGAATTTGAAGATCTGTTCACCGAAGGAACAGGTCTCATGGACAATGCCGCGGCCATCGAAGCGATCCTCGAGGAAGGGCTGACGCCAGAGGAAGTTGATGGGCTTCTCGGGCGTCGTACGGCCTTCCAGGCTTACGAATCTTCCATCTGGGATCGACTGCAGGATGCGGATCCGGCGTTCGTAGGCAAGTTCCTCACCCGCGAGCACCCGCAAACAGTTGCTTACATCCTTTCCATGCTTCCCTCGGCATTCGGGGCGAAGGTACTGCTGCAGCTTCCCGATAGCCGCCGCGCCGACATCATGAACCGTACGGTCAACATGAAGGAAGTCAGCCCGAAGGCTGCCCAGATCATCGAAAACCGCGTGATCGAGCTGATCAACGCCATCGAGGCAGAACGCAACTCGGCAGGCTCGGCAAAGGTCGCGGACCTCATGAACGAGTTGGACAAGCCACAGGTCGACACCTTGCTTACCTCGCTCGAGACGATCAGCAAGGAAGCCGTCAACAAGGTTCGCCCGAAGATCTTCCTTTTCGAAGATCTGCTGCTCATGCCGCAACGCAGCCGCGTGCTGTTGCTGAACGACATCGCAGCCGATGTTCTGACAATGGCCCTGCGCGGCGCGAGTGCAGAGATGAAGGAAGGCGTACTCTCCGCCATCAGCCCTCGCCAGCGGCGCATGATCGAGTCGGATCTTTCCGTTCCGACTGCCGCGCTCAATCCGCGCGAGATCGCAATTGCACGACGGGCCGTGGCCCAGGAAGCCATCCGTCTTGCAGCATCGGGCCAGATCCTCCTGAAGGAACCCGAAGCGGACAAAGAAGACCAGGCCGCCGCCTAGTCTTCAGACATGACCTTCCGAAAAGGCGGTGCTGCGGCGCCGCCTTCGTTTTTTTGGCGAACCTCCAGTAACCTACCCACAGTCTTTTTGTTGACTCGATCCCTGCCTAAGGCGGCACTGCTGTAGCCTGCGACTGCGGCCATGCCGATTCGCGCTGAGGATGAAGCCTTGTCGGACGATAAAGACAGTAAAACAGAAGACCCAACAGCCAAAAAACTCAGTGACGCGGCCCTTAAGGGCAACGTTCCTGTGTCGCGAGAGGTGCCGATCTTCGCCTCCGCACTTGCCTTCTACGTCTTTTTCGTCTTTTTCCTGCCATCTGGTGTCGGGAATCTGGCCGAGACGCTGAAAGATCTCTTTTCCCAGCCAGATCAGTGGCGGCTGGAGACGACGCCCGATGTGGTCTCGCTTGCGGTGCACCTGGGCTGGGCAGTTGCAGCTTTTCTCGCGCCGATCATGGCGCTCTTCATCGTATTCGGTCTCGGTTCGTCATTTGCGCAGAACATGCCATCAATGGTGCTGGAGCGCATTCGCCCCCAGGCGTCGCGTATATCGCCGATGAAAGGCTTCTCACGCATCTACAGCATTCCCGGCATGGTCGAGTTCGGCAAATCCTTCTTCAAGATCCTGATCGTCTCGGTGATCATGTATTTTGTGTTGAGGAGTGAATTCTATGCGGCCATCGACGCAATGTTCTCCGACCCGCAGGTCATTCTGATCAAGCTGGATGGCATTGTACGCAAGATGATCATCGTCATCCTGCTTGCCACCGCGCTGCTTGCAGCGATCGACTTAGCCTGGACGCGCCACCACTGGTTCACCCAATTGAAGATGAGCAAGCAGGAAGTGAAGGACGAGTACAAACAGGCCCAGGGGGATCCACTCGTCAAGTCACGGCAGCGGTCTTTGGCGCGCGACCGTGCGCGGCGGCGCATGATCGACAGCGTGCCTCGCGCCACCCTCGTCATCGCCAACCCGACTCACTTCGCGGTGGCGCTGCGTTATGTGCGGGAAGAGAATGACGCACCGGTGGTTGTTGCCAAGGGGCAGGATCTCATTGCCCTCAGAATCCGCGAGATTGCTGAAGCCAATAACATTCCCGTTTTCGAGGATCCGCCTCTCGCTCGCTCCATGTTTGCGCAAGTCTCGGTTGATAGCGTTATCCCATCAGCCTTTTACAAGGCAGTGGCGGAATTGGTGCACCGGGTCTACGCGGCCCGGTCGCCCAAGCAACGGACTCACTGAGCGTCATGAAAAAATGCGACCACTCTACGCAACGCGAGAAGATTCTAGCCGAAGCCATCAGTCCAGTGGCGACGGAGTTAAGGCTGCTGGACGCAGGCGACCTGATTTCGCTGGTGCGCCTGGAGTCCTATGGCAACCTTTCTGATTTGGTGTCGTCAGCTGCCGAGCTGTACTTCCATCCGGGAACAGTCAATTTTGGCGCGGGCGGTGAATACACGCTGGAATGGAGCGGTCAGCCACAGGTCGTTCTTGACCTGGAGATCAAGCCGCGCGGCGTGTCCGTCTATGCACGCCTCACCTTGGCCGATCGTCTGGCCGGCATTGAGATCGATCACATCGCGTTTCAAGAGCCCTGCGACGATCCGGAAGCCAACACCGCATTCCTGGAGCGAAGCCTGCAGGAAGCGCGTTTCGTTCGTACCTCTCCGCCAAGGGTCGCTGCCTGACAGCTAAGGCAGCGTCAGCCTCTCAATGAATGTAGCCGAGGCGGATTGCCTTGGCGATTGCCTGGATGCGGTTGACCGCGTCCAGTTTCATGGTGGCCGAGCCGAGATAGGCGTTGACCGTATGAACCGACAGCCCGAGATTGTCGGCAATTTCTTCGCTGATGCGCCCATCACCCGCCAATTGAAGGCACGCCACCTCCCGCTCGCTCAGCGTCTCTGCCGGCACGGTTCGTCGTTCGTCGAGTGCGAGAAGATCTGTCATGATCTGGCAACTGCGAACGTGATGCTCGATGACCAGATCGCTTGAGAGGCTAAGCGAGCCGGCGGTGAACAAGACGTAGCCGTTGCCCATGGCTCCCAGACGAACAGGGAAGCCAAGGCCACAGAAGGGCGTGACGTCCGACGGCAGGCGCCGGATCAAAGGCGTGAACTCATACGCTTCTACGAAGCTCAACTGCTCGGTGCCGTTCCACGCAACGGGAAGAGCCGAGACTTCTATGTGGTCAAGCAACAGGTCCGAATAGCCGCCGAGTATGAGGCTGCTATAGTTTTGGCTTTCGGCTCCCCAGTTCTCCATCTCGCAAATAAGCTTCCGCTTTCCAGGCAGGCCTGCGCCAGATATGCGAAACACGGCGAAATTCCGCGCCCGGAGGCTCTTCTGCATCGCAATGAGCTTGGGGAAGACGTCTGCCCTGCTGGCAGACCGATGCAGGCGAAAGTAGCTGGCGCCGGCCGAACTCTCGGAGGACTGACTGCGCGGATACGCCATCGTGATGGATATCTCCTAAACTAGATTGTTCCGCACAGCGTAGGCGATGGCTTCCGATCGGGTCTTCGTCCCGGTCTTGCGCATGACGCTGGTGATGTAATTGTTGATCGTGTTTCGCGAGATGCCGAGAATGACAGCGATCTCATCGCTTGTCTTGCCCTCGGCGATCCAGAACAAGCATTCAAGTTCCCGTTCCGTCAGCTCGAAATCACGTTCTGCCCTGCCTTCCGGACGCTCGGTGAAGCCAACGGCATATGTCGCAAGCAGACCAACTTCACGCAGTCTTTCCTGTGACAGGATGATCCCTTCGGCAAACAGAAGCAGCAATGTGTAGCGGGTCCGTCCAATGCAGACCGTCAGGGAACAATACTGTCGGCTGATCAGATCCGGGAGCAGAACGTCATCAGGTAGCAGGGAAAACGTCGGCGTCAGGAGCGAGAGACACTTCTCGATCTCGGTGGATCTTGCATAGTTGCTTGCAAGCTCTGCCCCGATGCGCCTGACAAGGTCGAAGGGCCAGTCCGACGATACGATGAAATCAAGCCCCTGCTCCTGAATGAGGTCACATCGCGCAAACAGGAAGTGCGCCGCACCCACATAATCAGAAAGCAGCCGTAACGCCGCCGGAATGTTCTTGGCGGTCGCCACCATCGTCAGGCGTCGAACAAGATGCTCACGCGAAGGAGTCGACGGAATAACATCCGTGACGGAGTAACCTCTGTCGGCTGCTGCTCCCACCCCCGAAAATTCCATCGATGGTTATCCAGAGGACGTCGGAGACAGGAGCTTTTGCCAAGCTCGATTATTCATTCCCTGATGGTGCAGTGGTCCTCTCCTCGCTATTGCTGCGACGAATCAGGAGCATTCTAGAAATTGCACAGCGAAATGCTATCGGTTCACAACCATCCCGCCGCCGATCCGGACTCGATCGCGCCGCAAGTGTGGCGGCAATGGGACTTAAGTCGTCGTCTCACCAACAAAAAGAGGCTGGCACGGACGCCAGCCTCTTTTCGTCACGATTACGTGAATGCTTATGCGGCCTGATCGACGGCCCACTTGCGCAGGATCTTGGCGGCACGTTCCTCGCTGATCTCGACCATGCGAGCCAGACGCTTCTCGGGACCTTCCTTGACCCGACGGTTGAAGCCGCCCTCATCATCTCCCATGCCAAGCATGTCGTCGGTCGCGTCAAAGCCGAAGTCAGAGCCGAAGCCTTCCATCAGCGAACCACCACCAACGGCCGGCGAGAAATCAGGAAGCTCAAGGCCAGCGCTGTCGGTGGCTAGTTCGGTGGAAGCCGTAGCCCCACCGACACTGCGGACGAGAGGACGAATGCCAAGCCAGATCACGAGGAAAGCAACGACCACGAAGGCGAGGGAGTTGATGATACCGCCGATGTTGCGGCTCAATACTTCCGTCACACCTGGACCTGCAGCGGCCTCTTCGAGCAATTGCGCTTCGAGGAAGTCCATCGCCGTCAACGTGACGACGTCGCGCTCAGGATTCAAGCCTGCTGCAGATGTCACGATCTTCTGCATCTCGGCGAGATAGGCATCGATCTTTGCCTGGTCGACCGGCTCGCCAACCATCTGGGCAATGCGCCCCTTGTTGACTACCACCGCGACGGAGAGCTTCTCAATCTGATAGCTGTTGCGGGTTGTCGCAACCGTCTTGCTGTTGATCTCGTAGTTGGTCTGCT
>JAEWOP010000114.1 GCA_023399635.1 Pseudomonadota bacterium
AAGAACCGGTTCAGCCATGACGCGCCTTTCCGGCCAGAAGCCCGAGTAGCACGCCGCGCGCGAAGAGCAAGCTGCCGAGCAGGAACAGGCCGAGGAAGAACTGCCAGCGCTCCGTCAAGCCGCCGAGGACGTATTCGAAGATCACAAACAGAGCCGCACCCGCGAGGGGCCCGAACAACCGCCCGGTGCCGCCGAGGATGATCAGAACGATGAGTTCGCCGGACATGTGCCAGGACAGCATCGAGGGGCTGACGAAGCGGTTGAGATCGGCGAACAGGGCACCCGCAAGTCCTGTCAGGGCCGCGGAGATCGCGAAAGCCGTGAGGCGGATTCGATAGGGCGCAATACCGACGGTCGCGACGCGCACCTCGTTCTGGCGCGCTGCCTGCAAGGCCGAGCCGAAACGGGATCCGCGGATCAGCACGAAAAGCCCAAGGGCGAGGATCAGTACCGCATAGCAGATCAGGAAGAAGCTCACCGGCTTCATCGTGTTGACGCCCGGGAACTGGTTGCGGACCAGGATCGAGAGGCCATCCTCGCCGCCATAGGCCGGCCAGGAGATGGCGAAATAGTAGACCATCTGCGCGAAGGCGAGCGTGATCATGATGAAGTAGACGCCGGAGGTCCGAAGACTGATCAGGCCAATCAGGAGCCCCACAAGCCCCGCCACCAGCACCGCCACGAGCCAGATCACCGGCATCTGGTTGGTGCCGGACAGGCCAAGCAGGAGCGGATCGCCGGAGAAGGCATGGGTCGCGAGGATGCCCGCGGCATAGCCGCCAATCCCGAAGAAGGCGGCGTGGCCGAAGGACACCAGGCCGCCGAGGCCAAGCGCGAGGTTGAGGCCGGTCGCCGCCAGCGCCAGGATGGCGACGCGGGTCGCGAGCGTGACGTAGAACGGTTGGCCGAAGGCATTGGCCATGAGCGGCACCGCAAGCAGCAGCGCAGCCAGGATCAGGTTGACGAGAATTTCCCGGGTCAGCATGGCGGCCTCACGCGTGGGCTGCGGGGAAGAGCCCGCGCGGCTTCATCGCCAGGATAAATGCCATCATGACGTAGATGAGCATGGATGCCGCAGCACCGCCGATCATCCCTGCTTGCGCCGGCGGCAGGAAAATCCCGACGAGCTGTGGCAGCAGCAACCGGCCCATGGTGTCGACGACCCCGACCAGCAGCGCTCCAAGGAGCGCCCCCTTGATGGAGCCGATGCCGCCGATGACGATCACCACGAAGGCAAGGATGAGGACAGGCTCTCCCATGCCGACCTGGACGGACTGCAGTGCGCCGACCATGGCGCCGGCAAGGCCTGCGAGCGCCGCGCCTAGGGCGAAGACGACCGTGTAGAGCGTGCGGATGTCGACGCCGAGCGCGCCGATCATTTCGCGGTCGCTTTCTCCGGCGCGAATCCGCATGCCGAGCCGCGTCTTGCCGATAAAGAGATAGCGGCCGAAGGCCCCGAGTGCGCCGGCGGCAATGATCGCCAGTCGATAGACGGGGTATTGCGCACCACCGGGCAAGGCGACGGCGCCCTGCAGAAGCGGCGGAATATCGAGATAGAGCGGAAAGGAGCCGAACAGCCAGCGCGTGCCTTCCGAGAACATCAGGATCAGCGCGAAGGTCGCCAGAACCTGGTCCAGATGGTCGCGATCGTAGAGCCGCCGGATGACGAGCAGTTCAACGATGGCACCGGCCGCCGCCGCGCAGGCGAGGCTGGCGACGAGGCCGAGCCAGAAAGAGCCCGTTGCCGCAGCCACCGCCGCACAGGCGAACGCGCCGACCATGTACAGAGAACCATGCGCGAGATTGATCAGCCCCATGACGCCGAAGATCAGCGTCAGCCCGGCAGCCATGAGAAACAACATGACGCCGAGCTGAAGACCATTGAGCAACTGCTCAAGAGCAAGTGCGAGAGTCACCAGCCAACCTTACATCTTGCAGTCTTTGGCGTAGGCGTCCTCGTGGTCGTCGAAGATCTTCTCCACCGTCTTGTTGGTCAGCCCGCCGTCCTCGCCCTTCACCACTTCCGTCAGGTAGATGTCCTGGATCGGATGCTGGTTGGTGTTGAACTTGAAATCGCCGCGCGGCGACTGGATGTCCGCCTTCAGAAGTTCTGCCCGGAAGGCTTCCGCATCCTTCACGTCGGCCTTGGCGGCAGCCGACAGGATCAGCTGAGCAGCGTCGTAAGCCTGCACCGCATAGATCGACGGCAGGCGGCCGTATTCGGCCTTGAAGTCAGCGAGGAATTTCTTGCTGACCTCGGTGTCGAAGTCGGGCGCCCACTGGCCAGAGGCCTTCGCGCCGAGTGCGGCATCGCCGATTGCCGGCAGCACGTCCTGACTGAAGGAGAAGCCCGGCCCCATGATCGGGATATTGACCCCCGACTGGGCGTATTGCTTCATGAAGGCGATGCCCATGCCGCCCGGCAGGAAGGCGAAGACGCCGTCGGCACCGGAGGCACGGATCTGGGCGATTTCGGCCGCATAGTCGGTCTGGCCGACCTGGGTGTAGACCTCTGAGCCGACTTCACCCTTGTAGAAGCGCTTGAATCCGGTCAGCGAATCCTTACCGGCCGGATAGTTCGGCGCCATGATGAACATCTTCTTGTAGTCCTTGTTGGCGTATTCGCCCACGGCTTCATGAAGATTGTCGTTCTGGTAGGCCGCGTTGAAATAGAGCGGGTTGCAGTTCTCGCCCGCAAGCGCCGCCGGCGCTGCGTTGGTGGAAACATAGAACTTGCCCTGTGCCACGGCACTCGGCGCCACGGCCATCAAGAGGTTCGACCAGACGATGCCGGTCAGGATGTCGACCTGGTCGCTCTGGATCATCTTGTCGGCGATCTGGACGGCCAGTTCCGGCTTCTGTCCATCATCCTCGGTGATGACCTCGATCTCGCTGTTGC
>JAEWOP010000149.1 GCA_023399635.1 Pseudomonadota bacterium
CGGCGGCGCCTCGGGCGATTTCAACCCGCGCTTGGGCTATGATGACGTGACGTCAGTTCAGGCCGATTGCTGTCTTGGCGTCGGCCAACCCGCGACTGGCGTCCCTATTGCCGGTTGTCGCTGCGGCCTCGAAAATCCGTAGCGCATCATAGGGCCGGTTGAGGTTCATGTAGCTGTAGCCGCGCAGGACCATCAGATCCACCGGTTCTTGCTGAACCTCCGTTCTTTGATCGAGATAAAGCAATGTCTCCCGGTAGCGGTCCGATTGGAAGGCCTGGACCGCGCGATCAGCAAGGATGGAAGCCTGCAGTTCGCGAGCGCGTTGCGGGTTCATTGGAGCCTTTGTGGCTGCCACTGCTGCCTGGTCTGTGAGACCCAACCGGAGATAGGCGAGGCTTTGTCCATAGGCGGCATCTTCACTGATGTTCCGATTGTTGCTGGTGCCAGCTGCGCGAAAGCTCTCGGCGGCCTCCAGCGGGCGGTTCAGATCCATCAGGCACCATCCCCGTGCCAAAGCTGCAGCCGGCGAAAGACGGGAAACATCGGCCCGGCTTGAGCAGGCGACCCGGCTTCCGGTTGCAACTGCGACTGGTGCCGCTGCTTCAGATGACGGACGTGCGGACTGAATTGGGGTCGACGCTGCGCGGGCAACTGTCCGCGTTGGGCGGGGCTCTGAGGGACCTTGTGCCGCCGCGGTCTGTCGCTCCGCCGCTTGCTGTGCCGGCGCGTCGGCCAGATCTGCTATACGGCTAGATTCTGCTGCCCACTGCTTCTGGATCTCCAGAAAGCCGTTCCGGTCGTTGAGCTGCTGGCGCGTCAAGGCAAGTCCGTAGGCCGAGGGCTCGTCCTTGGGAGACCACTGCAGAGCAGTCTCGAACCACTGGATCGCTGTCTGCGGTTGTTCGAAGTTGCGCGCATACCAGCCGAATTGCTGCGCTGAAGGTGCATAACGCCCGGCAATCACTGCTGTCGCCATCCGTGTCAGCACCTCCTCCTCGATCACGGGCGGGGGATCAAGCGCAAGAAGATTGGCCGTAGAGGCAAGATAGGTCGCCATGGCATCTTCGGAACTGTCCCGCCAGCGGTAGAGAATAGCTTCCGCCTCGGCAGGCTTCCCTTGCTCAAGCAGGGTCAGGGCAAGGCCTTGGGACGCGTCGGCGCTGTCTTCCCGGTCGCGGGCACGCCGGAACCAGGTCCCTGCCTCGTCGGCGTTCTGTCGCCGCAGATGATACCAGCCGAGAAGCAGTGCGTCTGACGCGGCGCTGTTGCCGCCGGCCAGCGATGTCAGCCTTTCCACATACTCCGGCGCAATTTCCAGGGCCGGATCGTCATTCGCCTGCGCAACGAACCGGCGTGCAAGGTCGTCGCGGATATCGTCGAATTCCGGGCTGCCGCTTTCTCCCGGCTTCTCGAGCGCGAGCAGCGGCTGCACCCGCTCATAGGGAAGCACCGCCGCAGCTTTCTGCATCGTCGCTAGCCGCTCCGCCGGATCCGTACAGTTGGTCAGGATGTAGCTGTAGGCATCAACCGCGCGCTGGGGGCGATCGGTGCCGGCGAAGGCCTCGGCGACACGCCATAGCACGTCCATCTCGCTGCAGTTGAGGAGCGGTGGGTGAGACGAGCCGATATCGATGACTGCCTGATACTGCTTGAGATCAGACGCATTGACGAGCCTGCTGCGGGCTTCGGCAATTTCCAGCCGATCGAGCAGGTCTGCTGGCGGTTGCCACTCCGGATCGCTTGATCGGCGTTCGACGATCGCCTTCCTGACTTCCGGATAACGACCCTCGGCGTAAAGCTGCCACATGGCCTCCAGCTGCTGGTCGCCGTTTTGCGGAACTGCCAAAGGGTCGGCAGGCGGTGTCCAGTTGGGGTAGAGTTGCCGCAGGCGAGCGATCTCGGCTGCAAGTCGTGCCGTATCGCCTTGCGCGGCAAAGTAACGGAGCGCACTTTCATCGACCTCACCGGAGGCATCCTGTGAAGGTGCTGCAGGTTCATTCCTCGCGGGTGGAGCGCTCGTGCCGTCCAGCTGCGAAAGCTGGAACGGGATGATGGGCGGGTTTGATGGCAGGCGTTCGGTCTTTGCTTGAGGTTGCCGCAGCGCCTGGATCTCTTGTGCTATGCCATCAAGGCGTTCGTCGGATTGGTTCTGTGCCAGGAGTGGCGCCGCCGCTGGCGGGGCTTCCTTGGCTCCAGCCCGTAGCGTCCAAGGAAGGCTGAGCAGGGTCTCGTTTGACTGCGTCATGAACAGGCCCGCAGACACCGCGGCGGAGACCATCAGCATTGGCAGTTTCAAAGACACGACGGATGTTTCTCCACGAGATACGTTAGGCCGAGCAGGTGCAAGGTCGCCGGATAATAGAGCTCCGAAACGAGTTCCCGCGCAGGAGCGGGGACGCTCTTGCCTTCGCTAACACAGGCCAGAATATGGTTAACGAACTGATAACCAGGGTCGTCCAACCGTTCCTTCCGCTCGCCGCTCGAGAGGTCGATGATGCCCGGCGCACCATCATCAAGGCTCATCCCCTCCAGCAGCCGCTTCACCAGCTCCAGATTTTCCGTCGAGGCCCGCAACAGGTAGAGCGGAATACGCAATGCGTTATAGCCGAACTCGGCGGGAAAGCCTTCGGCGGGCTTGGGCTGCCGCGCAACACTTACCCATTCGGCAGGAAGTTTGCGTGGCCCGAACACCATTGTCTGAAGAAGCGCTTCTCCGTCCTCCTGAAGCCTGCTCCACTGTTCGGACGGCGCAAGCACGGCCATGATGGGGAAGGTCTCGAAGATCCAGTAGGAAGGGTTGATGACCGGCCCATCGGAGCGGTCGCCGGTATCGAACCCTGTGGCGGCAGGCAGAAGCAGCACGCGCCCGCTACGCTCCACCACGACGTGATCGAGCAGGGCTCGGGCGATAACAGAGGCCTGACGCAGGTAATCCTGCCGGTCCCATGCCGCACCCGCCATCGCCAAGGCATAGGCGATCAGCAGGTCGCCATCCGAGGCATTGTTCAAGTCCGTGACGTGCGGTTTGGCTGCCGGATCCCACTTCCAGGCCGACAGACCGTCATTGCGGACCATGAGTTCCGTCTTCGTGAACGACCAGATCTGTTCGAAATCCGACTGGCTGTTGGCCAAGAAGGCAAGCAGAAGCCCGTAGCCCTGGCCTTCACTGTGGCTGATGCCGCCATTGGCGTTGTCGATGATCCTGCCGGTGGGGTCGAGGAAGCGTGCCTTGTAGACCTGCCAGAGCGGTGCCTCCAGCGAGCCCTGCTGGGCCGTCACAGGCCCAGCCGAGAAAAGAGCGGCAATCAACGTCATGATGGCTACCAGCCGACTTGTGGTCATTCGCGCCTCCCCACCCACCGAAGCAGCGTAGCTGTGGTCACGCCCAGCAGGCAAGAAGCCAGCACGATTGCAAGCGCGTAGGAAAGCAGGTTACTCGACAGCCAGTTGGCTGCAATCAGCCTGTAATTCCAAAGCGACGTATCGACCGGGGCAAGGAACGAGAGCTTGCGAGCCTCGCTGACAGCGACGCTGTTCGTAGTGCGCGAATAGCTGAAGACGCGGCCTTCGACCTGCTGCCATACCGACTGTCGTGCCAGTTCCAGGCTGGCCAGCTTGAGCTCCTGCGAGTTTGGAGCGGCCAGCACGGTCCAGATCCCTTCGCCGTCAGGGCCAAGCCCCTGCGCCAGAAGAAGGTCATCATCTTCACTTGGCCGGAATGTGGTCTCGGCGCCCGGAAGAAAGCGAAGAGCACCCTCGGAAAGATCAAGCTTTGCCTGCAGCCACTCCCGGAAACGGGACAACTGCTGGCTCAGAAAGCCTCCCTCCAGGCGGCTGCGCCAAGCTTCGAGAGCCGCTGCATTGTTACCCGCGGCCTGTTCCTCTCCGTCGGAGGGAACCCAGCCTGCTGCAAGATCGGAAGCAAGGTGTAGCTGCGTCAATACGTTGGGAGGGAGTTGGGCGGCGGTCCCGATGTAGATCGCATTGCGCCCTCCAATGGCATTGGCGGCGGAGACCGGATCAAGATCGATCGGCCCTCCCGACACCTGCGCGGCCTTACCAAGGAAGTTGGCGGCAGCGGAAAGCATATCGGCATCGATGCGATCCATGAAGAATGCGCTCGGCTGCTGCTGCCGGGCATAAGGGGACCCGGTTCCGGAAAGTGCCGCAAGGTTAGGGGTCTGCCCAATGCGGGCATAGCTTGGCATATAGAAGGCTGAACTGTCGAACAGGGCAAAGCGCGCTTGGTTGGAGGCATTGCTCCCGGGAACACAGGCGGCGTCTGTGCTGGAAAGCAGCACTGCCTCCACTTCAACGTGGTTGATGCCGGGGCGCAGATGCCGCATCGTCACGGCGATCGGTGCCTGCCGCAAGATGCCGCCGCCCTCTTCCGTTACCGGTACGGTCGAAGCGATGCTGCCGTTGACATAGACGTCAATGTGGCTGCCGCCCGCGACAGATGCACCATAAGCGGCATCCAGGAATAGCACGGCCTCTCCGTAGGCTCCCGCATAAAAGTCCGAAGGGACGGCAATATCGAACCCTGTACGGAAGCGGCGTCCGGAAAACTCGACGGTCTGGATGCCGAGCTGGGCGAAGGTCAGCCGCTCGCCACCAAACACGAAGGGGGAATTCAGCCGTGTCCACCGATCTGTTGACATGGACTCGCGACGGATCGCCGAAGGCCGCAGCACCGGAGCAATGAACGAATCGATGGCGCCGCTGATGGCAGACCAGGTGGGCCCCGTGATGACCACGATCCGCCCCTTTCCGTCGGCGGTCTGTATCAAAGTGCTCACCGGTCCGGTCTCCGCGCCAGCCGGAAGATTGGGTATAACCTCTTTGAGCTCGGCGGCCGTACCGACTGCAACCGTCAACCGCCCAGGCTCATCGTTGCGCTGGGGCATCTGTCGCTCGAAAGCAAACTGCGGGTTGGGCATGCTGCTCATTACAGCAAGAGCCTGGGATAGCCGCAGCAGAGGGGAAAGCTCTTCCATGGGACCGATCGACGGCACAAGCATCTGGAAGTGCGTGCGACCTTCCGGATCCGCGCCCAGCGCAAGTATGGCCTCTGCAGCCGAGTTCCCCGGCCTCAGGTTGGGAGCGAACTCGATGAACGTTCCGCCGCTGTCGATCTCGGTCCATAGATCATAGGTCGACCGAATGTCACAGTCGGTGCGGTGTCTCTGATTGGCAACAAGCTCCAGGTCGTTCTTGCCTGGCCGCAGCAGACCCGGTGGTATGACCCAGCGGACGGATTTCGCGCCGTTCGGCGCGTTGATGCGTTCCTCGCCGACCTTCCTGTTGTTGATGCTAAGAGAGAAACTAGAAGCTTCTGGCGCCACCACGATCGCGTTCTGGTAAGCCAGTGCAACGGAGCGACCCGCTTCGGCCTGCTCGGCGGTGAGATAGACGGACCAGGCACTCCGGCTGTACTCGCCTGCCAGCGCCACGCTTTCCGAGGGAATGATGTAGCGTCGAGGACTTGGGGACAGCGCAGCCGGTGGTGCCTCCGTTGTTTGAGCCTGTTCTGGCCGAAGGGGAGGTGCAGGCCGATTGTCAGGTGCCGCCGCGTCCGCGGGCGGAGTCACCGCAGGAGCTTGGGGCGCTGCCTGAGGCCTTGGCTCGACACGGCTGGGCCGTGGAAGCTGAGGCGCCGGTGCCGGGGCTGCCGGCCTCTCCGGTGACATGTCGAACGGTGCTGGCTGAGCATGAGCGACATCGAGTATCGCTTGTCCGATTGGAAGAGCCAAAAAGATCAGAGCTATGGGGAGACGCATCACGATCCGCCTCCTTGACTTGAGGTATGGCCAGCTCCTCGTCCACGCATGAAGTAAATCAGGCCGCGGCTCGTCTGGTAGAGCGCCATGCTGAGGAACATCAGGCTGCCCTTGACAATGCCCGGATTGCGTCGACGAGACTCCTGAAACTGCGACCATTGGCGCGAGTTGGCAAAGATCAGGTCGGCGATCCAGCGATGATCCAGCGGTCCGGCCGGCTGGTACTGGCAACCGATCGCCGTTAGATCGCCGCCCGGCTCCACGCTGCGAATGACGATCGGCAAAGTCTCCAAGCCGGAAGCGCCATGCGGCTGGAAGCGCAACAAAGCCTCCTGGCCTTTGGCCAACCCGCGGACCTGCTTGGAGAAGACATGCACCTGAGCACCGCCGACCGACACATTCTCGATCGATGCTGTGTACCAATGATCGTCGATCCCGATCTCACATCTGCGTTGGAGTTTGACGCGTCGTGACGCTGCCCGCTCGCCACGCTCGGCAACCACACCGAGTGCGGCGCCTGCCATGATGAGGTTGAGGACATTCCAGCCGGCCACCACCAGCGTGATGTCGGCCTTATAGGGCTCCGTGTAGATTCTGTAGACGGCGAAACCCGTTGCAATCACCAGTGCTGCGAAAATGATGAAGAAGGGCCTGCTGATTTCAGAAAGGCGACTGACGGCAATCGACTCGTCCTTCGCTGTCACCTTGAACGTCGGTTTGCGGGGGTTGAGCATGACCGAGATCACGGCGGGCAGCAGGTGCACGGTCTGCACATACTCATAAAGCTCGGAAATCCACGGCCAGCGGAAGAACCCGTAGAGGTAGTTCTGCATCATCAGATTTACGATCAGGTAGGACAGCGTATAGGCGAGGAAGTCGCCGCCCGAGGCGACGAAGATCTGAAGGTCGAAGAGCAGGTAGAACAACGGCGCGAACAGGAAGGTCGCGCGCGTGAAGGGGAAGAGCCAGAACAGCGTCGAAGACATGTAGCAGAGCCGCTGCGGCAGCGTCAGGCCACGTTTGAACAACGGAAAACGGAACCGCAGGATCTGCATCATGCCTTGCGCCCATCGGCTGCGCTGGCCGATGAAGCTGGCAAATGTTGCCGGCTGCAAGCCTGCAATCAGGGGCTTGTCGACATAGACGCTGTTCCAGCCGGCACTGTGCAGCGCGAGGGCCGTCTCGCAATCTTCGGTGATGCTCAGCCCGGAAAAACCGCCTGTCTGTTCCAGCGCGCGCCGGTTCAGCACCGCCGCGGAACCGCAGAAGAAGGCAGCATTCCACTTGTCGAGGCCGCGCTGGATGATCCCGTAGAACATCTCGTTTTCGCTTGGCATCGTCTCAAAGGTCTGGAGATTCCGCTCCAGCGGATCCGGATTGATAAAGAAATGCGGCGTCTGCACGAGGAAAAGCTTCGGGTCTTCACCGAAATAGCCAACCGTTTCCCGCAGAAAGTCGCGAGCCGGCGCGTGGTCGGCATCGAAGACGGCAACAAGATCGCCGGTCGAATGAGCAAGGCCATTGTTGAGATTGCCGGCCTTGGCATGCTCGTTCCGCTCGCGCGTCAGATAGTTCGCGCCAAGCGCCCGACATAATTCCGACAGTTCCTGATGCCGGTTCATCGCAGCCTCGGCGGAGGCGACGTCCGGCGCACTGCGTTTCTGCACCGTGCCACCATCGTCCAGAAGCCAGACGGTCAGTTTGTCAGCCGGATAATCCATGGCCTTCGCAGCTGCCAGCGTGTTGGCCAGCAGGTTGGCGTCTTCGTTATAGGTGGGGACAAAGACGTCGACGTTTGGCAGGTCCTCCGCTGCGTCATTTCGCGGCGGTCGTGACGGCAGTGGCATGGCCACGATGAACAGGCTGAGCGCCAGCATCAGCACGTTGTACATCTCTGCCAGATAGAGAAGCATTCCCGGGATGAAGTCCTGGAGCTGGTCGATCGGCGGCAGTGTCTCGGTGGTGCGCCAATAGACATAGCGCAGGACAATCCCGGTGCCGAGTGCCAGCGATACCAGTCGCCAAGTGCCTTGTGCGTTGAGGATCTTGATGACGCTCATCAGCGTCACCACGCTGATCCCGGCGATCAGCTGCGCCTGCAGGCTAACGGGAAGCGTGATCAAAACGATCTCGAAGATCGCCACGATCGCCCACAAGATTACGCTACGGGCTTTAAGCATCGACATCCTTCGGCGCCAAAGGTTCGACCGCGGAAACGGCCGCAATACGCCTGCTGTTGACGCCCACCATCATGGTTGAGCGCTAGAAATTCTCCGGTGAAGGCACCGTGACTGTAGCGCCTCGGGGAGCTTGAGCACCTGACGCGGACTGGGAAGAAGCCGCGGCGGGTGTTGTTGTTGTCAGGCCATCAGGCCGTGGGACGCGCGGCCCTGTCACCGGGTTCTCCAACCTTGCCACCGGCTGCGCACTCTGGGTCGTCTTGGGAACAGGTCGGCGCACCACCGAAGCGGCGCGCGCTACTTCGATGCCCCCGGCATAACCCATGGAAACCCCGCCTGTCGGCGCGCCGGTCGTGGGATAGATGGGGAAGCCGGTCTTGCCCAGACGCGGGTCGGCAGACCCCGGTTCCCCGAAGGGGTTCCATGCCTTGCCGTCGAAGGTGCCGGTGATCGTGTAACCGTAGACGGCACTCAGAAGCTGCTGCTCGCTTGCATAGGAGTCACACAGCCTCCACCGAACCTGGATCATGCCGAAATTGCGTCCGATCCCGCTTCCAGCCGTACCGGCGCGGATTTGCTGCCAGGCATAAATGCAGGTGTCACCAAGGGAACTCCGTCCTGCGGCAAAGGCGAATGGGCCATAGCTGTTCTGCAGGAACGTGCTGCGGCGCGATAGCCGAACACCTGGCACGGCCAAGGCGGCTTCGCGCAGGATCTCACGCTCATTGACCGTCTTGAACGACGCG
The DNA here is from genome assembly GCA_023399635.1 of Pseudomonadota bacterium. Classification (GTDB taxonomy): domain Bacteria; phylum Pseudomonadota; class Alphaproteobacteria; order Rhizobiales; family Rhizobiaceae; genus Neorhizobium. The sequence continues at coordinate 8,707 of JAEWOP010000149.1, forward strand.
GATGGACCACGCGATACCTGTGGGCCGTAGAATTCGATCTTGAGATAATTCTGCCCCGGCACGCGTGCGGTTGTCGCGAGCGAGACCGTCTGCTCGATGCCGTTTCCGCGCTTTCGTTCAACCACGCCGATGACTGCCGGTCCGCCCGGAGGTGGAAGCGCCAAGGCTTGTTCGTCGGCTACCAAAGCCGGTGCAACGGGACGGGTAACGGTGCCGTTCGTGCTGCAGCCAGCGGCAGCCGCCGAAATCACCATCCCTCCACAGACATTGAACATCCAGGTTCTCGCAGCCGACACGTCACCGTCCTGTTGGTCAAGGTTAGAAAAAGAGGTGGCAAATCAATACGCGAACCCGCCTGCCTTCCAGATTAGCCCCAGCTATCGTTAACCAAACGTAAATCAGCGATGGATGATATGCTGATCAGTGCCAACTCAGCGCAATTTCCGAAGATTGCCACCACCTCGGGCTGCGATGGGATGCGGAGCGTCCTCAACGCACCCACACATCCCGCAAATGCGATTCGGCAACTGCAGCCCTCAACGTCTGACGCCAGCGGTGGTCGTCACCAGTCTTGATGCCGCTGCGATAGAGTGCTTCGCACGCGCCCTTACTGCCTTGCATACAGTCTGCTCGGAACTTACCGGCGACAGCACAGTTGGCATGCCGATGCGCCAACCCGGAGCGCTTTTGGTGAAGAGCTAGGAAAGGCTTCTAGATGTTCAGATCGCTATACCGCGTCCTCGTGCTTGCGCTGCTGCTACCGCTGGCCTCCCAAGTCTTTGCGCAACAGAACGACAAGCAGATGTTTGCCGATGGCATGACGAGCCTCAGCAGTTTCCTGCTGCAGTCTGCAGAGCTTGCGACATCCCGAGGGCGCGAAGAGAGCGTGACGTCATTTGCCGAAACGATCACCAGCATGCATCAGAACTTCGGGGCAGACTTGGTGCAGGCAGTTGAGGAGGAGGGATTAACGCCGTCACGGGACATGTCCCCGGAATATCAGGAGAAGCTGCAAGCGCTTCAGACGGCTCAGGAGGATCAGTTCGACAACGCCTATTTCTCTGCTCAGGTGGTTGCCTTGGAAAGCATGATCCGTCTCATGGAAGGCTATGGGGAGGATGGGCCAGCCGGTGCCCTGAAGACTTTCGCAACCAACCAGATCGGCGGCCTGCGCACTCTCTACATCCGGGCGCAACAATTCTCCGTTCCGTAACTCGAGCCCCGCGCCAGACCGGGTTTGCGGGCGCCACCCGGCCCGTTGACATCCCGCGCCGGGTGCGTCAAACATGCCTGTATCCGAGGGGGGCATCGAACGATGCTGAGATGGCGGTGAGCCGGACCCTTGAACCTGATCCGGGTCATGCCGGCGTAGGAACGGAAACGGGCACATTGGGCGCCAATTCTCTTCTCCGCTTTACCTGGATCTCCATGATGTGACGTCGGGAGATCAGCCATGCAGTCGAGCTACAAAGGCAGTGCCAGCATCCTGTCGCGGCCGCGTCAGAGCAAGACGCGGTAAGCTTGCTCCATGTCTCTAAGACATATGGCACCCGGCCTCGTCGGTCTGATTGCGCTCTGGCACGGCGTCGTCTGGCTGCTATCGCCGCCTCCCTATATCCTTCCCTCCCCAGGGCAGGTCACCGCCGCGCTGATCCGTCAGTCGGACTTCCTGCTGCAGAACGGAGGGGTCACGCTTGTCGAGGTTCTGCTCGGGCTGCTCTGCGGTGGGCTTCTGGGGTTCCTCGCCGCACTCCTGATGGCGGCGCTGCCGCCGGTCGGCAGGCTCCTTTGGCCCATGGTGCTGATTTTGCAGGCGCTGCCGGTCTTTGTTTTGGCGCCGATCCTTGTGCTCTGGTTCGGCTTCGGGATCGCCTCCAAGGCCGTCATGGCCACCATCATCATCTTCTTTCCTGTCGTTTCCGCATTTGCCGACGGGTTGCGCCGAACCGATCCTGCCATTCTTGATGCGGTTGCGCTCACCAAGGCGACGCACTGGCAGACCCTGCGCCACATTCGCCTGCCGCTGGCGTTGCCAGCCCTCGTTTCCGGGTTGCGGGTTGCCGCGCCGCTGGCGCCGATCGGGGCCGTGGTCGGCGAATGGGTCGGCGCCTCTGCAGGTCTTGGTTTCGTCATAGTGCAGTCAAATGCCCGGATGCAGACCGATACCGTCTTCGCCGCCATGGCGCTGCTTGCCGCGATGACTCTACTGCTTCGCGCAGCCGTCGACCGTCTCACAGCCGGGCTGACGCCATGGGCGCCTGAGTTGGCTTCCGTTTCCGCCCCTGTCTCTCGTTGGAGAAGTTCCCCATGATGCTCCGTCTCTTGCCACTTATGGCAGCGTTCGTTCTGCTCGCACCGCCGGTTCCAGCCCACGCCGCCGATAAGCTTAAGGTGATGCTGGAATGGTTTGTGAACCCGGATCACGCACCCATGGTAATCGCCAGCGAGCGCGGTCTGTTCAAGGAACAGGGGCTCGACGTGGAACTCCTGCCACCGGCTGATCCGTCGGCGGTGCCACGGCTTGTTGCAGCCAAGCAGGCCGATATCGGCGTGCACTATCAGCCGAACCTTTATCTCGATCACGCGGCAGGCCTGCCGTTGGTCCGCTTCGGAACGCTGGTCGAGACGCCGCTCAACACGGTCACCGTGCTTGCCGACGGACCGATCAAGACTCTGGCAGATCTCAAGGGCAAGAAGATCGGCTATTCCGTCTCCGGTTTCGAAGACGCGATGCTCAAACGGGTCCTTGAGGCTGATGGAGTCTCGATAGATGAGGTCGAACTGATCAATGTCAATTTTGCCCTGACGTCCTCATTGCTAGGCGGCCAGGTCGATGCCACGGTCGGCGGCTTTCGCAATTTCGAACTGACTCAGATCCGGCTCGCAGGCGGCAATGCCCGCGCGTTTTTCCCGGAAGAACATGGTGTTCCTGTCTATGATGAGTTGATCTTCGTTGCTCACAAAGACCTCGCCAGCGACGACCGGCTCCCCCGCTTTCTCAAAGCCGTTGAAGAGGCTGCAATCTTCCTCACCAACCATCCCGAAGAAGCCTGGAAACTCTTCATCAAGGCCTACCCCAATCTGGATGATGAACTGAACCGCCAGGCTTTCACCGATACTGTGCCGCGCTTTGCCAAGCGCCCCGCGGCTCTGGACCGCAGACGCTATGAACGCTTCGGCGAATTCATGGCTGAGAACGGCTTGATCGAGGCTGCCCCCGTGGTTGAAGAACTGACCGTCGAACTGCAGTGAGGTGGGCGCAGGACGATCACCAGCCTTCGGCACAGGCAAGGCCAGTTGAACCGGCGGTATCAATTGCGCGCCCAATCGAGCTTTGGCAGGGGAGGAGCCGGAAGGCTGCAGAGGTGATCGAAAGGCTGCTTGCGGTGGCGGCGGCGGCCGTTCTGGCGCTCCTGCTGGTACTGGTGCTGACCTCGATTGTCCTGCGCTACCTGTTTTCCAGCGGCATGGTTGGCGCCGAGGAAGCATCGCTTTGGCTCTTCCTGCTGTTGGTGGCGTTAGGTCTTCCCCTGACGCTGTCGGGACCGCTCTCGATGCGACTCGATTTTGTATCACGATTGCTGCCGCACCCGCTCTCCAGCGTCGCGAGGATGGCGGCCGATGCCGTTACGGCCACGGCGGCTGTCGTTCTGTTGAAAGGAGGCATGGCGGCTGCCATGCTGATGGGCTCGACTTCGGTCGCGCTTGGTCTGCCGGACTGGCTACGACCAGCGGCGCTCGCTGCGGGCGGGGCTTTGCTCCTGACGATGATCCTCCTCATCCGGGCCTCGGAAGGCAGGGTCTTGTCATCGATGTTCTCCTGCCTGCTAGGCACGTTCGTGTCCGTTTTGCCGGTGGCAGTCATTGTCGATTGGCCGCCAAGTCTCGTTGCGCTGCTGGTTGCAGGGTTTGCTCTTTTGCTCGGCGCTCCTCTCGCCCACGGCCTTATCGCTGCCGCGGCACTCGTCATTCCCTTCGGCAGCCTGCTTCCCGAGCCAGCGCTCGTTTCCACGGCAGCAAGCGGCCTGTCGCGTTTCCTGCTGCTTGCCATCCCGTTTTTCCTGCTGGCCGGCGGATTGCTCACCAGCTCAGGTGCCGCCGAGCGCCTGGTGCGCCTTGCCGCAAGTCTCGTCGGCCACCGGCCCGCCGGCCTTGCCCAGACCACTCTTCTGACCAGCGTTCTCTTTTCCGGCGCATCCGGCTCCTCGGTCGCCAATGCTGCTTTCAGCGCCAACACCTTCTACCCGCAGCTCCTGCGCAATGGCTATCAGCCACCACAGGCAGGGGCAGTGGTCGCAGCGACATCGGTGCTGGACAATGTCATCCCGCCGTCGATCGCTTTCCTTCTGCTTGCTGCTGCGACCGACCTTTCGGTCGGAGCGCTCCTTCTCGGCGGTGCCTATGCAGGCTTCGTCATGGCCGCCTGTCTTGCAGCGGCGATCCACTTCGTTCATCGCCGCACGGATCCCATGCCCCCCGCGACAGGGCAGGAGCGTCGGCGTGCCTTCCTGACGGCGCTGCCGGCACTGGGTCTTGTCTTGGTGGTTGTAGGCGGCATCCGCATCGGCCTCGTGACACCGACCGAAGCCGCAGCACTTGCAGCCGGCTACGCGCTGCTCCTTGCCGTTGCCCGCAAATCGGGACGCACAAGCCTCTGGAGCATCTTCCGCCAATCCGCCATCGAGGCTGCCGCCATAGGCCTGCTGATCGGCGCAGCGGCACCCATCACCTTCCTGCTGGCGGTGGACGACGCGGCCGGCATAGTCACCGGCTTCGTCACCAGCCTCGGCGGACAGGCGCTGGTCGTGCTGCTGCTTTGCAACCTTGTCCTGCTCGCCACTGGCCTGGTGCTTGATATCGGCGCCGCCATCCTGCTTCTCGCGCCGATCCTGCTTCCCGCTGCAGTGGCCGCGGGTATCGATCCTGTGGTCTTTGGCATCGTTCTCGTCGTCAACCTGATGATCGGCGGACTGACGCCGCCGGTCGGCATCCTTGTCTTCGTCGTGAGCGGCCTCACCGGTGTTTCGGCGCCGAAGCTCTTCAGGGCGGTCACGCCCTATCTCGCCGCGCTCCTTATCGCGCTCCTTCTCCTCTGCCTTGCCGCCCTTGTTCTCTGAGAGGTTCCCATGGTTTCCATCACCCGTCGCGCCATTGTCTCGGCCGCCGCCCTTGCTCCCGCTCTCACGGCCCCCGTTTTCCTCCGCCCCGCCAGCGCCCGGACGACCGCGTTGACGGTCGCGTCCCTGCTGGGCGAAGACAAGCCGGAGACGAAGGTCTGGCGTCGGATCGAGTCCCGCCTCGAGGAGCGGCTGCCCGGCCGCTTCCGTTTCCGCATCGTCACCAATGGCGCGCTGGGCGGGGAGAAGGACGTGGCCGACGGCGCCCGCCTGGGCTCCACCCAGGCCAGCCTGTCGACCGTTTCGACCCTATCGGCCTGGGTGCCGGAACTTCAGCTCCTCGACCTGCCCTTCCTCTTTCGGGGTGCAGACCATCTCCGCCGTGTCGTCTCCGGTC
>JAEWOP010000156.1 GCA_023399635.1 Pseudomonadota bacterium
GCCTTGAACTTGTCCGGGCTGACATAGCCAAATCCATCCTTCGTGGTTTCGATGACGAACTCCGATGCAGGAGCAAAACCGTCGTATTGCTGAGCCGTCGTTTCGCCGACATCCGGAGAAAGTGCGGAGACGTAGACGAGGCCGGCAACCTTTTGATCGATACCGGCTTCCGTGATGACAGTGCCGCCCCAGGAATGTCCGACAAGAATGACCGGACCATCCTGGCGCTCAAGCGCGCGGGCAGTCGCGGCAACGTCATCAGCGAGAGACGTCAGTGGATTCTGGACGATGGTCACGCGGTAACCACGCTTGGTCAGATTATCGTAAACCCCTCTCCAGCCGGAGCCGTCCGCGAAGGCTCCATGAACGAGGACAACGTTTCTGACGGACTGCTCCCTGGGGATGGTATCGGCTGCGTTTGCCGGCAATGCGGCAGTTAATGTGGCTGCGGCTGCAATTGCTGCGACGGTGGGCGGGGTCTTGCGTGTCATGATTTTCTCCTCTTTCTATTCGCGATAATATTTATCGCGATATATTCAAGCTGTCAGATTTGGAGTTGCGCGTCAACATAATTATTATCGCGATATTGTTTTTCGTACTTTCGTTCGTTACATTTGACGCAACAGGAGTTCACAGTGACAAAACGCCATAACGATCCACCGCCTCTGCACGACCAGCTATGCTATGCGATCTACACCGCCGGCATTGCGATCCAGCGTGCATACAAGCCTCTTCTCGATGAACTGGGCCTGACCTATCCGCAATATCTCGTACTCAACGTGTTATGGAGCCAGGACGGACAGACGGTTGGCGCCATCGCCCAGACCCTTGCTCTGGAATCAAGCACGCTGACACCGCTGCTGAAGCGACTCGAGACTGCCGGCTTGCTGCGCAGGACGCGCAACCTTAGCAACGAGCGGCAGGTTGTCATCGCCTTGACCGACGACGGCCGTGCCTTGCAGCACAAGGCCGGCTGCCTCAGCGACACTTTGCTCGCGGCCTCTACACAGACGCCAAAGGAACTCGCTGCTCTTAACCGCGATGTCCGGTATCTCCGTAACGCGATCTATTCCCAGATCGGCGGATGGGACGCACCCGCCTGACCTTCGATAGTGGTAAATCGCCTCAACGCTCAGGCGGTCGGTACGGTCCCACCGTCAATCACATGCTCTGTACCCGTGATTGACGACGCTCGATCCGACGCAAGGAACGCGATCAGGTCGGCGATTTCTCCAGGCCTGGCCGGCCGGCCAAGCGGTATACCACCGAGCGAGTCCATGATCGTCTGCAAAGCTTCGTCGTAGCTGATGCCGGCTTCCTCCGCGATACGAAGCGCAAGACCGTTGGAGCCCGGATCTGCAATCCAGCCGGGAGAAACACGAACCACCCGTACACCCTTGGGAGAAACCTCCTTGGAGATGCTCTTGCTGTAGGTATTGAGCGCGCCCTTTGCGGAGGCGTATCCGGTCGTCGCCTGGTGCAGCGGAAGGACGCGCTGGATCGACGTCACGTGAATGACGACGCCGCTTCCTTGCGCGATCATTCCGGGGATAAGGGCGCGGTCCAGCCTCACCGCAGGGAAGAAATTAAGGTTAAATTCCTTTTCCCATTCCTCTTCGGTCAACGCCGCAAAGCCGCCAGAAGGTGCTGAGGATCCGCCCAACACGTTGACGAGGATATCGAGTCCGCCGAGCTCCCGGTGGACTGCGTCAACAACTGTCTGAACGCCATCCATCGTGGTCAGGTCGGCCTCGACGAAGGCCGCGCCGGAAAAGTCCTCCGGCTTTCTGCGTGCGGTTGTCAGCACGCGGGCGCCGAGCTCCTTGAACTGAGCCACAGTCGCAGCACCAGCGCCCGACGTCCCGCCGGTGATGAGAGTTCGACGGCCCTCCAGTGTCAGAAACGGCGTCACAGGGTGATCTCCAGCTCAGCAATCCTGTCGCCCGAAAGGACGAAGATAAAGCGAAGGTCGATCGGACTTCCGGGGAAGGTGCCGGCTGCGTGGGCCATCACCTGGGTCTTTCCATTCTCGACGGCGATCAGGAAAGGCCTGACCGTGTAGCTGTACTGCTGGGCCTCATCGGTCATCCACGCCCGAATGGCCTTCTGCCCGATGTGAATCTTCCCCTTGTCCTTGACGACCCCGTTTTCGGTGAAGGTGGCAGCGATGGCGTCCGGACAGCCTGACCTGTCGGCCTCGAAATAGGCTTCGATAGCGCTGGGTAGTTCGATCATCGTAGTATCTCCCGTCGTTTTGGTATCTTGGGCTGTGGCTCCGCCTTCGCGATATCCACTGGCTGGAAGATAGATGAAGCTTATTGACGGGATAAGCAGGATAAACAAGGATGAGGTATTGCGAAAAGAGGGATAAATGACCCGTTCCGTCCTTGCTGACCTTGATGCCGTCCTCAGCATCGCCCGCCTTAGAACCTTCCGCGCAGCGGCTCTCGACCTTGGAATGTCAACAACGGCCTTGAGCAACTCCATCGCGAAGCTGGAGCAGCGCCTCGGTATCCGGCTGTTCAACAGGACGACGCGAAGCGTGTCCCTGACCGATGCGGGGAAGACGTTTGTAGAACGGGTCGGACCAGCGGTGATCGACATCCGCGACGCAATGCTCGCGGCCCAGTCGCTTCAGGAGACCCCGAGCGGAACATTGCGCATCAACGCCTTCGCCACGGCAGCACGAGAAGTAATGGCGCCGCTCGTCCTGTCATTTCTGGAGAAGTATCCGCAAGTGCATATCGACTTTGTCACGGAGGGACGGATTGTCGATATTGTCGCGGCGGGTTTTGATCTGGGTCTGAGACCGGCCGATCTCGTTCCTGCCGACATGATCGCCGTGCCTTTGGGCTTGAAGCGCAGCAATGCGGTCGTCGCATCACCGGAATTCCTGCGCAGACATGGCAAGCCAATTGTACCAACTGACCTCTACAGGTTTCGCTGCATTCGCGCGCGCCTTCCGAACAATGCGCTTTTCCGGTGGAAATTCGAGAAAGACGGAAATGCACTCCAGATCGACGTGCAAGGCGCGATCACTCTGGACGAGCCAAGCCTCGTTACGATAGCAGCCCAAAATGGGGTTGGGCTTGGTTATCTCATGGAAGCGGATGTTCGAGAGGATATTGAGGCTGGGCGACTGGTGCGCGTTCTTGAGGACTGGACGCCCTCGTTGGCCCCGCTGGCGTTGTATTACCCTGGTAGGAAGACCCCCCCTGCAGCGTTCACCGCATTTATTCAGGCTGCTCGCGAATTTGCAAGAGAATGACCGGCATGCAGATGTTCGATGCCAGTGAACGCTGGGCGTTCTTAAACTCTTGAAGCTATTTGAACCGGTTGACTGCTGGGACACAGCTAAAGTTCAAAAGTCCCTTGTCGAGAGGTTTACTTCGCCTCAATAAAATGGGCGGATACCTTCCGCGAAATCATCGAGGCAGAGATATTCCCGAAGGCTGCGCGCGTTTGTCCGCGACTGCCGCCATGATCAAGCGGCCACGGTGTTCGTGGGGGCGCCGCGCTCGAACGCCTCGACATTATCAATCAGTTGGTCGACCAGCGACTGCACAGCCTCTCGGCTCGCCCACGCCACATGCGGCGTCAGGATGAAGTTCGGCAGATCGAGCAGCCGCATCAGCGGATGATCGTGTGCAGGCGGCTCGGTGGTGACGACGTCGAAGCCGGCGCCGCTGATCTGGCCGCTTCTCAAGGCGTGTTCCAGCGCGGCCTCATCGACGAGCCCGCCGCGTGCGGTGTTGATCAAAAGGGGCCGCTTGGCCATCTGTGCGAACTCCGCGGTCGAGATCATGTTGCGGGTCGAAGGCATCAAGGGAGAGTGCAAGGTGATGATGTCGCTGAGCGCGAGGACCTTCTCGAACGGCGTATAGAGCGGCCCCATTCCGCTGGTGCCCTTGTAGTCCGAAAAAAGAACCTTCATCCCGAAAGCACGACCAAGATCGGCCACCGAGCGCCCGAGGGCACCGTCACCGATGATGCCGAGCGTCGAACCGGCGAGATCGTTAATCGGGAAGTCGAAATAGCAGAACTGGTTTGCTTCCTGCCAGCGTCCGGCCTGCACCGAATTGCGATAGGCGAGCAGGCTGCGGCGAAGCGCAAGGATCAGAGCGAAAGTGTGCTCGGGTACGGTGTTGACGGCGTAGTTGCGGATGTTTGAGACGATGACTCCACGCTGCGCGCATGCTGCGACGTCTACGACGTCGGTGCCCGTCGCCGCTACGGCGACCAGTTTAAGTC
>JAEWOP010000168.1 GCA_023399635.1 Pseudomonadota bacterium
CGAGAGGACCATGATCGCGCCAACGGAAAGATCGATTCCGGCGGTAAGGATCACCAAAGTCTGCGCTGCGCCAACGATGCCAACGATCGCGACTTGCTGCAGAATGAGAGTCAGCGTGAAGGCGGAGAAGAACTTTCCGCCGAGCATCAGCCCGAACAACACAATCGACAGGACCAACACGATCAGAGGTACAGCCGCCGGGTTGGAGTGCAGATAGTGCTGCACCCTTCGAAGCGGTCCCTTGTCATGGGTATCGAATGCGGCCACGGTCGCGGTGCTGCCGGTAAGTACTGTTTTGTAGTCGCTGCTGAAGCGCGGTGCAGTCTCCGGCTCATTCATGAGCTACTCCCAAGAAAGACGGTCTGTCTGCGATTGCATAGAGCTGCAGGATCAAAGGCACGGTGGTGCGCAGAGAGGTCGGAGGGGCGGGAAGCGCCCCTCCGTGCGTGAGACAGCATTAGCCCCAGCACTTCTCCGTGCCTGCCTTGGTATCGATCGACTCGACACCCTCGGCCGGCTTGTCTGTGACCAGTGCCACTCCTGTGTCGAAGAAGTTCTTGCCTTCGGTAGCTTGCGGCTTCTCGCCACTATCGGCAAACTTCTTGATCGCTTCGATCCCCATCGATGCCATCAGCAGAGGATATTGTTGAGAGGTCGCGCCAATGACGCCTTCAGCGACGTTCTTGACGCCTGGGCAGCCGCCATCCACGGAAACGATGAGGACATCCTTCTCCCGACCGACTGATCTCAATGCTTCATATGCGCCGGCTGCGGCAGGTTCGTTGATGGTGTGAACAACGTTGATGGTCGGATCCTGCTGGAGAAGGTTCTCCATGGCACTTCTGCCACCTTCCTCGTTGCCGTTCGTGATGTCATGTCCGACAATTCGCGGATCGTTTTCGTCACCGATCCGGTTGATGTCTGCAACATCGATACCGAAGCCCTTCATAAAGCCCTGGTTTCGGAGCACGTCGACCGACGGCTGCGATGGGGTCAGGTTAAGGAAGCCGATGCGTGCGTCCTTGGCTGCGTCACCAAGGGTTGCTGCCGCCCACTTGCCGATCAATTCACCGGCGAGAAGGTTGTCTGTCGCGAAGGTCATGTCTGCGGCGTCGATCGGTTCCAGAGGCGTGTCGAGTGCGATCACAAGCATGCCGGCATCGCGTGCCTTCTGAACCGCCGGAACGATGCCCTTGGTGTCAGACGCGGTGATCAAGATGCCCTTTGCACCATCTGCAATACAGGTCTCGATTGCCGCGACCTGACTTTCGCTATCGCCATCAATCTTACCGGCATAGGACTTCAGATTGACGCCCAGTTCCTGCGCCTTTGCTGTGGCGCCTTCCTTCATCTTTACGAAGAAGGGATTGGTGTCCGTTTTCGTCACCAGGCAAGCCGATACGTCCTGCGCTTGCGTCGGTGCTGCCAGCAGCATGCCTAAGGCAATGACGCTGAATGCAGAAGCGTAAAGTGATGTCTTCATGGTCTCCTCCCAGAGCCTGATATCTATGATGCGAACAGGTCGCAGGTTCAGCAGGCTGCCCCTCCAGAAGCAGCCTCCGACCTTCGGCATTAAGGAAGAAGAGCCTCAGGTTGTCAATAAATAATTATGATTGATTTATTTATCTCTCGACGTCATGTTTTGCTCTGGCTGCGGTAAAAAGAGGGTATTGGGTGGCGGCGTCAGAGACTCAGATCGAAAGCGCGTCGTCGACGCAAGGTTCGGGGTGGGCCGGCGGAGCAAACCAGGTGCGTGTGCGCGCTTATAACGAGCGGCTCGTGCTTTCGCTGGTGCGCCTGCATGGCGCGCTGTCCAAGGCCGACATCACACGACGAAGCGGCCTATCGGCTCAGACAGTGTCGGTGATCATGCGCTCGCTTGAACGGGACGGCCTGCTGCTCCGGGGGGAGCCAGTTCGCGGAAAGGTCGGTCAGCCGTCTGTGCCAATGCGGCTAAACCCGGACGCAGTCTATTCATTCGGGGTCAAGATCGGACGACGAAGCGCGGACGTCGTGCTCATGGACTTCATCGGAAACATTCGTCTGCAGCACCACCAGACTTATGCGTTTCCGGAGCCGGATGAGATCATGGGAATTATCACCTCGGGGATCGGGCGGCTGGAGGCGCAACTGGATCCGCAGCAGAAGAAGCGGGTCGAGGGAGTCGGCATCGCGGCTCCCTTCGAGCTTTGGAATTGGGCAGAGGAGGTAGGGGCGCCAGCGGGAGCGATGGACGTGTGGCGCAATTTTGATCTGCAGACAGAGGTAAGTCGCCGCGTGCCTTACCCCGTGTATCTGCAGAACGATGCCACAAGCGCTTGCGGTGCCGAACTGGTTTTCGGGACTGGTCCTTCCTACCCAGACTTCATCTACTTCTTCGTCGGTTCCTTTATTGGCGGCGGGATTGTCCTCAATTCCGCAGTATTTTCCGGCCGTACGGGAACGGCCGGCGCGGTCGGGCCACTTCCAGTCAAGGGCAGCGACGGAAGTACGCGGCAGCTTCTCGAGATCGCCTCGATCTTCGTGCTGGAGAACCTCTTGCGAGATCACGGGATAGACCCGGAGCCTTTATGGTACTCGGCGGATGACTGGGTGGATTTCGGTCCGCCGATGGAACTGTGGATCCGAAACAGTGCTGCGGCCCTGGCGCAAGCGATTGTAGCTGCGGCCTCGGTGATCGATTTCGGGGCGGCGATCATCGATGGCGGGTTCCCCGCCTGGGTGCGTCAGCGGCTCGTTTTGGCAACTCAGGAGGCGGTGAAGGAACTGGACCTTCAAGGTGTCATCATTCCAGATATTATCGAGGGCAAGGTTGGGGCGCAGGCGCGCGCGGTCGGTGGCGCGAGTCTTCCGATCTTCGCACGTTATCTCATCGACCAGAACGTGCTCTTCAAGAACACGGCAGACGTCTAAGTGGCAGCATCAGTCAACGGGTAGCCTATTGATGCTGCTTTTCGCCCGGGCTCTGACCATCAGAGCTGCGCGAGCGTTCCTCGACACGGTCGGCGCCCTTCGCCAAGTCAGATCCCTTTTGTTGCTCGACGCGCTGCTCTTCCGACGTGCTGCTTTGCTGTAATCCGCGGGCAGACTCTTTTCCTTGTGGGGTGGGTGCCTGTTCGGTTCCCATCATTTCCTCCCATGGTGATGAACAACCACATCAACTCGATGCCTGGCGGGATGTTCCGCTGCCGGTGGAACCTCAGGCGTTACGGTTCATTGTGTCCGATCGCTGTTAGGGCAAGGATAGAGGCGGGTATGGCAGAAACTGGCGAGCAGGTTCTGGAACGTACGGAACTGCTGCGGCGATTGCGGCGGCTGCAAGGAGCGGCTCGTATCATGGATACAGCAGTTCGTATCCCGGGCACCGGCATACGTTTCGGTGCAGACTCATTGATGGGGCTGGTTCCGGTGATCGGTGACGCTGGAGGCGCACTCGTTGGCCTCGCGGTGATTTATGAGGCACGGCGACTTGGGGTGCCTCCCCACAAGCTCGGCAGGATGCTCGGTAACCTGGCACTGGATGCCGCGGTTGGCAGTGTGCCCCTTCTAGGGGATCTGTTCGACATTTACTTCAAGTCGCATCGTCGCAATCTCGGGATCATTCTCGACCACTTCGAGATGGACGCTACACAGCTGAATAACCCGCGGACGCGCTGACGTCCGCGGATGGTTCTCGTTAGGTGGAAGCCAGGAAATCCGCCCGGTGTGGCGTGAAGCTGTCCACCAGCCGTCCTGCCTCAAGTGCCTTCACCCCGTGCACGATATTCGACGGTACGATGAAGGCGTCACCTGCCGTCAATATGTCAGTGCGGTCGCCGATGGTCACCTCGAACTGACCCTCCGCGACATAACTTGCCTGCACATGTGGGTGATTGTGCAGAGCGCCAATTCCGCCCTTCTCAAAAGCGAATTCCACCACCATTAACTCGTCGGTGTGGAGGATAACACGACGGCGGTTTCCTCCGCCCAGATCAGTCCAAGGGTCCGGCCCGTTGTGAAAGAATATTTTCTGTTCGCTCATTTCCAAACTCCCTCCGCCAGCTTTCACCGCAGCGTCTCGATTGGAACGGCGTCGACATCGGTGTAGTCGACGTTATCGCCGGCCATCGCCCAGATGAAGGCATAGTTGGACGTGCCGCAGCCCGAGTGGATAGACCAAGGCGGCGAGATGACCGCTTCCTCATTTGCCATGACGATGTGACGGGTCTCGTTAGGCTCTCCCATGAAGTGAAAGACACGTGCCGTGTCCGGGAGGTCAAAATAGAGATAGGCTTCCATACGGCGATCGTGAACATGGCATGGCATCGTGTTCCAGACCGACCCGGGAGCCAGCTGTGTCATGCCCACGACGAGCTGACATGTCCGGACGCCCTCAGCGTGGATGAACTGGAAGATCGAACGTTCGTTGGAGGTTGCCTGACTTCCAAGGTCCAGGCGCTTGGCATCGCCGATCCGGATCAGCTTGGTGGGGTAGCGCTGGTGAGCAGGTGCACTGAGCAGGTAGAACTTAGGCGGGGAGGCTGCATCATCCGCACCAAAAGAGACCTTGCTGCCCATCCCGACATAGAGCATGTCGCGGGTATCGAGATTGTAGCGCTCGCCGTCGGCCTCGATCCATCCTTTGCCACCCACATTGACTGCAATCATCTCCCGTCGATCCAGGAAGTCGGGAGTGCCAGTTGGCTTGATAGTTTCCAGATCGAGCGCTGATGTTGTCGGGACTGCTCCGCCGATGATCATGCGATCATAGTGGGTATAGGTGAGCTTGATGCTGCCCGGTGTGAAGAGATTGCCAATGTGGAAGTTCTCGCGGATCTCGCTGCTTCCCATCCGCGCGCCGCTTGCCGGGTCGAAGGCTTGGCGAATCGAATAATCCGTGTGGTTTGCAGTCATCGTATCCTCGCTGTTCTTGTGTTGGTGCCGTTCAAGGCGTTCCGGTGGACCCGAAGCGGTATTCCGCCTGCTGGTCCGTAAGGCGTTCGTGATAACGCCTCTGGCTTTCGGTCAGATGGGCTCGCATTGCGGCGCGCGCTGCGTCGGCGTCGCCTGCGGAAATGGCCTTCAAGATGGCAAGATGTTCTCGCTGGAGCATCAACTGGTATTCGCGTGTGAGCAGGCTGTCGGTGCCCCAGGGGGAGGTGACGTCGCAGGGGATGGCGCGCACGCCGAGTGCGTCCAAAACCTCCACGTAGAATGGATTGTTGGTGGCAGCCGCAATGGCGCGGTGGAACATGAAGTCGCTGCGCCCGGTTGCTTGTCCGATGGACAGCAGCCGGTCGAATTCGAAGAATGCTTCCTGGATAGCGGCTTCCTGAGCGGCATTGCGACGGGAGGCAGCGAGACCAGCGCTCTCAATCTCGAGGCCCATGCGAACTTCGATCACGTTCAGGGCATGGGAGATCTTCATCCCGATGTCCTGTGTCAGTGATGCAAAAGCCATTGTCGGTCGTTCGCAGACGAAGATGCCCGCGCCTTGTCGAGATTCGACCAACCCGTCGGCTGCAAGACTTGCGACGGCCTCCCTGATCACCGTGCGGCTGACGCCAAAGGCTTCAGACAACTGGCTCTCGGTCGGTAGCTTCTCACCGGCTCGGATCTCACCGGACACTAACTGCGCCCGCACAGATGCAGCCACATGCTCAGAGAGTTTCGGCCGGCGCTCCACCTTGCTGGCGACTGTCAAATCTGCGGGCATATCTCTTCCTACTTGAACACGCTCGGCAACCACAGCGAAATTGCGGGAACGTAGGTGACCAGACCGAGCACGCCGATGCCTGCGAGATAGAAGGGCCAGATCGAGCGCATCGCCTGCCAGACACTGATCTTACCAACCGCACAGGCGACGAACTGCACCGCGCCCACGGGCGGGGTGTTCAGGCCGATCCCGAAGTTCAGGATCATGATCACGCCGAAATGGACCGGATCGACGCCATAGGCTTGCGCGACCGGCAGGAAGATGGGCGTTGCGATGATGATCGTCGGTCCCATGTCCATGAACGTGCCCAGAAAGAGCATCAGGATGTTGAGAAGCAACAGAATAATCAGCGGATTGTCGGAGATGGTGTTCATCCACGCGATCAGGGCGGCCGGTACCCGGAGGAAGGCCATCAGCCAGGAGAAGGCTGCAGCCATGCCGATGATCAGCAGGACCATTGCGGTAGTACGCACAGCGCCCATCGTTGCATGAACGAAGCCTTCCCAGGTCATCTGTCGGTAGACGAAGACCGTGATGAGCAGGGCGTATAGAACGGCAATGCACGAGCTTTCGGTTGCCGTGAAGATACCAGAGCGGACACCGCCGAAGATGATGGCGATCAGAAGCAGACCTGGGATGGCTACTGCTCCCAACTGAAGTGCGATCTGGAAACCGGGGAAGGATTCCACCGGATATCCACGTCGGCGCGCCACAAAATAGGCAGTGGTCATCAGTGCGAGCGCGAAGAGGAGACCCGGGAGGACGCCTGCGGTGAAAAGATCAGCGATGGAAATCTTCCCGCCCGCCGCGATGGAGTAGATGATCATGTTGTGCGAGGGCGGCAGAAGCAAGGCGATCAACGCAGCCATCGAGGTGACGTTCACTGCATAGTCTGCGCCGTAACCACGTTCCTTCATTTGCGGGATCATCAATCCGCCAACGGCTGCGGCCTCGGCAACTGCAGAGCCGGAAATGCCCCCAAAAAGGGTGGCAGTGACGATGTTGACCTGGCCCAGCCCACCTCGAATGTGACCTACGAGTGATGCCGCGAACGCCACGATCTTCTGTGCGATGCCGCCTCGAACCATTAGGTCGCCAGCATAGATGAAGAAGGGGATGGCGAGCATCGAGAAGACGCTCATGCCGGAATTCAGCCGTTGGAAAACGACGAGCGGGGGAAGGCCGATATAGGCAACCGTAGCAAAGCTGGCGACGCCAAGGCAGAAAGCGATCGGAGTGCCGATCAGCATCAAAAGCGTGAAGACGCCAAAGAGGATCCAGTATTCCATGAGCATCAGACCTTCACGTTTGCGGTGTCGAGTTCGGCCGCAACTTCCGCAGGCGGCGTCTCATCCAGAATATCGTCGATCGGAGCCCCGGCGAGCCTCAGCACGATCCGCTCCATGGTGAACAGCACGATCAGCACGCCGCCGCCGACCAGGGGCACGTAATCCCAGGCGCCTGAAATGCCGAGCGAAGGCAATATCGTGTTCCAGGTCAGCAGGATGAGTTGCCAGCCGTACCAGATCATGCCGACGCCGAAGGCGAAGG
>JAEWOP010000070.1 GCA_023399635.1 Pseudomonadota bacterium
CCCCCCGGCCGGGGGGCGCCGCTTTGCTACAGATAAATCTCGGTCAGCCGAAGACCCGGTTGAAGATCGTGTCGACGTGTTTGGTATGATAGGCGAGGTCGAATTTCTCCCGGAGGTCTTCCTCCGAAAGCGCTGCGCGTACGTCTTCGTCCGCAAGGAGTTCTTCGAGAAAATCCTTGCCTTGCTCCCAAACCTTCATCGCGTTGCGCTGTACCAGACGGTATGCGTCTTCGCGCGAAACGCCGGCTTGTGTCAGCGCCAAGAGTACACGTTGTGAATGAACAAGTCCCCGGAACTTGTTCATATTGTTCATCATGTTCTCTGGGTAGACCAGAAGTTTGTCGATCACGTTGGTGAGACGGACCAATGCAAAGTCAAGCGTAACGGTGGCATCCGGCCCGATCATTCGCTCGACCGACGAGTGCGAGATGTCCCGCTCGTGCCAGAGCGCGACGTTTTCCATCGCCGGCAAGGCGTAGGAACGTACCATCCGGGCAAGCCCCGTCAGGTTTTCTGTCAGTACCGGATTGCGCTTGTGCGGCATCGCTGAAGAGCCCTTCTGCCCCGGCGAGAAGTATTCCTCCGCTTCCAGAACCTCCGTGCGTTGCAGATGGCGGATCTCGACCGAGAGACGCTCGATGGAAGAGGCGATGACGGCAAGCGTGGAGAAGTACATGGCATGCCGGTCACGCGGGATAACTTGCGTCGAGACTGGTTCCGCCTTGAGCCCCATCGACGCAGCAACATGCTCCTCGACCCGCGGATCGATGTTCGCGAAGGTACCGACCGCGCCGGAGATGGCGCAAGTTGCGATTTCCTCGCGCGCTGCCATGAGGCGGGTCTTGTTGCGATCAAACTCCGCATAAGCCTGCGCGAGCTTCACCCCGAACGTGGTGGGTTCAGCATGGATGCCGTGGCTGCGGCCGATGGTGACGGTATGCTTGTGCTCCAGCGCGCGACGCTTGAGCGCTTCAAGCAGCTTGTCCATGTCGGCCAGCAGAAGGTCTGTTGCCCGGACGAGTTGAACGTTGAAGCAGGTATCCAGGACGTCCGACGAGGTCATACCCTGGTGAATGAAGCGGCTGTCAGGACCGACAAACTCCGCAAGGTGTGTAAGGAAGGCGATCACGTCATGCTTGGTGACGGCTTCAATTTCATCGATCCGATTGACGTCGAAGGTAGCCGAACCGCCTTTTTCCCAGATCGTTTCTGCGGCGGACTTCGGAATAACGCCGATGGCGGCAAGGGCGTCGCAGGCATGGGCCTCGATCTCAAACCAGATGCGGAACTTGGTTTCAGGCGACCAGATCGAGACCATTTCAGGCCGCGAGTAACGAGGGATCATGGGCGAAGCCTTCCATAGATACGGGGAGTTGATGCCGCCTTAGCAAGAAGCGCGGGAAACCTCAACGTCAGGCGGCCTGAGCCTTGGCGGCCGCGGAGCGGAGCATGTCGATGCGCTGGCGATAGCTTTCGACGCCGTTGCCCTGGAAGACCGCCGAGCCCGCAACGAAGACATTGGCGCCTGCCGTCGTGGCTGCGCCGATCGTATCGGTCGTGATGCCTCCATCCACCTCAAGCTCGATCGGGCGAGCGCCGATCATCGCCTTGGCAGCGCGGATCTTATCGGTCATTGCCGGGATGAACTTCTGGCCGCCGAAACCCGGATTGACACTCATGATCAGGATCAGGTCCACGTCGTCCAGCACGTTCTCGATCACCGAGAGCGGAGTTGCCGGGTTCAGTGTGACCCCCACCTTCTTGCCAAGGCTTCGGATGGTTTGCAGAGACCGGTGCAGATGCGGACCGGCTTCCGCGTGTACCGTGATGCCGTCGCAACCCGCCTTGGCGAAAGCTTCGAGATAAGGGTCCGCCGGCGCAATCATCAGGTGACAGTCGAAGAAGGCGTCCGTGTGGGGGCGCAGCGCCTTTATGACGTCCGGACCATAGGAGATGTTTGGCACGAAGTGACCGTCCATGACGTCAAGATGGATCCAGTCTGCGCCGGCCTGCGTCACGTCCCTGACTTCCTGACCGAGCCTGGAGAAATCAGCGGCAAGAATGGAGGGGGCAATACGGATGGGCAAGGTCATGATGGTCTTCTCCGGCGTTGTGGATGGCCTGTACCACCCCGATCCGCCAGCGACAATCACTCCGTGGGAACTACGGCGGGCAGGAACGCGCCGTTTCGCCACTCCTGCAGCCGCAGCGGATTTTCCGAGAGCTCGTGATCCTCCCCAAACGAGAGCGGGCCGATCACGGTCTGGAAGCGCAGCGACTGCAGCGCATGCCCTAAGGGAGGGGCAGCACGAGAGGCTTCGCTTATTAATTGGACAGCGGCATATGATGGCAGGACGTAGCCTTCGGGTTCGATAAGCCTGCTGCGCAGTGTCTCCACCGTTTCTGAAGCTTCCGGCAAGGCTAAGTAATTCGGCAACGCAACGGCCATGACGCCTTCTCGCAGGGGCACCGGCCGGTCTGTCGCCCGCATCGTGTCTCCACCCATGATCTTCAGGGAAAGGTTCTCGGCTGCAGCGTCCCGCGCTATGATAGAAACATCGGTCCGATCGCCGCCGATGAGGACATGGGTCGCGCCAGCCTTCTTGAGGCGACGGATGAGCGCCACTTGCTGTTCCTGCCCCGGGCGAAACGTGTCAACGAAAACAGGCGCCAATCCCGCTCCCTCGATCGTCCCTCTGACAGCGCTGACCAGCTCTCGCCCGTAGATCGTGCCGTCGTCGATAAGCGCGATCGGCTCCGCCTTCCACCGATCCAGGATCACCTCGCTGATCCGTTCCGCTTCATCACCTTCGGCCGGGCCCAGTCGGAAAAACGGCAGGTCGTCGCGAAGGGCGTCCTCCATCAGAATGGCAGAACGGACAGAGAGCGTGATGGCGGGGATGCCGGCGGCCTTCAACTGCGGCAGAGCTGTGGTCAAGGTTTCACTACAAAGGAAGCCAAACGAAGCAACCGCCTTTGCTGCCAGCAACTGATTGGCGACATCCGAAGCGTCTTCAGCGTCGCAGTCTTCGTTGATCTCAATCAGCGTGTCGCCGGTTATCTCGGCAGCAGCGCGCGCGCCGGCCAGCACTTGCGCGCCCAGTAGCGCGAAGGATCCGGACGTCGGCGCAACCACGCCGATCACCGCCGCATCCACAGCGCCTGGTCCCATACCAAGGAGTGCGACGGTGGTCGCTATCAGCCAAACACGCTTCATATTCCGGTCTTTCTTCGTTGCCTCACATTTAGCCTGCCTATCGCAGCCGTCAAAGGGAATCGGCCTTGGCTCAACGATCCGCAGATGTCGATCAGCCGTAGACAAGCCGTGCCGGCCTCTCCATATCCTTCAACCATGCAGGGGACCGGGGCCCTACGGAGATGGATTTGGCGCAAGAGCAGCAGGTTGACCCCGTGGCTTATCGCAACGGGATGGCGCGGTACGCCGGTCACGTACAGGTGGTGACGACGCAACATGAGGGCGTGAGGCGAGGGGTCACTGTGACCGCTGCCTGTTCGGTGTCCGACGATCCACCCAGCTTGCTCGTGTGCCTGAACCGCAGCAATCCCAATAACGACATCTTCTTGAAAAGCGGCATCTTTGCCTTGAATACCCTCATGGAAGACCATGAGACGCTGGCTGCTGACTTTGCCGGGCTCGGTCTCACCCCTGGTGCCGATCGCTTTGCGGGCGGCATCTGGCAAACCCTCAGCACGGGTGCGCCCATTTTGTCGGATGCGCTTGTTTCCTTTGACTGTCGCGTCACCGATGTGAAGCCGGTTTCGAGCCACTTCGTCCTATTTGGCGAGGTCGTCGGCCTCCATTTTGGTCCGCAACGGCCGGCGCTCGTTTATCTGGACCGCGAGTTCCGCACGCTCTAGACTGGTGCAAGGAGGCTCCATGGCAGAAGAGCGTGCAACAGCGGTACCCAGCTCGATTGACGAGACGGTCGAGCTTCTGGAGCATCACGACTATCTGGCCGACCGACGTCTGGCGACGGTGGTATTTCTGGCACTGCGCATGAAGCGGCCATTGTTTCTCGAAGGAGAAGCCGGCGTCGGCAAGACCGAAATTGCCAAGACCCTTGCCAAGGCACTTGGCCGGCCGCTGATTCGATTGCAGTGTTATGAAGGTCTCGACGTTTCCTCTGCCGTCTATGAGTGGAATTACCCGGCGCAGATGCTGGAGATACGCCTCCTCGAAGCAAGCGGGGTGCGAGATCGCGATCGTCTGGAGACGGACATCTTTGCGGAGCGCCATCTCATCCGCCGCCCGGTCCTTCAGGCATTGGGGCAAGCGGGCATGGCGACGCCAGTCTTTCTTATCGATGAACTCGACCGGACAGACGAAGCTTTCGAAGCCTTTCTGCTGGAGGTGCTTTCCGACTTCCAGGTGACAATTCCGGAGCTCGGGACAATCAAGGCTGTGGAGCCTCCGATTGTCATCATCACCACGAACCGGACACGGGAAATCCACGATGCCCTGAAGCGTCGCTGTCTCTATCACTGGGTTGATTATCCAGACACGGATCAGGAGCTTGAGATTATCCGCCGCAAAGTGCCTCGATGCGACGAGCGATTGGCTGCGCAGGTGGTGGCCTATGTACAGAAGCTTCGTACGCTTGACCTCTTCAAGAACCCGGGTGTGGCAGAAACAATCGACTGGGCAACCGCGTTGACCGAGCTTGATCGTATAGCCCTCGACCCGGAGACGATTGCTGACACGCTGGGAACTCTCCTCAAATACCAGGATGACATTGCGCGGGTGCAGGGAGGCGAGGGGCAGCGGCTGCTCTCCGAAGTGAAAGCCGAATTCGTGGCAGCGGGCTAAGATCCATGGGTGGTGGAGGCGATCACGAGCTGGCTGTGCTTTCCACAAGATCCGACGGGCGGCTTGCGGAGAACCTGGTGCACTTTTCGCGCGTGCTTCGGCGTGCAGGCATCAACACCGGCCCCGGCTCAAACTTGGATGCCATCGCTGCCGTTGAAGCGATCGGGATCGGATCGCGCGAAGAATTTCACGCCGCGCTGTCGGCGGTTTTCCTGAAGCGGCACGAGGATCAGCCCGTGTTCGACGAGGCCTTCGAGTTGTTCTGGCGCTCCCGCGACCTGGTCGGCAAGATGATCGCCCTTATGTCGCCAAAGGCGCCGGACCGGCGGGAGCCTGAAAAGCCAAAGCCTGGTCATAATCGAGTGGCCGAAGCATTGGTGGCGGATGGCGGACCGTCGGAAGCGGCCGAGGCGCCGACGATCGAAGTGGATGCAAAGCTCACCGTGTCTGAGCGAGAGATGTTCAAGCGGCTGGACTTCGCACAGATGAGCGCGGCGGAGCTCGCGCTGGCACGACGCGAAATCGCGCGTCTGGTCATGCCGCTGGACGATACGATCACGCGCAGGTGGCGCCCTGCAGCAAAGCCTGGCCGGATCGACCCGCGCGCGACCATGCGCTTTGCCATGCGCAGCGGCGGGGACTTGATGCTCCCGCGTTTTCGTCAGCGACGTAGGGTGCCGCCACCACTCGTGGTGCTGGCAGACATCTCAGGGTCGATGAGCCAGTACAGCCGGCTTTTCTTGCATTTCGTGCATGCGCTGACGGAGAAGCGAACGCGTGTTCACACCTTCCTCTTCGGAACGCGACTCAGCAACGTCTCCCGGCAGATGCGCAGGCGCGATCCCGATGAAGCAATTGCGGCCTGTTCCGATACCGTGGCTGACTGGTCTGGTGGAACGCGAATCGGCTCAGCGTTGGCCGATTTCAACCGCCTCTGGGGTCGAAGGGTTCTGGGGCAGGGTGCGATCGTTCTCCTGATTACCGACGGGCTGGAGCGGCAGGACGTCGGGGAGCTTGAACGTGAAATGGACCGTCTGCACCGATCTTGTCGGCGCCTGGTGTGGCTCAATCCACTGCTGCGATTCGAAGGCTTCCAGCCGCGCGCGCGCGGCGTCCGCACGATGCTCCCCCACGTCGATGAACTGCGAGCCGTTCATAACCTACAGTCGGTCGCAGATCTTGCTATGGCCCTCTCAGGTCATATCTCTTCCAAGGGCGATCTACGCCGCATTCTCTTACAGGACTCTGCTGCATGAACGAACTTGATCCGCTTGACCCTCTGCTGATCGCGGAAGAATGGTGCTCTGCGGGCCGTTCGGTGGCGGTTGCAACGGTTGTCGATACATGGGGGTCAGCACCGCGCGCGGCTGGTAGCCACCTCGTCATCGACGGCGAAGGCAACTTCGAGGGTTCGGTCTCTGGCGGCTGCGTGGAGGGGGCGGTGATCGCCGAGGCACGCGACGTCATCGCGACTGGCGAACCCAAGATGCTGGAATTCGGGGTAGCGGATGAAACGGCGTGGCGCGTCGGCCTTTCCTGTGGCGGGACGATCCGCGTTTACGTGGAAAGGCTCGGCTGATGGAAGTTTCATCGCTACACGCGTTGAACGTTGCCCGCCGACGTCGCAAAGCTGCGGTGCTTGTCACCGATATGGATACCGGCGGCAACCGCGTCATCCTGGAAGGGGACGCGGTCGCCGGCAGTCTCGGCGATAGAGTGGGAGCGGCTTTCCGTACAGGCAAAGCTGGTGCGGTGGATGTCGCAGGACGCAATCTGTTTCTCAACGTTTATCTTCCGCCTCCGCGGATCGTGGTTATCGGCGCGGTTCATATCAGCCAAGTGCTTGCACGCTTGGCACCCGTGGCGGGCTACGACCTCACAATCATCGATCCTCGCACAGCCTTCGCGACGCCTGAACGGTTTGCAGGGGTCGAACTCGTTGCTGACTGGCCGGAGGATGTGCTCCTCACGCGTCCACTCGATCCCTACACGGCCCTTGTCGCCGTCACCCATGATCCGAAACTCGATGACTTTCCGCTGGTCGAGGCGCTACGAAAGGGCTGTTTCTATGTTGGGGCACTCGGCAGCCGGAAGACGCATGCCAAACGTCTCGCACGATTGTCCGGAGAGGGTGTGAGTGACAGCGCTCTTGGTCGGATAGCGGCGCCAATCGGTCTCAATATCGGTGCCGCGACGCCGCAGGAAATTGCCGTGGCGATACTCGCCCAGATCGTGCAGGCATACCGCCTGCGCGAACTTGTGCCGCTGGAGCATTGATGCGCTTCGTGACGGTGGAACTGGATGATGCCGTGGGATGCGTCCTGGTTCACAGCCTTCGCCTGCCAAACGGCCGTCTGGCGAAGGGCACGGTCCTGACCGCAGCCAACGTGGAGGCAATGCGGGTCAACGGGCTGGAGCGGGTTACCGCGCTGCGTCCAGACGAAGGCGACATGCTTGAAGACGACGCAGCGGCTGCGATCGCAGCTGTCGTGGCAGGGGCGAATATCCGCCGCACGGATGCGGCCACCGGAAGGGTAAATTTTCATGCAACCGCCAATGGTCTGTTCGTCGCCGAGCGGGAGCTCATCAATCAACTAAACCGCATTGATCCCGCCATCACGGTCGCAACGCTCGCCGATCATGTGGCGGTGGAGGCGGGAGACATGGTGGCAACGGTGAAGATCATCCCGCTCGCGGTGCCTCGAAGCGCGGTAGAGAAGGCAGTGGATGTTATGAGGCCAAAGGCGCCTTTTGCGCTCAAGCCATTTCGCTCTCACCGTGTGCTGTTGATCGCGACGGAGCTACCGTCGCTCAAGACCTCGGTAATGGACCGCACGGCCCAACTCCTGCAGCGCAGGCTCGATCTGTCGGGGAGCAAGACCGTCACAGAAGTGCGCATTCCCCATGAAGCCGAAAGACTGGCCAAGGCGCTGCGGCAAGGGCTGACGGTTTCCGAGAAGCCGGACCTCGTGATCATATTCGGTGCCTCCGCCGTCGCCGATCCGCAAGATGTCATTCCCCACGCAATCCGGGCGGCTGGGGGAAAGATTGAACAGGTCGGAATGCCCGTTGATCCAGGTAACCTTCTGGTACTGGGATGGATTGGAAATGTTCCGGTCGTAGGCGCCCCAGGCTGTGCCCGATCGCCTAAAGAGAACGGATTCGACTGGGTGTTGAACCGGATACTTGCGGGCGAGCGACCAACGGCAGAGGACATCACCGGGATGGGTGTTGGAGGTCTGCTGATGGAGATTGCAAGCCGGCCGCAGCCGCGGGAGGTCGCGTCTCGCCCAGATCTGCCCGTGCAGGTGGGCGCGGTGCTCCTGGCCGCAGGTCAGGCTCGGCGGATGGGAGAGGGAGGCCCGCACAAGCTTCTGGCGGAATTCGGTGGCGTGCCGCTGGTGCGGCGAAGTGCGCAAGTCCTGCTTGCTTCGAAGGCAAATCCTACAGTCGTCGTGACCGGCCATCGAAGAGAAGAGATCGATCAGACGCTGCGAGGGCTTGATCTGACGACGGTGTTCAATGCGGACTATGCTGACGGTCTGGGAACTTCACTGGCGACCTCCTTATCCTTGCCAGCAATTTCACGCTGCGACGGATTGCTTGTCATGCTTGCTGACATGCCGGGAGTAACGAGTGAACACGTCGATGAACTGATTTCCGCATTTCAGGAGGCGGGCGGCAATGTCATTGTTCGCGCATCGCACCGCGGAAAACGCGGGAATCCGATCATTCTGCCTCGCGTGACCTTCGAAGACGTGCGTCGTATTCAAGGAGACATAGGCGCTCGAGCCATCATAGAGAACTCCGGCTTGCCGATCATCGACATCGACATCGGCGCAGCGGCACATCTCGATGTGGACACACCGGGCGCCGTCACCGCTGCCGGCGGCATTCTCAAACGGTGACGGTTGCTCATCCTCAAAAATCCCAGGGACGAGCATTCGCAATGGCCGCAGTCAGTCGTCCTGCGGAATATGCATGTCGACTCCGGCAACTCGGAGGTTATTGACCACAAGCTGCACACCTTTGATCCGTTCGGCGGTCCGCGCGATCCGTGAGGACGTAGCGTTGTCGTCGACGACTCCTTCTAGCGTGACTGTCCCGCCCTCAACGTGCAAATCGATGCTCTCCATCGAAACATCATCTAGATTTTCAAGTGCTTCCGTTACCCGTTCCTCCACGTCGTCGGACTCAAGGAAGCTGTCAGTGGCCGGTAGAACGCTGTCAGGGCCCTTTTCCTCGAAACCTTCTTCATCGACGCCGTCCACATGGTATCCGCGATTCCTTTCGCGGTCGAAGTTCGCATTTGGATCGCCATAAGCGGCATTGCCGACGGGCCTGGTTGCCGCTCCTGCAGGGTCGGCGTAGGGCCAACCCTCGTCAATATTGCGGGTATCGTAGTCGCGATAGTCTTCTTCGCGGGTCGTGTTGTCAGGATTGCGCTTGATCGCCATCTGGATCTCCTCTCGGACTTGTCGGTCACCTAACGTGCGGGAGAGAGTTTGGTTCGAGAGGATCAACCGTCGCTCTGCTTCTGCCATTTTCGCAGGAGCCGCTCGCGCTTCAGCCTTGATAGCCGCTTCAGCCAGAAGATGCCGTCCAGTTGGTCGATCTCGTGCTGGATGCAGACTGCGTGGAAGCCTTCGACGGTATCCTCGTGCGATCCGCCGTCCAGATCCTGATACCGAAGGCGAACGGCGGATGGCCGTTCCACCTCCTCCGTGAAGCCCGGCATCGAGACGCTGCCTTCGACGTGCTTCGTTGTTTCCGCAGCGAAGGACAGGATCTCCGGGTTGACGTAGACAAGAGGAAAGCCAGGCGTGAGCTCCAGCACGAACAGCCGTTGCAATACGCCCACATGCGCAGCGGTTATGCCGACGCCAGGTGCCATCCTCATCGTCTCCAGCAGGTCGTCAGCGAACTGGCGAAGCGAGGCGTCAAACTGTTGCACCGGCTGACAGACCATCGAAAGGTGCGGGTCGGGATAGGGCAGGATGGAAAGGGGCGTCATCGAAATCCTCTACAGTCGCTATCATTGAAGTAGCCTGTCGCGCCACTCCTCTCAATTGCCTGCAAGCGAGGCGCTGGACCGGCCGGGCGAATTGCTTTAGCTCCTCCCTGTGCGGCAGCGCCGCACCTCTATCCGGTTGTTGACATTACGGTTCTGCTCGCCATTCTCCATGACGAACCGGGCCAGCGGGGCGAGAGATGAACGACATCAGCGAACAGGACCTCGCCCGGAGCCGGACCGAGGAGGCGATCCACGACATCTACTCCGAAGACGGCTCAGTGCGCGCTGACTTCCTCACCTTGGTTGGCGCCGCTATCGCCGACCGCGACGTGCTTTTCTTGCGCCAGCACGTCGCTCGGCTGCACGAATCAGAGCTTGGTGACCTTCTGGAGGCGATCCAGCAGGATCAGCGTATCGCCCTTGTTCGGCTCCTGGGTGCCGATTTCGACCTGACGGCACTCACCGAGGTTGATGAGGCTATCCGTCTCGAGATCGTCGAGCAGATGCCCAACGCCCAGATTGCTGCGGCCATCGGCGCGCTCGACTCAGACGACGCCGTGTACATCCTGGAGGATCTGGACAAGGAGGATCGCGACGAGATCCTGGCACAGCTGCCCTTCACCGAGCGGGTCAGGCTCCGCCGGGCGCTGGATTATCCGGAGCAATCGGCTGGTCGGCGCATGCAGACCGAGTTCGTCGCCGTGCCTCCGTTCTGGACCGTCGGTCAGACGATAGACTACATGCGCGAGGACGAGGAGTTGCCGGAATCCTTCACGCAGATCTTCGTCATCGATCCCACCTTCAAGCTGCTCGGCATCATCGACCTCGACCGCATCCTGCGCACCAAGCGCCAGGTGCGGATCGAAAGCATCATGCGCGAAACGAATCATCCGATCCCGGCCGAGATGGACCAGGAAGAGGCCGCGCAGATCTTTGAGCAATACGACCTTCTCTCTGCTGCCGTGGTGGATGAAAACGGCCGCCTCGTCGGCGTGCTGACGATCGACGATGTGGTCGATGTCATCCAGGAGGAGGCGGAGGAGGATTTCATGCGCCTCGGCGGTGTCGGCGACGAAGAACTGTCTGACTCTGCGCTGGACACCTCTCGTTCACGGGTGCCATGGCTGCTGGTAAACCTGGTGACAGCCATGCTGGCCGCCGCTGTTATCGCGCTCTTCGAGGCAACGATTCAGGAGATCGTAGCGCTTGCCGTCCTGATGCCGATCGTCGCCGGAATGGGTGGAAATGCCGGATCGCAGACAATGACGGTGACGGTCCGGGCACTCGCCACCCGTAACCTCGACATTCACAACGCCTGGCGCGTCGTTCGCCGCGAAGCAAGTGTAGGGCTGTTGAACGGCGCAATCTTCGGCATTTTGATTGGCGTCGCGGCGGGGCTTTGGTTTCAGGATCCGAATATTGGCGGCATCATCGCTGCGGCAATGCTGATCAACATGATGGCAGCGGCGCTGGGCGGCATCATGATTCCGCTGCTTCTCGATCGCGTGGGCGCCGACCCAGCGGTTTCCTCTGCAGTCTTCGTGACGGCGGTGACCGACATCACTGGATTCTTCAGCTTCCTCGGCCTTGCCACGGTGTGGCTTTTGCGGTGAAAGCTCGCCAAAATTGACTGTTACGTAAAAGTCAAATATTCTGCCGGGCCAGAGCAGGAAATGGCCGTGAATAAATATTATACAATCACTGAGCTGACGCGGGAATTCGGCGTTTCTACCCGTACACTCCGGTTCTACGAGGACGAGGGCCTCATCCATCCAGAGCGCCGGGGACGGACCCGTCTGTTTCGCGCGGCTGACCGACGCCTCCTTCAGGAAATCCTGCGCGGTCGCCGCATCGGCTTCACCATTGCCGAGATCCGGGAGATCATCAACGTCTACAAGGAGCCGCCGGGGGAGATCGGGCAGCTCAAGTTGATGATGACGCACATCGATCACAAGCGGAACGAACTGCGTCAAAAGCGCAAGGACATCGAAGAAACGCTGGAGGAACTCGACAATGCCGAGGAAGCCTGCCTGACGCGGCTGGCCGAGATCGGCGTGAGTACCTGATCCGCGGTTATTGGCTGCCGATGGCACATTCCTGCGCGACCCGGAGAACCCGGTCGTCTGTGTTGGGATCAACAAGACCATCCTGCAGCGGCGCGATCAGCGATTGAGCTTGCAGCCCATCGGCCGTGCAGTCGCAGAAACTGCGGCAAAGGGCTTCGCCATTTCCTCCGGTTACACACCCGCTCTCGCAGGCACGCATATAGCTTTGTCGTGGGTCCGGCTGAGCAGGTGGCGCAACCATCGACATGATGTAGACGATGGTGATCAGGACTGGCTGGTGAAGCAGGTAGATGACGAGGCTATGCCTCCCTGCTCGCGAGACGAGGTTTGGACGCGTCTGCACAAGGCTCAAGGGAGTGAGCCAGTTCCGCTGCATAGCGACGCGTGTGACAGCGATCCCGCCAAGCAACGCAGCAAGCCATGGGAACAACGGAACGAAATCATTGGAGCGCGGTGCGTGCTGGAAAAGGCCGGTCCAGCTCAGATATCGAGGGTCGAACAGCTCTGAGCGAAAGCTGCCGGGAGCAATCCAGCTATCGACGATCAGCAGGATGACCAGCAAGGCGACGGCGCTGCCCGACACAAAGGGCGACATCCTGACGAAGGCAAGGCCGATCAAGCTCGCCACCGCAATGCTGTGGAGTATGCCGAAGAAAATCCACTCGTTGGGCAGCGCAATCAGGGTCGCGATGCTGATCGCAGCCGCCGCGCCTGCAACCATGCCAAATCGCTTCCAGAACGCGTCCCATCGAATGGATGGATAATGCGCCAGAACCAAGCTGACGCCTGCCAGAAACAGGAAGGAGCTGGCAATGGAGCGAGCATAGATCTTCCACCAGCCCTGGGTGGCGGTGCCAGGATCCAGGTAGCCGAAGAACTCGAGATCCCATGTAAAATGGTAGGAGGCCATCGCCAGAAGCGCCACACCCCTCAAGGTGTCGATCAGCGTGATGCGTGGAAGGGCGGGCGAGGGGTGCTGGCTTTGCGCGAGGGTCAAACGAGGCCTTTCAACTGATGTGTGGTCAGTGGTTGCTCGTGTCCATGATCGCTTTGCGGGCTTCAGAAAAGAACTGCCGGCGGGTCAGGACGAAGATCACACAGACCGTCGTGAGCATGAACATATAGGGCCCAAGGAACCAGCCGAGATAGCCTATCGACAAAAAAACAGCTCGTAGGCCGGCGTTGAAGTGTTTGGCCGCGATGATGTTCATTTTCACCACCTGATCGGCAGCCTTTCGCGCAGCATCCGTGTTTGCGCGTGCGTCATCCAGCATCGGCAGCGCCCCGAAGAGGATGGTGCAATAGTTGAACAGCCGATAGGACCAGCCGAACTTGAAGAAGGAATAGCCGAATATGACGGTAAGACCGGCAACCTTCAGTTCAAAGACTGCGCGACCTGCGTAGGAAACGAAGGGTAGATCACGAAAGACCGCATCGACCTGTTCCGTCGCGCCGAGAAGCGCAAAGCAGCCGCCGATGGCAAAGATCGAAGTGGAGGCAAAGAAGGCGGTGCCATTCTGCAGCCCCGCCATGATCTGCGTATCGATCATTTTGAGATCGCGATCCAGCGATTTATAGATCCAATGCTGGCGCCGCTCCGCCATTGCCCGGTTAAGGCTGGCGCGGGGCAACCATCGGGCACCACTTCCGGCGGTCACCCAGGAGTAACCGGTCCAGAGCATGGCGAAGAGGACAAGGGCGATATAATCTGCGGTCGTCATGCAGTCCCCAAGATGCAGCAGGCTTGTTCTTGCTATGGCCGACAAGCGCTTTAGCGGCAAGTGCCCGTTGTTAACGAGTGAGGCGAAATCCGGGCGGGTTGCCGGGTGTCGGGTCCGAGAAGTCGCACCAATAGGCGGCGCGCTATGCGCTTGATGAATGGCTGCCCTGTGAACAGTGCCTTGCTTCCGCCTTTTTTGCGATTGCGAACGCAGGCTCGCTTTAATATATCGTTCAGCATGGTCGCATCTAGCTGTGGCCCAAGATCAATTCGCTCGGAGTCATCATGGAAGAAACCATTCAGAAATCCTGCTGGGCTGTAACCTTCAAGGCGCTCGCAGGATTTGTCGGGATTCTAGGCGTAGCCTACCTCTTCGGCACCATCTGATTCTTTCACGTCAACAGGGTTCATGAAGCAGCGCGGCCTCCGGACCGCGCTGTTTCTGTTTTAGCCTCGATATGTCGTTTCGGCGAAAGCCCATGTCGGGCGACCGCCATGGTGCGAAAGGGTGCTAGACTAGCTTCGACCCAAATCTCCAATGAGGTCTGTCACATGTTTCTGTCCGTCTTTGACGTGTTCAAGATCGGCGTTGGGCCGTCGAGCTCCCACACGATGGGGCCGATGTCGGCGGCCGGGCGCTTTCTCAATCTCGTGGCGTCGGATGAGTGGCCGCGGCCGGTTGGAGCACAGGTGGCGCATCTGAAGGTCAGCCTGCATGGTTCGCTCGCTTATACCGGTATCGGCCACGGGACAGGACGTGCAGTCATACTGGGTCTGACCGGAGAGATGCCGCATACGGTGGATCCTGACCGGATGGACGCCGTGATCGCGGAGGTAGAGACACGAGGTCGCGTGACGCCTCCCGGACACCCCACCTATGTCTTCCAGCCCAAGGACGACCTGTTCTATGACAAGAAGCAGCCGTTGCCAGGTCACGCGAATGGAATGATCTTCGCAGCCCATGACGCTGATGGTCGCCTGCTCCTCAAGCGTATCTACTACTCGATTGGCGGCGGCTTCGTGGTCACGGACACAGAACTGGAAGCGATGCGGCGGTCGAAGAAGGAGGATGGAGGACCACGCGTGCCGTATCCATTCGCCACGGCGAAGGAAATGCTCGCCATGGCACGCGCATCTGGTTTGACCATTGCCCAGATGAAACGTGCCAACGAAGAAACACGCAGATCGCCGTCGGAAGTGAATGCCGGACTCGATCAAATCTGGGAGGCTATGAACGGCTGCATAGACCGCGGGCTGCGTGTCGACGGGATCATGCCGGGAGGGCTCAACGTCAGGCGACGGGCGATGGCCATCCACGAGAAGCTGAACGAGGAATGGCGCAGCAACCGCCTCAATCCGCTCCTCGCCAATGACTGGTTGAGCGTCTATGCGATGGCGGTGAACGAGGAGAATGCCGCTGGAGGGCGGGTGGTGACTGCGCCCACCAACGGTGCCGCAGGCGTCATTCCGGCGACAATCCGGTACTTCCTCCACTTTCATGAAGACGCCACTCCCGAGGATGTTCGTGACTTTCTGCTCACTGCAGCGGCGATCGGCGGTATCATAAAGCACAATGCCTCCATCTCCGGGGCGGAGGTTGGTTGCCAGGGGGAGGTCGGCTCGGCCTCCGCCATGGCCGCCGCGGGGCTGGCGGCGGTGATGGGCGGATCCCCGGAGCACATCGAGAATGCTGCCGAGATTGCGCTCGAGCATCACTTAGGCATGACTTGCGATCCGATCGCAGGCCTCGTCCAGGTTCCGTGTATTGAGCGCAACGCCCTTGGCGCCGTGAAGGCCGTCACCGCAGCCTCGCTCGCCATCAAGGGAGATGGCACGCATTTCGTCCCGCTCGACGCCTGCATCGAAACCATGCGTCAAACCGGCAATGACATGAGCGAGAAGTACAAGGAGACCTCCACCGGCGGCTTGGCAGTCAATGTCGTGGAATGCTGACGCCGCCTACGTGCAAGGTACAAGATGGTGGGTTGACCTGTGCCAATGTTAGAGGTTCAACCCTGCCATGACACTTCACATGATCAAGCTTTGCGTCGGCGCGGAATCCATTGAGGATCTCCGAAGCTGGGTTGCTGAACGTGCTCTGATGGCAATCACTGCCGGATTGGAGCCGCACTCAATCCACACGACACGGATGGTACCCAAGCGGACGGAAGAACTTCTGGACGAGGGCTCGCTTTATTGGGTCATCAAGGGCCAGGTGCTTGCTCGCCAGAAGCTCCTGGACATCCGATGCGTGACCGGTGGTGATGGCATTCAGCGCTGCGAGCTGGTGCTTGGACCGGAGCTTATCGAAACTGCTCCTCAGCCCAAACGTCCGTTCCAGGGATGGCGTTATCTAAAGGCGGAGGAAGCGCCACGCGACTTGATTGGCATGGGCGACAGCGTTGCCGCCATGCCTGAGGATCTGAGGCGCGAGCTTGCCGAGCTTGGTCTCTTATAAGCCGACGCCTTTACCCAAGTTTCAGTCGCACGGGCAGGCGACCTGCTTGACCGCTTACATGGAGATGGACCTGCGTCTCCGGCTGTGACTGGCGCCAGGCCCGTGCGCCATGGCTGAGCAGGAGTGCAACCAGATCACGGGTGCGGCCTCGGGACTTCGATAAGCCCGCACCAGCCAGCCGCATAGCGGCTTCGTGAATCGGATGGAGCGCAACGCCTTTCGCAGTACGCTTGACACCAGACGCGAACGGCATGTTCGCGGTGTTCTCAAATACGGTCATCATTAGCCTCGTAAACGCAATACAGTCGAGGTTTAGCTGGGGCCTTTACTCACCCCTGACATGTGGCACGGATTAGGTGCCACATATCATGTTGTTACAGCAAAGGCAGGAACCGCCTATTGCTGAGCGGCCCAGCAACCAATGCCCTGCTTCTTCAGCGCATTGCAGGTGTTGACTGCGGCCTTCTGATCCTGGAAGCCGCCAAACCGGGCGCGGTAGAGCTGCTCGCCATTGGCATTGACGGCCACAGTGAAAGGTTTGGCGGTACGCAATACCTTGCCGCCTTTATCCTGCGCCTTTTGCAGGAGTTGATCAGCCAGTTTCTGGTTGGGTGACACGCCGACCTGGATTACCCATCCGGATATGGAGGAGGCCGGGATACTGGATGCTGTCGAAGCTGTTGTGATGGTATCCATCTCGTCGGTGCTGGCATCGCCCTGCTCCGTTGGGACGTATTCCGGCGCAGGTGTGGGTGCAGCAGCAGTCGCCAAGGCCTTCAAAGCTGCAGCCGGTCGCTTTTCGGCCGGCGCATATGCCGCGGCAACCTGCTGTTCTTCGTAACGAACCTGCGGCACCGGCCCGCTATTGGGCAGATCGAAGGCCGCAAGCCGATCTGCGGCAGCCATCGCATTGCCGACCGGTGCGGACGGTGTCTCGGCGATCAAAGCACTCTTGCCGCCACGAGATGCCTTCGGGAAATACTCTGCAACCAACTTACGCATCTGCGCGTCGCGGCTCGCACCAGTGCGTCCACCAATGACCACACCCACGATGGACCGTCCATCACGCTGGGCTGAGGTCACGAGATTGTAACCAGATGCATTGATGTAACCGGTCTTGATGCCGTCAACGCCGTCAACGGAGCCGAGCAGCCGGTTGTGGTTTCCGATCCGCTGCTTGCCGAATTGGAAGCTGCGGGTGGAGAAATAACCGTAATACTGCGGAAAGTGCTGGCGCAACGCCATGCCAAGGCGAGCCTGATCGCGCGCTGTGGTCATCTGCGCCGTATTGGGCAGACCATGTGCGTTGCGATAGGTCGTGCGGGTCATGCCAAGCGCACGGGCCTTGTTGGTCATCATCTGAGCGAAACGAGCTTCCGAGCCGCCGACAAATTCGCCAAGTGCCGTGGCGATATCATTCGCGGAGCGCGTCACCAAAGCCTTGATCGCCTGATCCACGGTCACCGATCCGCCAGCCCGAACTCCGAGCTTCGAAGGGGGCTCCTTCGCTGCATTTGCCGAAATAGGAACCTTGGAGTCCAGCCGGATGCGCCCGGCCTCTAGCGCCTCAAAGGTCATGTAGAGGGTCATCATCTTCGTCAGCGATGCGGGATAACGCAGGCCATCCGGGTCATCGCTGTAGAGCACCTTGCCCGTATTTGCGTCAACGACGATGCCCGCGTATTTCGGGGCGGCCTGCGCAGGCTCAGCGGCGATGCCTATCAAAGCGATGATGGCTGCGAAAAAACCGAGAACAAGACCTGATGCCTTGCCAGCCCGAATGGGGAGGGAGGTGGAAGAGATTGCTTTCGACACTGCCGCACTCATCGTTTACATGACTGATTTACCTTCGGGACGTGCCCCCGCCACGACCGTTACGGACGAACCTAGGTCAACAGCGTTACCAAGAGGTTTATGGTGTCCAGCAAGCTTCCAGAATCTCCGGCATTTGATTCAAACGCGGAGTTCGTCCCAAGGTCACCTGATGGCTGCGGGCTGAGAAAGGCGCCAAAGGCGGCATCAATATGTTGAATGGCTAAAAAAGGAGTGGAGCGATAGAGATTTGCATCTCTCCCTCCGCGAGAACTTGGTTCTCACGCCGTGATCACGCGTAAGTGGCGCAAAATACAAACGCCGGCCACTTCGGGCCGGCGCCGTGTCTGCCACTTCTTGAGGTTCTATTGACCGACGCTACCCACGGCCATGGACGCGCGACCGTCCTGCAGCTTTACCCAGCGTCCTGCGTGTTCGCTCGCCTGACGCTTCAGGAACGTGTAGTTCGTGTCAGACCACAGCAATACCTGGTCACGCATGTTGTCCAGGATGAAGTCGCCGCGATCAGTGCGGACAGTGAGGACGGCGTGGCCTTCACCGTTCGGCTGCAGCACCACGGTGATCAAAAGATCAGACGGATCGAAGCCCTTCGCCACCAGCATCTTACGCTTCAGCAGCACGAAGTCTTCGCAGTCGCCGACGCTCCGCGGATAGGCCCAGCGCTCCTCGACACCAAAGATCTCCTGGTCAGTCATTGGCTCGATCGAGCTGTTTACGGTGTAGTTGATGTCGAGGATCGTGCGCCACTTGTCCTCTGTCAGCACGACGGGGGCGGAACCTTGGGATGCAGCCTGGCATTCGCTGGTGTAGATGCGGCAGAACTCGTAGTGACCGATAGGCGGACTGGCCTTGCCGATCACCTGCATGGTAGCCGGCGTTGCATGCGAGGCGCCTGGGGCAAACAGCATGAAGAAGGCGGCTGCCAGGCCTGCGCTCAATCTCTTGCGGTATGTCATGTTCTTGTCTCCTCGGTGTTGGGGACAAGATGGCAGGAAGCCTTTGATGTGTCGCAAAAAGACGCAGTAAAAACATACGCTTAGTTGAATTGAATTTGAGGAGAATACAGATCAAATACGCGTCAAAGACTATTCAAATTTGACGCAAAGTTTCTTCAACCTTGCCAAAAAAGCCGAGCGTCGCGCTAAGAGATAAATGCGCGACGGCAGCCGAATCGTCCGACGGTGCAGGGGATCCAAAAGACGAAAGTTAACGGGGGCAACGCGAGGACGATCGTTTAACCGGGTCTGAGCGGTCTTGAACGGTTGCTTGCGAAAGGTGAAGGTGGCTCGAAAGCGCTCTTGCGACACGTCATAAACGTGCTTGCGGAGGCGCATGAGAAGAAAAAATGCTTGAAAAAATCGCGCGAAATTCTGGAGGCACTTCTTCAGTCTGTGCCGATTTGGGCCACGTCGGTGGTGCGCAGGGCACGGTACACCAGCCTAAAAACTTCACAACGCAAAAGGGAGCGGCCTCTGACCGCTCCCTTGATCGTAAGATGAAATGCGTTTGGCTAGAGGAACTCCCTCAGCGTTTCCCGCGACTGAACTGTATCAAACTCCAGCGCCACACCTTCCATGAAGTGACGCACCACCTTACCGCGCATGTTGCCCAATCGAAGGACGGTACCCAGCGGCGGCCGGATGTCGATATCTATGGCCGCGCCGGAAAGTGAAAGATCCATCAAGCGGCAGGTATATCGACGGCCGTCTTCCAGAACGATTTCCGTGTTTATCTGTCGCGGCGTTAGTCGGTCGTGGCGGCGATCTTCCGGCAGGCCCAGTTCGTGCTTGTTGGCGAGCCACGTCAGTTGAGCAGCGAGCTTTTCCCGCTTTCGGTCGGTGGCCTGCAGGATCATGGTGAAGCCGGAGGACGTCAGTTCGGTGACGGTTCCTTCCAGGCGTCCCAGATTGTCCATGTAGGCAATGACGCGCTCGTTGACCCGCGGACGCGCCATGCACAGGAATTCCACTTCACCGGGTGACATTTCCAGTGCCGTGCAGGGATATTCCTCGAAGTCAGCCAGCATCAATCGGCCGCTCAAGTTGACGGATACGCGCTGAAATGCACGGGTCGCGGCCCCAGAATTCCGGGCGGCACTTTGAGGCGACTGGAACGAGTACATCGAAGGCATTTCCTGTCCGCAATTACCTCAAGCCTACAGGAGCCGAGTTAACATTCGGTGTTCCAGACACTGCGGATTATCTCTAGGTGCCGCGCGAAATTCCCGCCGCGGGTATTCTAAGTCCGATCGCTGGATCTTAACGCGCTATTCCCATCGTGCGGGGGCACCTATATGCGGTAGGAATGGACGAAGGAGCAGGAATGGAACAGCAGCGGGATGCGGTGCGGGGAGAGCAGGTGCCGGAGGTCGTCGCTCATGATCACGCTGAAAGCGGTCCGCCGCGGCAGCCGATCTTCAACCTGCCGACCGTTCTGACCCTGACCGTTGTCCTGATTGTCGCCGTTTATGCTGTCGAGACGCTGCTGCTGGGGCCGGAAGGGCGAAGCGCGGTGCTTTTCCATCTAGCCTTCACGCCGCTTCGTTACGTCTACCCTCTGGCGGAGCAGGGGCTGGAGTGGCTCTGGACCCCGGTCACCTATTCGTTCCTTCACGGTGGCGTAGAGCACATTCTGTTCAACACGCTGTGGCTGCTCGCCTTCGGGACGCCGGTGGTCAGGCGCATCGGAGCGCTTCGCTATGTCATCTTCTGGGCCTTGTCCGCAGCGGCAGCAGCTTTCTTCCATGCGGGGCTTCATTGGGGCGACCAGACGATCCTGATCGGGGCCTCCGGCGTCGTTTCAGCGTTGATGGGCGCGGCATGCCGCTTTGCCTTCCCCGAACGCGGCGGCTTGAACCGGCTCTATGGGCATCTGTACCCGCGCCAGTCGATTCTGGGCTCCTTCCGGTACAGGACTGTGGCCGTCTTCACCGGCCTTTGGTTCGTCGGCAACCTGCTGATTGCCGTCGGCCTGCCGCTGGTCGGGGGCAGCGATGGTGCGATTGCCTGGGACGCCCATATCGGCGGCTTCCTCTTCGGGTTCCTGATATTCGGCTTGTTTGATCCGCTGCCCGCTCGGAACAGCCAGAAGGAACAGCCCCTCGATTAGCGTCTTGCAAAGACGCTGCCTCCGGAGCACGATCACACGTGGTTGCGGCGTTGGGAGAAGCCTGCATCCAGAAGCAAGCGCTTTTTGAGGAGAAGGCCATGTCGATTACTGTGAAACACCTGCTGGATGCCAAGGGTCGCGAGGTTGTTGTGGTCGCGCCGGAGCGGAGCCTGCTGGAAGTGGCCGGCGTCCTGCATGAGAAGCGAATCGGCGGCGTCGTTGTTGCCGGTGCCGATGGACGCATCGCGGGAATCTTCACGGAGCGCGACTTTGTCCGCGCGGTGGCCGACAAGGGCGCCGATGTGTTGGAAGAGCCGGTGTCTTCAGTGATGACAGTCAACGTCCAGAAGTGCCGGGAGGACACCTCTGTCAACCAACTGATGGAAATGATGAGTTCGGGGCGTTTCCGCCACGTACCGGTTGAGGAGGGCGGCCAGCTCGTCGGGATCATCTCGATCGGCGACGTGGTCAAGTCCCGTATTCGGGAGGTCGAACTCGAGGCGGAACAGATCAAAGCCTATATCGCGGGCTGACGACCATAGAAGCGCTCGCTACCGCGCGAACGCTTCCTGCATGCGCCGAAGCGCCGCAATCTGGTTGATCGCTTCCTGATAACCGCGATCGATAGCTTCGCCGGCGCGGTGGAACTCCGAAAGCCCGATGTCACTGAGGCGAGGATGGAGGGCAAGATCTGGTGGATCCCCTGCCAAGCGAGCTCGCGAGATCCGCTCCTGGATAATGTTGAACGCCTGCACCATGACGCCAGGAAGACCGAGATGATGCTGATCACGAGGCTTGCTGCGCGGCACGTCGAGTGGCTGAACGCTCGCGCTATGCTTGACCACAGCGGAGCGGCCAAAGATGTCGTAGTTCAGGTTGACCGCAACCACCAGGGGCTGTTCGTAGGCTCGGCAAACCGAGCTCGGAACTGGGTTGACGAGAGCCCCATCGACGAGCGTGCGGTTGTTGCAGGTCACCGGTTCAAAGATCCCCGGAAGGGCGTAGGAAGCGCGAAGTGCCGTGATCAGCGATCCGCTGCCAATCCAGACCTCGTGTCCCGTGTGTAGTTC
Organism: Pseudomonadota bacterium; assembly: GCA_023399635.1. Lineage (GTDB taxonomy): Bacteria > Pseudomonadota > Alphaproteobacteria > Rhizobiales > Rhizobiaceae > Neorhizobium. The sequence continues at coordinate 22,098 of JAEWOP010000070.1, forward strand.
CGTGGCGACCGCCACGAATGGCCGGTCAAGGTCCTCTATGGAAACGCCTTCCAGATGTTCCTGCATCCGCTTCGTAAGGCGCATGCCGCCGAGCAGGCCGCTGCCGCCAATGGTGAGGTCCAAGAGCCCAGCGAGGCGGCGCATCGTGATCGAACGTGCGAAGGCCTCAAGTTCATCGAGCTTTCCGGCAAGGTAACATCCACCGACCAGGGCGCCGATCGAAGTACCGGCAATCATGCCCACCTCAATGCCGGCTTCATCAAGGGCACGCAGAACGCCAATGTGAGCCCAACCGCGGGCCGCGCCGCCGCCAAGCGCAAGTGAAAGCTTGGCCTTCCTGGAAGGCTCGGCGGGTTTGGGGAGATCAGAGGAGGGAGATCCGCTTGTCGTTTCCGGTGAAGCGCCCGGTTCGCCGCGGTTCCAATTCCAGTTCAGCATCGACACCTCCAAGCTGAACGCTGCTGCATCCACTTAAGCACAGATTGGTTGCGAAAGGGTATAGCTTCGCCGTCTGTGGACGAGATTGGAACAATCAGGATGTGGAGTTCGAGGACCGATAGACGACCGCGGGGTCGAAATGCCGTTCGTCATCCACGATGGTCAGGCGCGCTTCGCCGTTGGTTGATGTGATAGCCCGATAGAAACAGGACCTCCGTCCGGTGTGACAGGTGGCAGCGTGACCGGCAACAGACACCTTAAGCCATACGGCGTCCTGGTCGCAATCGGTTCGCATCTCATGCACTGTCTGCAGGTTTCCGGACGACTCGCCCTTCTTCCATATCCTTTTCCGCGAGCGGCTATAGTAATGAGCGATACCGCTTTCGACCGTGAGCGCCAGCGCCTCCTCGTTCATGTGAGCGACCATCAGAAGTTCTCCGTCGGCAACATCGGTAACGACGGCGGTCACAAGTCCGTCCGGGCCGAAACGCGGGGAAAACAGGCCTTCGCCCTCCAGTTCTGCCTTGTCGGAGGGAGCCGATGGAAATTTCGCTGACATGGATTGGCCTTAACGGTTGCGCACGAGGGTCAGGAAACGCGCCTGCTCAGCGGCATCTGTCTTGAACTCGCCCGTGAACGTTGTGGTAAGCGTCGTCGAGCCTTGTTTCTGCACGCCCCGCATGGCCATGCACATGTGCTCAGCCTCGATCAAGACGGCGACGCCGCGGGGCTTCAAGGTCTCTTCGATCGCCTGCGCGATCTGCGCGGTCATGTTCTCCTGCGTCTGAAGACGGCGGCCGAAGATGTCTACGACGCGCGCGATCTTCGAGAGACCGAGAACGCGGCCATTGGGAAGATAGGCAACATGCGCCTTGCCGGTGATTGGCAGCATGTGGTGCTCGCAATGCGAATAGAAGGGGATGTCGCGCACCAGAACCGGATCTCCATAGCCCGAAACCTCCTCGAAGGTGCGACCAAGCACCTCCTCATGCGAAAGATCGTAGCCGCTGAAGAGTTCGCGGTAGGCGGTGGCGACGCGCTTGGGAGTGTCCAGCAGGCCTTCGCGTTGCGGATCCTCTCCCGCCCATCGAAGGAGAACGCGCACGGCCTCCTCAGCCTGTTCACGTGTCGGATGAGCCTCCGCCTGGCCGGACGTCGGGAAATTCTTCACAATTGCATCCATTGCTGTCTCCCGGGACGACGAGCCGCCGCACCCTTATGCTGGCATTGACGGAGGACTATGGGTGAACCAGAAACCTCTGCAATCAAGCGCTTTCTGACCTCTTGCGCCTGCTTTGACAAGATATCGCTGCCTCTTTTAAGGCTCCGGCTTATGAAAAGCACCCAATTCTTGATCCTTTCATTCCAAGCTCACATATAGTGTGACAGCAAGGGGTTTTCAGGGGTGACGAGTGATACCAGCGCTCACTCGTTAGCGGGACCCGAACAGGCAGAGCGATGGACGACATCTACAACAACAAGATCTTGGAGTTCGCAGGCAATATCGGCCGATCCGGGAAGTTGCCGGACGCAGATGCGACATCGGAAAAGCACTCCAAATTGTGCGGCTCACGGGTGCGAGTCTATCTGAAGACGCAAGATGGGAAAGTAAGCGATTTTGCCCACGAGGTCCGCGCCTGTGCACTCGGCCAAGCCTCATCATCGGTCATGGCGAGTCACGTGGTAGGGGCAACAGTGGATGAAGTCCGTGAAGCGCGTAAGGACATGATCGAGATGCTGACGGCCGGCGGCGAGGGCCCGACTGGTCGCTTCGAAGACATGCGATATCTGAAGCCGGTGAAGGATTACAAAGCGCGCCATGCCTCCACCATGCTGACTTTCGATGCAGTGGTTGACTGTCTCGATCAGATCGAGGCGAAAGCCACGAAGGTGCCGGTTTAGATGTGCGACTCACCCGACTGCAGGCGGACGCCGGCGCCGTTGGGTCGCTCTCGCAACTGGCAGGGCAAGTTTCGCAAGACCCCTGATCGCTTGTTTGGCGTTGCCCTGATCCGACTGTACCAACTCACGCTTTCCGGCTTCATTGGGAACTCCTGTCGTCATATCCCAACCTGCTCCGAATACGGTTACGAGGCAATCGCTCGCCATGGCATGTGGCCTGGCGGATGGATGACGCTGTTTCGTGTGAGCCGCTGTGGGCCGGGCGGTACGACCGGTCTTGACCCGGTCCCGGAGCGCCTTTCCGAACGCCAGCGTTGGTGGATGCCTTGGCGTTACTGGACGCGCCACTAGGTTTTCGCAGAGGTACAGCGCCTGCCTTTACTCCACCGACGAAAGCCATTAATTGCGGACCATCCGGCATCTGCCGTGTTTTGACAACACCACCCGCATTCGTTGGCGGGACTGGATCAGGAGCATCATCATGTCCGTTTCCCTCACATTTCCCGATGGCTCCGTTCGCGCCTATGACGCAGGCACGACGGGTCTTGCCGTGGCAGAATCGATCTCGAAGTCGCTCGCGAAGAAAGCTGTCGCGATCGCGCTCGATGGCGAACTGCGTGATCTCTCAGACCCCATTGTCGACGGCCGGATCGAGATCGTCACGCGCACGGATCCGCGAGCCCTGGAACTGATCCGGCATGATGCTGCCCATGTGATGGCAGAGGCGGTCCAGCAATTGTGGCCTGGTACTCAGGTAACCATCGGTCCTGTGATCGAGAACGGCTTCTACTACGACTTCAAACGCGTTCATCCAGACAGCGGCGAAGACTGGCCCTTTACGCCCGACGATCTGCCAAAGATCGAGAAGAAGATGAAGGAGATCATCCAGAAGAACGCCGCCTTCACCAAGGAAGTCTGGTCACGAGAAAAGGCGCGGGACGTCTTTGCCGACAAGGGCGCGGCCTACAAGGTCGAACTCGTCGACATGATCCCGGAGGGGCAGGATCTTAAGATCTACAAGCAGGGTGAATGGTTCGACCTCTGCCGCGGCCCGCATATGGCGTCGACTGGTCAGGTGGGAACAGCTTTCAAGCTGATGAAAGTTGCAGGCGCCTATTGGCGCGGCGATTCGACCAAGCCGATGCTGACCCGCATATACGGTACCGCCTGGGCAACGCAGGAAGAACTGGATGCCTATCTTCATATTCTGGAAGAGGCAGAGAAGCGGGACCACCGCAAGCTTGGTCGTGAGATGGATCTCTTCCATTTCCAGGAAGAGGGTCCTGGTGTTGTGTTCTGGCATGGCAAGGGCTGGCGCATGTTCCAGACGTTGACGGCCTATATGCGTCGCCGGCTAGCCGGCGTGTATGAAGAGGTTAACGCACCGCAAATCCTCGACAAGTCGCTGTGGGAAACCTCCGGGCACTGGGGATGGTATCAGGAAAACATGTTCGCGGTGAAGTCCGCTCATGCCTTCACGCACCCGGATGACGAGGAGGCGGATCAGCGCATCTTTGCGTTGAAGCCGATGAACTGCCCTGGCCACGTCCAGATCTTCAAGCATGGTCTGAAGTCTTACCGGGATCTGCCTATCCGGCTTGCAGAATTCGGAAACGTTCACCGTTACGAGCCCTCGGGTGCGCTACATGGGCTGATGCGTGTGCGCGGCTTCACGCAGGACGACGCGCACGTCTTCTGCACCGACGAGCAACTGGCGGCAGAGTGCCTTCGCATCAACGACCTGATCCTTTCCGTCTATGAGGACTTCGGCTTCCAGGAAATCGTCGTCAAGCTTTCTACCCGACCGGAAAAGCGGGTTGGCTCCGACGATCTCTGGGATCGAGCTGAGAGCATCATGACCGATGTTCTGAAGACGATCGAGGCGCAGTCGGAAGGACGCATCAAGACTGGCATCCTGCCGGGTGAGGGCGCATTCTATGGACCGAAATTCGAGTACACGTTGAGGGACGCCATCGGCCGTGAATGGCAGTGCGGCACCACCCAGGTCGACTTCAACCTGCCAGAGCGCTTCGGGGCCTTCTACATCGACCAGAACTCGGAAAAGCGTCAGCCGGTCATGATCCACCGAGCCATCTGCGGCTCCATGGAACGTTTCCTCGGCATTCTGATCGAGAACTTTGCTGGACACATGCCGCTGTGGTTTGCGCCCCAGCAGGTGGTCGTCGCGACGATTACCTCGGATGCCGACGATTATGGTCGCGAGGTGGCTGAAGCCCTCCGTGAAGCGGGGCTGCAAGTGACCACCGATTTTCGCAATGAGAAGATCAACTACAAGGTCCGCGAGCACTCGGTGAGCAAGGTCCCCGTCATCATCGTCTGTGGAAAGAAGGAAGCGGAGGAGCGGTCAGTCAACGTCCGCCGCCTCGGCTCCCAGGCGCAGACGGCGATGACGCTGGACGAAGCTATCGCAAGCTTGACGCGGGAGGCGACGCCGCCCGACTTGCTGCGCAAGGCCGCAAGCAGGAACTCCCTGTAAAACAAAACGCCCGCCATACGGCGGGCGTTTTGTTCTGGTGGTACAGCTTGATGGCTGCCTCAGTTACGTAACTGCGCATCCGTGAAAAGATCCAGATTGGCAGGCTGCTCCTTCATCATCACCTCGACGTCAATGCTATCTGACGCTTCCACGGTGAAGGAGCGCTGGTAAATCTTGTCCTTGTTGCGAGCGACAGCCAGGTAATCGCCTTCCGCCAACACCATTGTGGAGAAGGCACTGACGCTTTCGTTGACGATGTCACCTGCGGCCGTCAGAACAGACCATGCCGTATCGGCAATGGCTTCGCCGCCTTCCTGGGAGACGAGCTTCAGTGTCACCTGCGCCGCACGGTGCTGCAGGGTCGCCTCAACGAGCTTGCCAGCCTCCACCTGGATATCGGCGCGCACCACCGCGTTGACGTCGCCATATTCCGAGACAACGTGATAGGTGCCGGCGTTGAGCCGGACGATTTCATTCGGCTTCACGTCGGCCATTACAAGCCCGCGCTCGCCATCCTCGCGCACCTCGGAGGAATAGATCGAGAAACTCAGTTGCTTTTGGGAAATCGGTAGATCGCTGCCGGACGTGGCGTTAAGGACGACGCCTCCTGCGTCGAGAACCAGCACCTGTTTGTCGACCTCACCGTCTGCCGGAACCGTGAGCTTCTTGGTCACTCCGGCACGACCGAACGCGACGTTCACGAAATAATCCCCCGGCGCCAATTGGAACGAGGCACCTCCGCCTTCCGAGCTTGCCACGAGCGGCAGCTTTCCATCCTCACCGGAAATCGGGCTGAAGACCCGCCAGGTAAGGCCCTCCTGCATCGGCTCTTCATCGGTGGCGGTCAGCTTGGCTTCAAGCGCAACATCCTTTGCAGCGATCGCGGGTGTAGCGGCAAGCGGCGCAGAGAAGGCGTTGAGCTTGGGCATCTTTGCCGTACTGTCCAACTGCTTGAAGCTCTTGAATGCGTCCGTTTGCGACCAGGCACCATACGCGGATCCAAGGCTCAAGGCCGCAAAAAGGGTCGTTCGCGCAGCGAATGATATGCCTGTCATCTCTCTGGGAACCGGTTGACTCTTGAATCTCAAAGCCACACTTGAAGACCAAAGCCGAGGCGAATTCAAGGCTTTCCCGCACCATCTTCCCGTGAAGGACGACTCAAGTATGCAAAACGACATCAAACTCGTTGACTACCTGCGTGTGAGGCATTCGACGCCGGTCGCGCAGATGGGTGAGCCGGGTCCGGCTCCTGAGGAACTTGACGCGATTCTCTCCTTCGCTTCGCGGGTGCCAGATCACGGGAAGCTCGCGCCGTGGCGCTTCATCGTCTACCGCGGCAAGGTCCGAGAGCAACTCGGGCGGTCTTTCCTCGAGATTGCTGGCAAGGCTTCGTCCGACCTATCAGACACCGCGCGTGAGGCGGAACTGACCCGCTTCCTTCGCGCGCCGATCGTGGTGGCGGTGGTCAGCACAGCAAGGCCGCATGTAAAGATTCCGGAATGGGAGCAGGTGCTTTCCGCCGGAGCTGTCTGCCTCAACCTCATCATGGCGGCCAACGCACATGGCTATGTCGCCAACTGGCGAACCGAGTGGATCGCCTACGACCAACAAGCGCATGCAGTCCTTGGCGTGAAGCCGGATGAGAAGATTGCGGGCTTCATCCATATCGGATCGAGCGATTTTCCGGTCCCCGACCGTCCTCGTCCGGACCTCGCGGAGATTGTCACCTTCGCCGGTGAGGAAACAGACTGATGTTCTACGACACCGCGTCCAACGCCCACGGTATGAAACATGATCCCTTCAAGGCGATCGTGGCGCCGAGGCCAATTGGCTGGATCGGAACAAAGGGTAGGGACGGGTCGATCAACCTGTCTCCCTATTCCTTCTTCAACATCGTTTCAGATAACCCGAAGATCGTGATGTTCTCGTCGAGTGGGCGCAAGGATAGTCTACGCAATGTCGAGGAGACTGGAGTTTTCACGGCCAGCCTCGCCAGCCGGGATCTCGCCGACCAGGTCAACGAATCGTCGGTCGCGGTCCCTTATGGCACTGACGAATTCGCGATCGCTGGCCTGACGCCCCGCTTTGGGAAGCTGATAGACGCGCCCTATGTGGCAGAAGCTCACGCGGCACTTGAATGCCGTTTGACGGAGATCATCCAGCCGAAGACGCTTGCAGGAGGTAACGCCGCCTCGTTCATGGTTTTTGGACAGGTCGTGGGCATCCACCTCTCTGATGCGGTGATCCGCGACGGTCGCGTTGACATGGCGTTGCTGCGGCCGATCGCCCGCATGGGCTATCGCGACTATGCCGACGGCGGGACGGATGTTTTTGAACTGACGAGGCCCACATCCTAGTCCTGCCGCCCTTGGCCATGACCAACGAACATGGTGAACCAATCTTAAACGTTTTGACCCTAGCGTGACGCCATTGGTGTTTCAGGTGACGTCGTCCGTCAGCCGGGGTTCGTTGTGATAATACAGGCATTTCTTCGTTGGGTGGAAACAGCACGAGCAGGCGATCGCGCCAAGGCGGCTGGAGCGCTGGCGAGGGCATATCTTCGCTCCGACCTGGATAACGAACAGCGCCACGCGGCACTCCTGGCCATGTGCCATCTTCTTGACGATCCGTCGCCGAATGTCCGGCTCGCTTTGGCGGAGGCGCTTGTTTCTCCACAGGCGCCAAGACAGGTCGTTCTCGCTCTGGCGGAGGATCAACCTGAGATCGCCTGCACGATCATTGCTCAATCGCCGTTGCTCACGGACGCGGATCTTGTCGATCTCGCCGCCACCGGCAGTCCGTTCACCCGCGGGTTCATAGCTGCAAGAGCCGGATTGAGCCGCTCCGTCAGCGCGGCCCTGGCAGAGGTGGGGGAAGAGAGTACGGCGGTCGTGTTGCTGGAAAACGCGGATGCAGACATCTCGAGGCGTTCACTAAGCCGGATTGCTGAACGCTTTGGCCATTGCGCCTCGGTCCGGGGGCTCCTTCTTGAGCGGGAAGATCTGCCTGCGGATGCCCGCCAGAACCTCGCGGTTCAGGTGAGCGATGCACTGGCCGGCTCCAGCCTTGTGGGCAAGCTCCTTTCACGATCCCGGCTGGAGCGTCTGACGGGCGACGCCTGCGAGACAGCGGCGGTAATGATTGCTGGGGATCTTCACGATTCGGATCTCCCCGTCCTGATCGACCATCTGCGTTCAACCGGAAAGCTGACGCCTTCGCTGCTGATGCATGGGCTCTGTACTGGCAGGATCGAATTCTTCTGCGCATCCATGGTCGCCCTGTCGGGGCTTGAACAGCGCCGTGTGCACGCCCTCATGACATCTGGACGTATGCACGCCGTGCGTGCGCTGTTTGAATCGGCAGGGTTGCCGCGCGATTTGGCAATGGTTTTCGTCGAGGCAGCGCTATTGTGGCGACAGGTCGGGGCGGTAGTCGGCGCTGAGCAGTTTTGTGCGCGCCTTCTGGAGATCTGCCCTCGGCCGCAGGACCCCGATTCACCAGTTGCTCAGCTTCTGGCTCTGGTGGAGAAGCTGCAGCGAAGCGGAATGCGGGCGGTCGCACGCTCCTATGCTGAAGGCGCGCTGCTGGCGGCTTGATAGCGCGCAATCACGCTAGAATTTACGAGCGACCCAAGAATAGCTTTCCTCCACCAGCCGGACTGGTTTCTGCATCAAGGTTCGGACACCTTCCGTTGTTGGCAAGATCGCTCTCACACGCGCAATTGCGCGGCCTGCAAGGCTGCGCTCGCCTTCCTCTGTTACCTCCACGCCTGGCAACGACTCAGCCGCTTGCGGCTCTGTTCTCGCCGCCATTTCTGTTTCCTGCGGCGTCTGACAGACGGCTATCACGACCGGGTAAGGAGCGTCGGCGTAGCTTTCGAGCTCTTTGTCCGAAGTTGCGCTGCAAAGCTCAATGCTCGGCCAGCGCTTCTCAGATGTTGCCACATGGTGACATTCCGTCCCGCTGTCGTCGCAGCCAAGGATGGTGAGGATGATGATTGCTGGATTCAATGGACGTCCCCTTGTTGCGGGAAAAGTTGCCGATAAACATGACCCAAAGAGGGCAGCTTGCCATGTGCTGCACGGGTGGCATCCAGGCAGACCGCTAGAGGATCATGCAGGCATGACAGTCACTATCGCCAGCGAGCCACCCCGGCAGCCGGAGGTTCTGCGTCTGCTGGAACTCTCCCTGCTTTCGTATGCGGCCTCCATCAATCGTGGCTATGGCCGGATCCTATAGTTCCGATCCTTCGAGCCTCTTTATGGAGAAGAGACTTGCTTGATCTCGGGATGGTGCGGCTCCTCGTATACATCCACGGCCAATTCCGCAGAAGCGATTTCCGCCGGGTCGGCGAGCCGCATTTCGCGGATCCACTCGCGCCAGATCGAGACGATCAGTGCCATCAGCACGGGTCCGATGAACAGGCCAAGAAACCCCATGGTCTTCACGCCTCCCACAAGGCCGAAGAATGTCGGAAGAAAGGGGAGCTTGATCGGCCCCCCCACAAGGCGTGGGCGGATCGTCTTGTCGACGATGAAAAGCTCCACCGAGCCCCATAAAAAAAGAGCGAGACCCGCGACATAAGAGCCACTGGCAGCAAGGTAGATCGAGACGAGGGTAAAGGAGAGGGGTGCGCCACCTGGAATGAGCGCCATCACGCCGGTCAGCACACCAAGTGTCACGGGCGAGGGGACGCCGGCGATCCAGTAGGCAATGCCCAGCACGATACCCTCGCCGATTGCGATCAACGTCATACCTGTCACGGTGGAGCTGATTGTTGCCGGGACTACGCGCGAGATTCGCTCCCATCGAGATGGAAGGATGCGCTCACCCAGAAGGTCGATTTGCTTGGTGAACGAAGCGCCGTCCCGATAAACAAAGAACAGCGCAATCAGCATGAAGAGCAGCGTCAGAAGCAGGTGAAATACCCCATCGCCGGCAGCGATGATTGCTCGGTATATGTTACCGATGTTTGCGCCGCTGACCATCTGGATCAGCTCCCCGACCGCGCCAGGTGCGCCGACATGACGGTCCCATTGTTCCGTTAGCCACAAGCCGACGCCAGGCAAGGCTGCAATCCATGAAGGTACGGGCGCGCCGTTGCGATTGACATCAAGAACCCACGCCACCCATTCTTGCACTTCCCCAATCGTATAGGAGATGGCGATACCGATCGGGACGACAAGAAAGGCGATGATGAAGATGATCGCGAGCGTCGCTCCGACTGTCCTATTGCCGCCGATGTTCTGGAGCATCTTCCGGTAAAGCGGCCAACTGGCAAAACCGATTACCAGGGCTGCCAGAACAGGGACGACGAACCCGTGGAAGAAATAGATGCCGGCAACAACGATCAGTATCAGTAGCCAGCGCGCTGCGGAGATGGGAGGGATCAGGGCGGTCCGGCTATGGGCGACGGGGCCGAGCCAGCGTGGTCCATCCTTCGATGTGGGTGATCCGTTCAGCGTCATCACAACTCCGTTGATGGCCAGCATATGGCTCTTCGGTCTAAAAACCACAAGTTTACGCCCAAGAGCTTAAAAAGGCAGGCTATCTCTTGTTCTGCATGACGTATGCGATAATTATGATCGAATTCAAACAAGCCGAACTTTTCCCATGACATCACCATTACGCCGGTTCCTTGTGCGGGATCGTACTTCCATATCCCATGCAAAGGTCGAGGCGACAGTAGGATCCTTCAACACGATCGAGGCCTACAAGCGCTACCTCCGAGGCAGCTACCTCTTTCGCACCGTGCTCGATGCGCAGCTGACGGATGTGCATTGGCCGGCACAGCTGTCTCTTTGGGCGTCGACAGATCAGTTGACCCATTTGATGCGCCAGGACATGCAGGATCTCGACATGGTGCCACCTCAACCGGTTGCGCCTTCCACTTCGCCCATAATGGGATCAGATATGGAGAGCCTGCTGGGAACGCTCTACGTGGTGGAAGGATCATCGCTTGGTGCGCGGATTCTTTATCGCCGGGCGCAGGCGCTCGGGCTAAGCGAAGTCTTTGGCGCCCGCCATCTGGCGGCACAAGCTCAGTCAAACGAGCGCTGGAAGCGGCTTCTCGAACTTCTGGAGGCTGCGCCGGAGCTTGATCTCGACCGGACCGTCGAGGCCTCCAAGGCGACCTTTGATGCCGTCGAGAGAGCTTTCGAGGATCCGCAGCATGCCTGAGCAACGGGCCGAAGACGTCGTCAGCTTCAACGTTGACCTGACCAACTGCGATCGGGAACCCATACACGTGCCCGGTAGCATCCAGCCTCATGGCTGCCTCCTTGCATGTGATCCATCTGGTACCGCGGTGTTACGACATTCAGCGAATGCGCCACAGATGCTTGGTCTTCCTGGAAATCCGAACGGCATGCGGCTGGACGAAGTGCTCGGTGCGGAAGTCGCCCACACGCTGCGCAATGCCATAGCAACCTCGTCAGACCCTGCGCGGCCTGCGCTGCGACACGACGTAAGGCTGCCATCCGGTGAACGCTTCGATGTTTCTATTCATGCTCACCAATCAAGCGCGGTGCTGGAATTCGAACCGCTCGGGAGTGACAGCGACCAACCTCTCGAAGTTGCTCGCATGCTCATTAGCCGAGTCCGAAATATCCGGTCCGTCGATCAGTTGGTCGAGCGCTCAAGTCGCCTGATACACGCGTTACTCGGCTATGACCGCGTGATGATATATCGGTTCGACAGGGATGGATCGGGCAAGGTCATCAGCGAGCACAAGCGCCGGGACCTGGAAAGCTTCAAAGGGCAGTACTTCCCTGCCAGCGATATTCCGCAGCAGGCTCGCATCCTGTACCTGAAGAATACCATCCGCGTGATATCGGATGCCGACAATCCCCGCGTGGCAATCATTCCAGCTCTCGACGACGCAGGAACGCCGCTCGACCTTTCGTTTTCTCATCTGCGCAGCGTTTCGCCCGTACACTGCGAATACCTGCGCAACATGGGCGTCTCTGCTTCGATGTCGATCTCGATCATTGTGGACGGGGAACTATGGGGATTGATCGCGTGCCACCATTATTCCCCCAAGGCGCTGTCGATGCCGCAGCGTATAGCAGCAGAGACCTTTGGAGAATTCTTCTCCCTTCATCTTAGTGCGCTTAAGCAGAAGGAACTCTCGGAGAAGAACCGGGAGGTCCGAAAGGCACTTGATCGCTTCCTTCAAGCTGCATCACACCAGGCTGACATCCGCGAACTGTTGCGTGCATCGCTGGCCGAATTTGGCGGAATGTTGCCGGCGGACGGTGTCGGACTATGGCTGTCCGGTGTTTGGACGTCTGCCGGTGCTTCAACTTCGAAAGAGGGGGCTGCACAGCTTGCGGAAAGCTTGGCCGAGGTAGCAGGCGGCCGCGTATGGGAAACGCACCGTTTGCCCACCGATTTCCCGGCATCTCTGGCCTCCCAGGACGGAATCTGCGGCGTAGTTGCCATTCCGCTCTCGAAACGCTCCCGCGACTATCTTTTCTTTTTCCGACGGGAAGTGGTCCAAACCTTGGACTGGGCAGGAAACCCGGAAAAGTCATATGAGACGGGGCCGCTCGGAGACCGGCTAACGCCCCGAAAGAGTTTTGCCATCTGGAAAGAGATCGTCCGTGAGCAGGCACAGCCATGGTCGGAGGGGGACTTGGAGGTCGCCGACTCGATCCGCGCGGTGCTGGTGGAGATCGTACTGCACCACAACGAACTGATCGCCGACGAACGCGGCAAGGCAGACGTGCGGCAACGAATGTTGAACGAGGAGCTTAACCACCGCGTCAAGAACATTCTCTCGGTGATTAAGTCGCTGATCGGAAGCCCGCTTGATCCGGGACAGGATCTGGATAGCTACATTGAATCGCTGAAGGGGAGGGTACAGGCCCTTTCGCTTGCGCATGATCAAATCGTCAGAAGCGGCGACGGCGGCATGCTTCGGGATCTCCTGCATGCCGAACTTCAACCGTATAAGACAGACGAGCGCGAGATCCTGTTACAGGGACCAGCCATTTGGCTCGATGCCCGCTCCTTTTCTGTCATGGCGCTTGTCCTTCACGAGATGGCGACCAATGCAGCAAAGTATGGCGGGCTTTCCGTTCGCAACGGGAATCTGTCCGTACGTTGGAACAGGAACGATGCGGGCGGCTGCGAGATATGGTGGGACGAAAGCGGTGGCCCGGCAGTTACTGTGCCGGCACGTAACGGTTTCGGGAGCATGCTGATCGGCCGTAGCGTCTCGTATGAACTCTCAGGTCAAAGCCGCATTGAGTACGCTCCGAGCGGGTTGCGTGGCTATTTCTGTATCCCCTCTTCGCATATCCAGATCTTAGAAGAGGAGCCGGAGAAGCACTCTCTAGAGGCCGCGGATCAGGAGAACGGCAGCGCTCAGTCTGATTTCTCGCAGGTAGAACTGTTGCTGGTTGAGGATCAGATGCTGATTGCGGCAGATGTGGAGGCAATCCTCTCCGACCACGGGCTAAACAACGTCACGACCACGCCGTCAGTCACCGAAGCGATGCGGAGGCTTGAGCAGTTCACCCCGGACGTCGCGATTCTTGATGTTAATCTTGGCAGCGGAACATCCTTGCCAGTGGCCCAGGAACTGTTGCGCAGAGGCATACCTTTCGTCTTCGCGACCGGGTATAGCGACCGGGCAATAATTCCGGACCATATGGAAGTGCCGATCCTGCGCAAACCCTATGAGGCTTCGGTCCTCATTCGGACGATCGATCGGGTTCTGGCGCGTCGCTGAAGCGATCGAAGCACGCGCCATTTTCCGTCAGATGTCGAGGTTGTCGGCAAAGGCGGCCCGATCCTGAATGAAGCGGAAGCGAGCTTCAGGCTTGGTGCCCATCAAGTTATCGACGGCTTCGCGCGTGCCTTCGAAGTCCACCTCGTCGATTGCCACACGCAGCAATGTGCGCTTGGCCGGATCCATGGTGGTTTCCTTGAGCTGCGCCGGCATCATTTCGCCAAGCCCCTTGAAGCGACCGATCTCAACCTTCTTGCCTTTGAACACGGTTTCCATCAGTTCCGCGCGGTGTGCATCGTCACGGGCATATACCGTCTTGGCGCCCTGCCGGATGACGTAAAGCGGGGGGACTGCAAGATAGAGATGATTGCCGCGGATAAGCTCCGGCATTTCCTGGTAAAAGAAGGTAATGAGCAGAGACGCGATGTGAGCACCGTCGACGTCTGCGTCGGTCATGATGATCACGCGCTCGTAGCGCAGGTCCTCTTCCCGGTATTTCGTGCGAGTGCCGCAGCCGAGCGCTTGAACAAGATCGGCGATCTGCTGGTTGGCTGACAGCTTCTCACGGCTGGCGCTGCCGACATTCAAAATCTTGCCGCGCAGCGGCAGGATCGCCTGATTGGCGCGATTACGTCCCTGTTTCGCTGAGCCGCCGGCCGAGTCGCCCTCGACGATGAACAGCTCCGCACCTTCGGCCGTGTTTTGCGAACAGTCTGCAAGCTTGCCGGGAAGGCGTAGCTTGCGCACTGCCGTCTTGCGGTTGACTTCTTTCTCTTTGCGCCGGCGCAGGCGCTCTTCGGCCCGCTCAACCACCCAATCAAGGAGCTTTGCTGCTTCATTGGGGTTGCCGGCGAGGTAGTGATCGAAGGGATCACGCAACACGTTTTCGACAAGCCGCTGGGCTTCGACGGTGGCAAGCTTGTCCTTTGTCTGCCCCACGAATTCCGGCTCACGAATGAAGACCGAGAGCATGCCGACGGCAGAGATCATCACATCATCGGTGGTGATTTCCTTGGCGCGCTTGTTTTGCGTCAGCTCCGCGTAGTTCTTCAGCCCCTTCAGGAGCGCGATGCGTAGGCCTGCCTCGTGCGTTCCGCCCTCGGGGGTTGGAATCGTGTTGCAATAGGAGTGGATCTGGGGGTCGCCGCCGTACCAGGTAATCGCCCACTCCATTGCCCCGTGGCCGCCGGTCTTTTCCGTACGTCCGGCAAAGATTTCACGCGTGACAGTGAAGTCCTTGCCAAGCGTGGCAGACAAATAGTCCTTGAGGCCACCGGGGAAGTGAAACACCGCCTTCTCAGGAAGCCCGCCATCGGCCGGCGCGAGGGCAGGGTCGCAGGACCAGCGGATCTCGACTCCGCCGAAGAGGTAAGCCTTCGACCGAGCCATGCGGAAGATGCGGCCGGGATCGAATTTGGCGTGATCGCCGAAAATCTGCGGGTCGGGGTGGAAGCGCACACGCGTCCCGCGGCGGTTGTGGACCGGCCCCAGTTCCTCCAGTCCACCCTGAGGCACACCGCGCGAGAACCGCTGACGGTAAAGCTTGCGATCGCGCGCGACCTCAACCTCAAGCAAATCCGACAGCGCGTTCACGACGGACACACCGACGCCGTGGAGACCGCCGGAGGTCTCGTAGGCCTTGCCGTCGAACTTGCCGCCCGCGTGCAGCTTTGTCATGATCACTTCGAGCGTTGATTTGCCCGGTACTTGCGGATGGTTCTCCACCGGAATTCCGCGCCCGTTGTCCGTGACGGTCAGGCAGCCCTCGGCATCCAGGTGCACTTCAATGAAGTTGGCGTGACCTGCAACCGCTTCGTCCATGGAGTTGTCGATGACTTCCGCAAACAGATGGTGCAGAGCCTTCTCGTCCGTCCCGCCGATATACATGCCCGGACGCATGCGCACGGGCTCCAGTCCTTCCAGGACGCGGATAGACGAGGCACCGTAGTCTTCGGCATTGGTGACGGCGCGTGATGCAGGCTCTGACGGCTTGGCAACGGAAACAGCAGGCTCGGACTTAGGCTCTACGGGCCTAGCAAGTGGCAAATCGGCAAAGAGGTCGCTGTTGTCATCCATGGGGTCAGTCGGTACTACCTGTCGCGGGGCTGAAGGTGAGGCCATAGCCGTCTCGTTCTGTTTCGAATCACCGGCAATTCTGCCAGAAAGCAGGCTTTTTCGCGATGCGGCAGAGGACGGTGCCTTTGAGCAATGGTGTTGTCCGGCCGTCTTTGCAAGACGATAGCACCGGATGAACTGCCTGGAGGAACTCGTGTCCACAAGTCATTTCGCTTTAGCCACAGTTTTCGCACTCCTCTTCGCAGGAGCCGCAGTGGAGCCCGTGTTGGCGCAGCAGGGTCCGCTAAAACCTTACAAGGAGGAATTATTCGCCCGCTTTGCCGTATTGGCGGAGGAGGACGGCGGTGCTTACCAGCTCATCGACTATCAAGAGACGCGCGACATCAATGGCCGTGACCAGGTGCCTGAGCGCCGCGTCAAGTCGAGCTACGTTTCCAGCGGAGTAACCCGCTACCAAGAGAACGAGACACTGCAGCTTGGGAACGGCCCCAGGATAGACGTTACGCGGGTGGGGCCTCGGCAGAATGCAACCTTCACCGTGATCTTCGTGCACGGGCGGGGCGGGGACCGCCGCCTCGGCGCCAATGACTACAGCTTTGGCGGCAACTTCAATCGGCTGAAAAACCTGGCCGTGATGAACGGCGGAACCTATTACGCGCCAAGCGTCACCTCGTTCGACGAGCGCGGTGCAGCCGAGATTGCCGGCCTGGTCCGATACGCCTCCGAGCAATCGCGCGGCCGACCAGTTCTCCTTGCCTGTGCGTCCATGGGAAGCATGGTCTGCTCGGCCATTGCACGGGACCGGGAGGCGGTGAAGTACCTGGGAGGCCTAGCGGTTCTCGGCGGTGCCGCAGATCCTGACTTTCCAACGACGCCTGCCGCCAAACGAGGCACGCCGCTTTATCTGGCGCACGGCAGCGCCGACAGCGTCTACGCGGTTGAGGGACAGGCGGCAGTCTACAGGAAGCTGCGTCAGGCGGCTTACCCGGTACAGATGACGGTGTTCAACACCGGTGGCCATGGCACGCCGATCCGGATGACGGATTGGCGAAAGTTGATCAATTTCCTGCTGACGTCCGGCTGAGACAGCCGCTTCCAACCCGAGTTTTTCGTGGATTTTTCCGCGCTTGCAACTAAAACACCGCTGAACACGAGATGCGGGCGCAAGCGTCCGGTTGGAGGAGAGACATCATGACCCCAGATGTGCGGCCCTTGGTGGCAGGGAACTGGAAGATGAACGGGACGCGTTCGTCACTGGACCAGATCAAGGCGATCAGCGAGGGCGTGAATGGGCCGCTTTCGGAAAAGGTGGAGGCACTGCTATGTCCGCCCGCGACCTTGCTTTACGTAGCGACCGCAGTTTGCACGGAGAGCCCACTGGCGATCGGCGCGCAGGATTGCCATCAGTCCCAAAGCGGGGCTCACACGGGTGACGTATCTGCAGAGATGATAGCAGACTGCTTCGGCACCTATGTGATCGTTGGCCATTCCGAGCGCCGTACCGATCATGGAGAAAGTGATGCGCTCGTTCGTGCCAAGGCGGAGGCTGCAAATGCCGCAGATCTTACCGCCATCATCTGCATTGGCGAGACCGAGAGCGAGCGCCAGCGCGGTGAGACCCTCCAGGTGCTGAAGCGCCAGCTCGACGGGTCTATTCCTGACGCAGCCACTGCGGAGCGAACCGTTGTCGCCTACGAACCTGTCTGGGCAATCGGAACAGGTCTCACACCCACCATCGCGGATATTGCTGAGGCACATGCCTTCATGCGTCGGGAGCTCGTGGCTCGCTTCGGGAAAGAAGGGCAGGGCATGCGCATCCTCTACGGCGGGTCGGTCAAGCCCGCAAATGCCGCAGACCTCATGGCGATCGAACATGTGGACGGCGCGCTGATCGGTGGGGCAAGCTTGAAAGCCGAGGATTTTCTCGCCATCTACAGGGTCTATGAAGAACTGACCGCCTAAACCAGTCCCGCGGGGCTTGGAATGCGCGTCAGCCTCATGTAAAGAGCCGCCATCTTACCGTTATTGCCCTCCGCAGAGGGCAGGGATCTTGCCATGCAAACCGTTTTGATTGTCATCCACCTCATGATCGTGCTCGCGCTTGTGGGCGTCGTCTTGATCCAGCGATCGGAAGGAGGCGGACTTGGCGTCGGCGGCGGCTCCGGGTTTATGTCGGCACGCGGAACAGCCAACGCGCTTACCCGCACCACGGCCATTCTCGCGACCTTGTTCTTCATCACGTCTTTGACCCTCGGCATCTTGGCGCGTTATGAATCGCGGCCAACCGACATCCTGGACCGCATTCCAGCGACCCAGGGCACAGGTAACGGCATTCTTGATTCTCTTGGTCCGGCGCCGGCGGCAACAACGCCTCAGGCACCGGCAAACGACGGTGTTCCGACCGGTGGAGATGTTCCGGCACAAGGTGGCGCCGCAGCACCGGCTCAAGGCGCAGCTCCGGCAGAAGGTGGCGCTCCAGCTCCTGCAGCCCCGGCAGGCGTTCCGACTGGTCAGTAACACCGGTCGCCGCGACTACTCCCGGCAGGCCAAAAGCCTGCCGGTTTTATTTTGTCCAGATTCTGCAGTCCGATTTCATCAACGGTGAAGATTAGGGCTGGCGGAATCGATCATGAAAAGGTACTCGGTGACTCCCATGGCGCGATATGTATTCATCACAGGCGGCGTGGTTTCTTCGCTCGGCAAAGGAATTGCCGCCGCTGCACTCGGAGCGTTGTTGCAGGCCCGCGGTTACCGGGTACGCCTTCGCAAGCTGGACCCCTACCTCAACGTTGATCCCGGCACCATGAGCCCGACCCAGCACGGCGAGGTGTTTGTTACCGACGACGGCGCGGAAACGGACCTGGATCTTGGCCACTACGAGCGGTTCACCGGGCGTTCGGCCACGAAGACCGACAACATCACCACTGGACGCATCTACAAGAACATCATCGACAAGGAGCGTCGCGGCGACTATCTCGGCGCAACCGTTCAAGTCATTCCGCACGTGACTAACGAGATCAAGGATTTCGTGGTCGAAGGAAACGACGACTACGACTTCGTTATCTGCGAAATCGGGGGCACGGTCGGCGACATCGAGGCGATGCCGTTCGTCGAGGCGATTCGCCAGCTTGGCAACGAGTTGCCACGGGGGGCTGCCGTCTACCTGCACCTGACCTTGATGCCCTATATTCCGGCTGCCGGTGAATTGAAGACCAAGCCGACACAGCACTCGGTGAAGGAACTGCAGGCGCTCGGCATTGCCCCCGACATCCTGCTGGTGCGCGCTGATCGTGAGATTCCGGAGGCTGAGCGCCGCAAGCTTTCCTTGTTCTGCAATGTCCGCCCGTCTGCGGTGATCCAAGCCTTGGACGTCGCCAATATCTATGACGTGCCGATGGCCTACCATAAGGAAGGTCTGGATTCCGAAGTGCTTGCCGCGTTTGGAATCGAGCCGGCACCAAAGCCGCGGCTGCACGCCTGGGAAGAAGTCTGCAACCGGATCCACACACCAGAAGGTGAGGTGACGATTGCCGTCGTAGGCAAGTACACCGGTCTCAAGGACGCCTACAAGTCCCTGATCGAGGCACTGCATCACGGCGGCATCGCCAATCAGGTCAAGGTAAAGCTCGAGTGGATCGAGTCAGAGGTCTTCGAGAAAGAGGACCCGGCGCCGTATCTGGAAAAGGTGCATGGCATTCTGGTGCCTGGCGGTTTTGGAGAACGTGGCGCACAAGGCAAGATCAACGCCGCCCGATTTGCTCGCGAACGCAAGGTACCGTATTTCGGGATTTGCTTTGGCATGCAGATGGCTGTGCTTGAAGCGGCACGAAACCTGGCCGGGATCGAGAAGGCCTCGTCGACGGAATTCGGTCCAGCGGAGGAGCCGGTTGTCGGCCTGATGACAGAATGGGTCAAAGGGAATGCCTTAGAGCGGCGGGCTGCCGCGGGCGACCTTGGCGGCACGATGCGCCTTGGCGCCTATGACGCGACGTTGAAGAAAGAAACGAAAATCGCAGAGGTCTATGGATCAACAGCGATTTCCGAACGGCACCGCCATCGCTATGAGGTGAATGTCGATTACAAGGAGCGGCTTGAAGACTGTGGTCTGGTCTTCTCCGGCATGTCTCCAGACGGCCTGCTGCCGGAAACGATCGAGTATCCGGATCATCCGTGGTTCATCGGAGTCCAGTACCATCCTGAACTGAAGAGCCGCCCGCTCGATCCGCATCCGCTGTTTGCAAGCTTCATCGAAGCTGCACTGGAGCAGAGCCGCCTCGTTTGAGTGGAACAGGGCGGTAGCCCAGCTAGAGGTCCACCTCAAAGAATCCAAGTGCCTCCTCGAGTTCCGCTTGTTCATAGTCGAAATGCGAATGAACTACGGCCTCGAGGACTTGGAACGCTTCCTCGAGCTCGACAAATTTCTCCGCCTCTGGTGTCTGAATAGCCGCCTCTGCACAGGTCTGGAGTCTATCGATCAGAGCGTGGATCACTGAATGCTCTTCCGCTAGCCGCTCGACGACCCTTGTCAGCCCCTCCAGGTGGCCCATCAAGGCGGGGAACACCCACTGATCCTCCGCGGTGTGGTGGAAGGTGAGCATCTGGCACTCTTGCCCACAAATGCTGCCCGACAGGCGGATATTGCGTGTCATGTCGAGATCTGCGATCGCCTCTACGGCGTCAGCGGGTTGTCGCAGTCGCGTCCCGACCTCATCCAGAACACGACGAACCTCCGCCATTTGTTGCAGATGCATCGCATGGATTGCGCCAAGGCGACGACCATGCCGCCTTTGCGCCGGCGTTAGCCCTTCAATCTTCGGTGCCTTTGGTCGCGTATCGTCATTCAGAAGGTCTATGGTGAAAGGCATGGCAAATCCGAAGTTGTTCTCGACCGGTTTCTGCGTCGGCGGGGAGTTCCATCGTGTTCAGCCTGGTCGACCCATGTTCCGATAAGCGGCAAGCGCGCGATCTCTTGCCTCAGAGTGATTGACGATTGGCTTCGGATACGTCCGGCCAAGCACGACACCTGCCTGCTCCAGCACTATGTCTGGGGCTTCGAAAGGACGGTGGATATATCGTCGTTCGAGCCTGGCGAGTTCCGGCACATATTGCTTCACATAATCCCCATCCGGATCGAACTTCTCTCCCTGCAGCACCGGATTGAAGATGCGAAAGAAAGGCGAGGCGTCGGCGCCGGAGCCGGCGACCCATTGCCAGCCTGCTGCATTGTTTGCAGGATCGGCGTCAACCAAGGTGTCGCCGAACCAATCCTGCCCTTTGCGCCAGTCGATCATGAGGTCCTTGATCAGAAAGGACGCCGTAATCATGCGGACGCGATTATGCATGAAGCCCTCCTGCCACAACTGGCGCATCCCGGCGTCAACGATGGGATAGCCGGTCAGTCCTTTTGTCCAGGCGTGAAACAAGTCTTTCTCAAAGCTCCATTCAAACTTGTCGAAGGAAGCGTTCCAGTTGCGGACAGCAAGATCAGGAAACTCGATCAACAAGCTGTAGCTGAAGTCGCGCCAGGCGAGTTCGCGCCGAAAGTGCATGATCTGTGCCGGGTTCAGGTCTCGCCGGCCGTTCGTTGCATGCCATGCCTGGCTCGGCGTGATCTCACCATGGGTGAGGTGAGGAGAAAGCCTAGACGTGACGTCCTTGGCTGGGAAGTCTCGGCCACTCTTATAGTCGCTCAGACCGCTGTCGATGAAGCTCTCAAGCCTCGCCTGAGCGCCTGCTTCGCCTGGTGTCCAGATCGAGCCGAAAGATGCGGCCCAGTCCGGTTTCACGGGCAGGAGGTCCCAATCCTCCAGCCGCTCTGACTCAGGCTGTGAGGAGGCGCCGTTGATGGTTCGTGGAGCCTCAAGCGGCTCCGCCGGTTCTCCCAATGCCTGCATTGCCTTCCAAAACGGCGTGAAGACACGGAACGCGGTACCGGCGCCGGTACGCACGGCGGTGGGCTCGTGGAGAAGCTGCCCGTGAAAGGCATGTACTAAAACGCCGACCTTCTCCGGGGAACGACCGATCTCACGATCAACCGCATCACGCTCATAACAGCGGTTGAGATAGACGTGAGAGGCCCCGGTCAGTCGTGCGACCTCCCTAATCACCGTCTCGGCTGCGCCGGACATCAGGATCAAGTCGGCGCCTCGACCGCGCAAATCCTCCCTTAGCGCTGTCAATGAATGATGCAGCCACCAAGCTTGCGCCGCCCCCATCGGCATAACGCTGCTTGGTTCGGGCTCCCGGATGAAAAGCGCAATTACCGGCGCTCCCGTCTCCACCGCCGCATTCAGTGCGGCATTGTCCGCCAAGCGAAGATCACGGCGAAACCACACAAGGACAGGCGAGGAAGATGAATCGAACAAAGGCTGCTCCACCGGCTTTTCTACAGGCTTTACGCCGTACCAGATAGGCTAGATCAGTGTCTCAACAGCAGAACGGGGCAGGGCGCTCCCGCCGGAAGGAGCGGCGCGTGCGGTGGGCGAATGATCAAGGCGTCTGAGCGGGCGAGGATCTTCATCATCGACGAATCCTGCTTCCGGAAGGCCTCCGCCCTCAGATTGCCTTCGCGGTCGCGCGCGAGGGTCGCGCGCAGGTAATCCTGCCGCCCGTCGTTTGCCGGCAGATCATGTGCGGCGAGCGCTTGCGCCTCACGCGGTTTTTCGGGGAGGCGGGCCAGCGTGCGCACCAGCGGCTCAAGGAAAAGCAGGCTGCAGACGAGGCTTGCCACCGGGTTGCCCGGCAGGCCGAGTACCTGCATTCGGCCAAGCCTTCCCACCATCAGCGGCTTCCCGGGACGCATCGCAAGGCGCCAGAAATCGAGCTCCATGCCAGCCGCCCTCAAGGTAGACTGAACAAGATCATGATCACCAACGGACGCGCCGCCCAAGGTGACCAGGACGTCGACATCCGAGGTGCCAGCAAGGTCAATTGCCGCGCGGATTGCCTCGCGATTATCAGGTACGATGCCTAGATCAAGCACCTCGCCACCGTTGTCACGGATGAGGGCTGCGACGCCGAAAGTGTTGGAGGCAATGATCTGGCCCGGGCCTGGAGTGCCCCCAGGTGGCAGGAGTTCGTCGCCGGTGGCAAGAACCGCAACCTTTGGCCGACGATAAACAGAGAGCGTAGGGTGGTTCATTGCCGCAGCAACGGTCAGATGCGAATAGTCGAGAACGGTGCCCGGCTCCAGGACGTTTTCCTCATCTGAAAAGTCCTGGCCACGCGGCCGGATATGTCGCCCCCTGGTGACGGCGGCTTTCGTCCGGATGCGGTTTAGGCCGGCTGGTTCGACATCTTCCTGGATGATGATCGCATCTGCGCCTTCAGGAAGAGGCGCGCCAGTTAAGATTCGCACAGCCTCGCCTTCGGATACGCGGCCGGTATAAGGATGTCCGGCGGCGGCTGTTCCGATCACGGAGAGTTCCGTGCCGACGTCCGGCGCATCCTCTGCGCGGAGAGCATAGCCATCCATGGCCGATGCATCGAAAGGCGGTTGATTGAGCCGTGCGGTAGCGACTTCTGCGAGCACTCTTCCACCTGCCTGATGCAGTGAAAGCGTCTCTGTCTCTGCGATAGGCCGAGCCTGGGAGAGGAGACGTGCCTTAGCCTCGGCGACAGGAAGCAAGGCCATGCTCAATCATCCGTCCGGCGATAGGCGCCGGATTTCCCGCCGGTCTTTTCCAGTAGACGGATCGAACCGATCTCCATGCCCTTGTCTGCAGCCTTCGCCATATCGTAGATGGTCAAGCAAGCCACGGACACGGCCGTCAGCGCCTCCATCTCAACGCCCGTCTTGCCCGTGAGCTTAGCTGTCGCCGTCACCCTTAGTCCCGGAAGTGCGTGATCTTCTGTAATTTCCACGCTGACCTTGGTGAGCATCAGCGGATGGCAGAGCGGGATCAGATCGGCGGTCTTCTTGGCCGCCATGATCCCGGCGAGCCGCGCCGTGCCGATCACATCACCCTTCCTGGCATTTCCCTGTTGTATGAGCGCGAGGGTCTCCGGCAGCATCCGGACGAAACCTTCTGCTGTTGCCGTTCGCTCGGTTTCCGCCTTGCTACCGACATCAACCATGTTCGCTTCGCCGGAAGCACCGATATGGGTAAGGCCCGGCGCGTCCGACATCACTCTGCCGCCACGGATGCGGAGGTGCCGGCCAGCAAGTTGCGGGTCGCTGCTGCGACGTCGTCCTGGCGCATCAGGCTCTCGCCGACAAGAAATGTCGTGAGACCAGATTTTTGCAGACGCAGGCAATCCTGGTGGGTGAAGATACCGCTTTCGCCAACCATCAGGCGATCATCGGGAACGCGCTTCGCAAGTTTCTCCGACGTTTCCAGGCTGACCTCGAATGTACGCAAGTTCCGGTTGTTGATTCCGATCAGCGGCGATGAGAGCTTCAGTGCGCGTTCAGTCTCCTCCTCATCGTGAACCTCCACCAAAACATCCATTCCGAGCGAGAACGCCTCGTCCTCTAGCCTTCGCGCCTCGTCGTCCGTCAGTGAGGCCATGATCAGGAGGATGCAGTCTGCGCCCCAGGCGCGTGCTTCATGGACCTGATAGGTATCGAACATGAAGTCCTTGCGCAGTGCCGGCAGTGAACACGCTTCCCGCGCGGCGGAAAGAAACTCGGGCGCGCCCTGAAAGCTTGGAGTGTCGGTCAGAACCGAGAGGCAGGCAGCGCCGCCTTGTTCGTATGCGACGGCGAGGGCAGGTGGATCGAAGTCGGGTCGGATGAGACCTTTTGAAGGACTCGCCTTCTTGATTTCGGCGATCAGCCCGAAGGTACCGTCAGTTTGCCGTTGCGTCAGGGCTTGATAGAAACCACGCGGTGCGCTTTGCTCCGCGGCCATGGCTTTAAGGTCGGCCAGTGAGACTTGACCCTTGGACGCCTCGATCTCTGCGCGCTTGTAGGCCTCGATTTTCTTCAGGATGTCCGTCATCGGAGGCCCCTATTTATCTTCGTTCGACACAGCGACCAAACGGTCGAGCGCAGCGGCGGCCTTGCCGCTGTCGAGTGCTTCGGAGGCAACCTGCATCCCATCGGCAATATCCACCGCCTTCCCGGCCACCACAAGGGCAGCCGCTGCATTGCAAAGCGAAATGTCCCGGTAGGCATTCTTTGCACCACTGAGAACAGCACGAAGGGCGGATGCATTGGCGACCCCGTCACCACCTTTCAGTTCGGCGAGCGTTGCCACGGGCACGCCGAAATCTGCGGGAGACAGGTCGAAGCTGCGAATCTTGCCGTCTTCCAGTGCCACCACATTGGTGGTTCCGGTGGTGGTGATCTCATCCATACCATCACCATAAACGACCCAGACCCGTTCCGACCCCAGATCACGCAACACTTCGGCGATCGGCATGAGCCACCGCGGCGAGAAGACGCCGAGCAGCTGCCGTTTGGCTCCGGCTGGGTTGGAAAGGGGGCCCAGGATATTGAAGATCGTCCGTGTCCCCAGTTCAACGCGCGTTGGACCGACATGGCGCATCGCCGAATGATGCATCGAGGCAAACATGAAGCCAATGCCTGCTTGCGCGATACAGCGGCCGATCTTGTCCGCGCCGATTTCCAGGTTCACTCCCAGCGCCGATAACGCGTCCGCCGCGCCGGATTTGGAGCTCAGGGCGCGGTTACCATGCTTGGCGACTGGAACGCCACAACCTGCGACGATCAGGGAAGCAAGCGTCGAGATGTTGTAGGTTCCTGTACCATCACCGCCGGTGCCAACGATGTCGACCGCGTTTGCCGGCGCTTCGACGCGCAACATCTTCGACCGCATCGTGGAAACTGCACCTGCGATTTCGTCGACAGTCTCACCGCGCACACGCAACGCCATCAGGAAAGCACCGATCTGCGCGGGCGTCGCTTCTCCCGACATCAGGATATCGAACGCCTCGCGTGCCTCGTCACGACTTAGGCTATCGCCGTTTGCGACCTTCGCGATGAGCGGCTTCAGTTCCGGCATGGTCCGATCGTCCTTCTTAGCGGATCGTGCTGACCACCTGTTCGGCGACAGCTTGATTGATGGACACGCCGTAGTCGTTCTGCAGGCGATTGACCATTTGATCTAGCATGTCGTCGCCAGCTGACTGTGCCAGCCGCTGCAGCGGCTCATCGCCCGACAGCGCGTCCGCCGGAGCCTGTTGCGAATCGGTGACCTTGATCAAAAGCCGGCTTTCGCCATCCGCTCCAACCGCACTGGCAACCAGACCAACCGGTCCTGCAAACAGTGCAGAAATTGCTTCAGGACCGAAGGTAACATCCTCGCCATTGCGCCGCAGGCCCTGCTTTGTTTCCACGGCCACGCCGAGATCTTCTGCAATCGCGGCAAGGGTCTCCCCGGCTTCGACCCGCTGCTTGAGCTCGGTCGCACGCGCGCCGAGCGCTTCGCGCTGCTGCTCCGCAGTCCAGTCGGCAACAACACGCTCCCGTACTTCGTCAAGAGCACGGTCGCGTTCCGCGCTGATCTCGTCGACCTCGAACCAGACATAGCCGTTGTTTGCCAGAGAGACCGCCATCGGCTGTGCCCCTGGCTCCGTGCGGAACACTTCGGTCAAGAATGTCTCCGCTGCCGGGAGGCTGTTGATCTTGTTGCCTTCCTGGTCGTTGCCGGATGAATCCACAGTGACAGTTGCGGTTGTCAAATTCAGCTCCCGGGCAGCTTCCTCGAGCGTGGTGCCACCGGCGCGGATATCCTCGAACCTGTCGTGAGTATCCATTAACTGCTGAGAGCCCGCAGCGAGCGCAAGCTGGTCGCGGATCTCGCCCGCCACCTCTTCGAAGG
>JAEWOP010000142.1 GCA_023399635.1 Pseudomonadota bacterium
AGCGACTTCGACTGCATCTTGCGGAAGACGGAATAAGGCTTCTTTTGCCGCCCCTTCACGACCGCATCAAGCAAGCCATTGGCAACCAGGAGGTCGCGCAGCTCGTCCTCGATCTTCGTGATCAGCCCCTCGTTCCGCGCAGAAAGCTCTGCAAGCCGGTTCGTCACCGTCTCATAGGCTTCCGGATTGAGATAACGGAAGGACAGGTCCTCCATCTCGTCGCGAAGATCCTGCATACCCATGCGACCCGCAAGCGGTGCATAAATATCCATCGTTTCTTCGGAAATCCGGGCCCGCTTTTCCGGGTTCACATGCTCGAGTGTGCGCATGTTGTGGAGCCGGTCGGCAAGCTTCACCAGCAGCACACGAACGTCATCGGAAATGGCCAGCAGTAGCTTGCGGAGGTTTTCCGCCTGCTTTGCCTTCTTCGTCACGAGGTCGAGCCGCTTTAGCTTCGTCAAGCCTTCTACGAGCCGTCCGATATCCTCGCCGAATAGCTCATCGATCTCCGCACGTGTCGCTGTCGTATCTTCGATGGTGTCGTGTAGGAGCGCGACGGCAATCGTCGACTCGTCGAGATGCATGTCCGTCAGGATGGCAGCGACTTCAAGGGGATGCGAAATATAGGGATCGCCGCTCGCGCGCTTCTGCTGCCCATGCTTCTGCATTGCATAAACATAGGCCTTGTTGAGCAGAGCTTCGTTGGCATCGGGCTTGTATCTCTGAACCCGCTCAACAAGCTCGTATTGCCGCATCATGCCGGAAGAATTCCTCGAGTGTAACGAAAAATGGCGCGCCAGTCCGAGACTGGCGCAGCCATCACTATGCAAGCAACCGAATTAGGCCCAGACAATGAACGATTAGTAATCGTCGCTCTTTTCCGGGGGAACCAGACCTTCGATGCCGGCAAGCAATTCCTCTTCCGACATCTGATCGAAAGTCACTGTCTCGGGGAGATCGTCTCCCTCGTCCGTGCGGTCGGCACTGGTCGCAGCACCGGCATTGGAGGCAAGAAGGGACGCCGGATCGGGCTCGGGCTCGTCGACTTCGACGTGCTTCTGCAGCGAGTGGATCAGGTCTTCCTTCAGGTCGTCGGGAGAAAGCGTCTCGTCGGCAATCTCACGTAGGGCAACCACCGGGTTCTTGTCGTTGTCACGATCAATCGTGATCGAAGCTCCCTGCGAAATCTGGCGCGCACGATGGCTTGCCAGGAGGACGAGCTCGAACCGGTTGTCGACTTTGTCAATGCAATCTTCTACGGTGACACGGGCCATTGCCTGTCCTTTGCGGTCTCTATGTCGGGGATCTACACGCCCGATACAGCTATTGAGCCGAGAATTCAAGTTTTTCCTGCTCAAGCCTGTCGGCCGACGCAATTGCATAATTCTGACGGGCACGAGAAATTCAACGGGAAAGCTGGTGGACAAAACAGCATGCTGCCGTAAATCCCAGCACATGAATGATTCATAATGTATTATTTGAACCGGTCGTGATGCGGGAGCTTGGAGCAGCAACCGACCCCTGCTCCGCAGGCAATAATAATAAATGGGATGGAGAACACATGTTTGACCCACGAGAGAAGATCGCCCTCTTCATAGACGGCGCCAATCTCTATGCCGCATCCAGAAGCCTCGGTTTCGACATCGACTACCGAAAGCTGCTCAAGGCCTTCCAGAAACGCGGTTATCTTCTGCGCGCCTACTACTACACGGCGCTGATCGAGGATCAGGAATACTCCTCCATCCGCCCGCTGATCGATTGGCTGGATTACAATGGCTACAAGGTGATCACCAAGCCCGCCAAAGAATTCACCGACTCGATGGGTCGTCGCAAGGTGAAAGGCAATATGGATATCGAGCTTGCGATCGATGCCATGGAGCAGTCGGAAACGGTGGATCATCTGGTCCTGTTTTCGGGCGACGGCGACTTCACCAGCCTGGTGGGAGCTTTGCAGCGACGAGGCCGGAAGGTTTCCGTCGTCTCAACCATGTCTACCCAGCCACCCATGATCGCCGACGACCTGCGCCGGCAGGCGGACTACTTCATTGATCTCTCATCCCTCAGGGGAGAGATTGGCCGCGAACCGACGGATAGGGGGTTGCGTCCGGTCGATCCCGTCGACGCCCCCGACGCCACGACTGACGCCTGACTTCGAAGCGGATCACCCAGCTCCGAGGCTCTCTGCCCCGGCGATAGCTGGCGAGGAACGGCGCTTGCGGCTCTTGAAGATGGCCTCTGTCACGAGCGCGAGCGGGATGCCTATGATGAGCGGGATGAAGAAGTAGATCACGCGAAAGGCAACGAGCGAGCCGATTGAAGCTTGATCGCCCATCACATGGCGAACTGTGGCTTCCAGTACGCCAAGTCCGCCTGGAGCATGAGTGACGATGATGGCCACATTCGCGAGCACGAAGGCGGTGGCCGCTTTAAGATAGCTGACGTCGCTTGCTGCCCCCATCACCTCTCGTAGCGCGGCGGCTACAAGGGCGAAGTTCAATGTCCCTATGACAACCTGCGCCAAAGCCAGCCGCAGCGTCGGCATCTGAAGATTCCACTTTCGAACCCGCACCGGCGCTCGCGCAAACTTCGCCAGCGCAAGGTAGCCAGCAACCGAGAGCAGACAGACAATGCCGATCGCGAACACCATCGACTCCTGCAGGCGTAGAACCTCTGCGCCGTCAGCGGGGTTGATGACCATGATAATGCCCGTCAACATGGCAAGCCCCACCGCAACGGTGACGCCGGACAAAAGCACGATCTTCGCAACATCTTCCGCAGTCATGCCCCAGTGCGCATAGTAGCGGTACCGCAATCCGCCGCTGCTCAGGCCCGCCAGCCCGACACTCTGACCGATGCCAAGGCTGATGAACGATGCCAGGCCGATCTTCGGATAACTGAGATCACTTCCGACATAACGCACGCCGCACCAGTCAAAACCTGAAAGACAGATATAAGAGGCGGCGGTGAAGATCAGCGCCATCACCAAGTTCCACGTCGGGATCTCGGAGACCGACGTGGTGATGTCGGACCAGCTGTATTGGCTGAAGATATTCCAGAGGAGGTAGCCGGCAACGCCGAGACCCAGGATCAGCAACCCGTAGGTTACCAGTGTTTTGCGTTTCATAACCGGCTCACTTGAAGGTTGTGCCTGAACGTGACGGCGCCGATTTTGTTCCTTCCGATCGCCTCTGATCCTCCAATCGCGCCAGGATCTGGGCGAAGGATGGATCATCGCGGTTGTAGCCCCTGGCGCTCCCACGAAAATGGCGCTCTGAGAGCAGAAGCGCTTTCATGGAGGTGACATGAAAAAGGCGCCAGCCGACGGATGTTCCCACCGTTTGCCAGGCGCTCAGCGACAGGTGGCCACCACGGTCAAACCCGAGGATGTGCGGGTTTACGGTGCGTTCGATGCCGTTGTAGTGGAAGACGAGGATCCGGCGCTGCGAAATTGCAGCGCTGATCATCTCGACGGCCCTATCTGCATTCTTCATCATTCCGTAGAACGTCAGGAATGCAGCAATGGTTCTTATAGGACGAGGCTAAAGATCAGTTGCCCTTCAGCAACCTGCTCTTCTGGCGGTTCCAATCCCGTTCTTTTTCCGTTTCCCGCTTATCGTGCAGCTTCTTGCCCTTGGCGAGCGCCAGCTCCAGTTTCGCCCGACCGCGATCGTTGAAGTAGATCTTCAGCGGGACAAGCGTCATTCCCTCACGGTTGATCCCGGCGCGCAGCCGGTTGATTTCCCGCTTGCTCAGCAGCAGCTTGCGCCGGCGGCGGGGTTCGTGGTTGAAACGGTTCGCCTGGAGGTATTCGGGAAGGTGGGAGTTGATCAGCCAGATCTCCTCCCCTTCATCCGAGGCATAGGACTCCGCAATGTTGGCCTTGCCTTCGCGCAACGACTTGACTTCCGTGCCCGTCAAGACGAGGCCGGCTTCATAGGTGTCGATGATTTCGTAGTTGAAGCGGGCCTTCCGGTTCTCCGCAACAATCTTGTTTACCGTGCGCTGGCTGCCTTTAGGGGCCATGAGCTTCCTGTACCCTTCGCTCTCATTCTTGCGGTCCCGTCCGCAGGCGCCGGCGGGGCTTGGTTCATGTAAGGCGTCGAGGCTAGAAAGTGAAGCTTCACCCGACTGTCAGTTCAACAGTCCCGCGTGCCGCAGCGCTGCATCAATTGCCGTTTCCGTTGCCGGCTCGAGGCTCGACATCAGCGGGGAGCGCACGGTGCGGCTGAGCCCTCTAGTCCTCCAGAGACCATATTTAGCGCCGCAAACGCCCGGCTCGAGAAAGATCGCCTTGTGCAGTGGCATCAGCCGGTCCTGGTAGTCGAGGGCTTTCGCATAATCGCCGGCCAGCGTAGCGGCCTGAAACTCGGCACAAAGGCGCGGCGCCACATTGGCCGTGACCGAGATGCAGCCGCTGCCGCCATGGGCATTGAAACCCAAAGCAGTGGCATCTTCGCCCGAAAGCTGGATGAAGTCCGTGCCGCAGGTAATACGCTGCTCGGAAACGCGTTCGAGCTTGCCCGTCGCATCCTTCACGCCTGCAATATTCTTATGAGCCTTGGCAAGCGCGCCCATGGTCTCCGGCGACATGTCGATCACCGACCGTCCCGGAATATTGTAGATGAAGATCGGCAGCGAAACGGCTTCCGCAATGGCCGAGAAATGAGCAAAAAGCCCCTTCTGCGTGGGCTTGTTGTAGTACGGGGTCACGACAAGAAGAGCGTCCGCGCCCGCCTCTTCCGCATGTACGGCAAGCTCAATTGCTTCGCGGGTATTGTTGGAACCTGCACCGGCAATCACCGGTACGCGCTTATCGGCCACCTCGATGCACAGTTCCACGACCCGCTTGTGTTCGGCATGAGAAAGCGTCGGCGATTCACCTGTCGTGCCGACGGGTACCAGACCGCTGCTGCCTTCGGCGATCAGCCATTCGACATGAGCCGCAAAGGCTTGCTCATCCACGGCTCCGTCCTCTGTGAACGGCGTGACGAGTGCGGGCATCGATCCCTTGAACATGCAAAACTCCTGGCGACCAGCGATCCATGCTTCGGCCGCATTCCGTGATTAGGGTGGCGCACAATAGAGCGGTGGGAATGCGACGACAAGCGGATGCTTTCGCGATTTTCTCAGAATGCCGCCACGCCAAAGTGGCGCATTTTCATGATGTTGCTAACGCTTCGTTAACATTCGAGGCAGCTAATACGAGGTGGGGTTGTCTCATATCGCGAGTTGTCGGATGAAGAAATCCGTGCTGTTCCTGACTGCGCTGGCGGTTGGTCTTCAAGGCAGTGTCGCAATCTCCGGGCCCGTTCCCGAAAGCGCCGCTCCCCTGCCCTTCGTGAAACCCGACAGTCCGACATCGGCCGCCTTCCCCATGCCGCTGACCAGCGGGACTCTTCCGCGAACGGGACGGCTGACACCGGCGCCGGTGCTCAAGATCGGGCTCGACGCTCTTTCGGATGGCAATGCCAGCCGCGCACGTTCGATCCGCGAAAACCTTCCGTCCGGTTCGCTGGACCGGCAGATCCTCACCTGGGCGATTGCAACATCCGGCTTGTCCGGCGTTCCATCGCATGAGATCGCCGCTGCCGAAAAAGAGCTGACAGGTTGGCCAGCGCTTGACCTGCTACGCGATCAGGCGGAGCGGGCACTCTTCCTCGAAAATGCCAGCGCAAAAAGCGTGCAGGAGTTCTTCGCCACGCAGCCGCCCCGAACCGCGGAAGGGCGATATACCTTGGCGCGCGTTCTGGCAGTGGAGGGCAAGGAAGACGAAGCACTCGACATGATCCGGCAGCTCTGGAAATCAGAGGCGCTGGATACGGCTCTGGAAAACCGGATCCTGAAGACCTTCGGCGACAAGTTGACGAAGGCGGACCACAAGTCCCGAATGGATTACCTCATGTACCGCAGCCGCGTTTCCCAGGCGAAGCGCTTTTCGGACCTTGGGGAGGCCAATTCCCTGTATAGGGCATGGACAGCCGTCATCCGCGAGGCCAGGAACGCGGATGCACTGGTGAAGGCGGTGGACAAGAGCTGGAGCAATGACCCTGCCTATCTGTTCCTCAAGATCGATCGGCTGCGGCGGCAGGACAAGTATCGGGAGGCAGCGGCGCTTCCGAAGAAGGCGCCGCGCGATGCAGCCCGGCTGATCAACACGGCGGAGTGGTGGGACGAACGTCGAATCGTGGCCCGGGGCCTTGCTGACGACGGAGACTACCAAGCTGCATATGCCGTTGTTTCGGCCCATGCTGGAGAGAAACCAGCCGAGATTGTGGATGCGCAGTTTCATGCCGGTTGGTATGCTCTGCGCAACCTGAACGACCCAGCACTTGCGGAGGGCCACTTCCTGCGCATCCTCGACGTGGCGAATGGCCCCATTTCATCCTCTCGTGCCTTGTATTGGCTTGGGCGCACGGCAGAGGCAGCAGGCAAGGGAGATCCGGCAGACGAGAAAGCGCGGCTGCATTATGAAAAAGCTGCATCCTATGCCGGCACCTTCTACGGCCAGCTGGCTGCGGCGCGGATTGGGGCGCGGACACTCAACGTTGCAGTGCCGCTTCCAAGTGATAGCGATCGACAAACATTCGAGAACCGGGCGCCCGTGAAGGCTCTTGCAGTGCTTCAGGCTGCTGGCCAACAGAAGCGTGCCGACAGGTTGATGAAAGCACTCGCCAAGGAGATCATCAGCCCGGGCGAACTTGCGCTGCTCGCCGCCGAGGCCGAAGCGCGCGGAGAGCATAACCTTGCGCTCCAGATCGGGAAGACCGCTTTTGCGGAAGGACGGGACGTCGCAGCACTTGCGTTCCCGACTGGCGTTATTCCGACGACTGCCAATATTGCTGGGTCCGGGAAGGCGCTTGCCTATTCCATTGCCCGCCAGGAGAGCGCCTTCAACCCGGCGGCGGTTTCACCGGCCAACGCCCGCGGGCTGCTGCAGCTTCTTCCGGGGACAGCCAAGGCTGTGGCCAAGCGCCACGGCCTTTCTTATGCATCAACGCGTCTTACGGCTGATCCCGGCTACAATGCAACCCTGGGCGCCCACTATCTCGGTGAGCAGATCGACTCATTTGACGGGTCCTATGTGCTTACCTTCATCGCCTACAATGCCGGACCACGGCGCGTGCGGGAGTGGATCGAGCGCTACGGCGACCCGCGCGGCAAGCCGATCGACGAGGTGGTTGACTGGATCGAGCGCATCCCCTTCCCTGAAACCCGCGCTTACGTGCAGCGGATCATGGAGAACTACCAAGTCTACAAGACACGCCTGGGGCAGACGGCAGACATCGTTGCCGATGTGAGGTTTGGGCGGCGGTAACCCTGTTGCAGGTCAGTTGGTCAACTGCAATCCCTGACGCGATCGCCATCCGAATGCTCGCGCCATCCGAAGCGCTGCAAAAATCAGTGCGGAACCATCCGCGCCCCTCCCGTGTTATCGCCCCGTGACGAAGGCTTCGGATATCTCGAAGCTCCCCAACGGAGGTAAACGAATGTACAAGAAACTTCTCGCAGTATCCGCTCTTTCGCTCGGTCTCGCAACTGGTGCGATCGCCCAGACAAGCGGCGGCTCGATCGGTACCGGCTCGGGCACATCAGCATCTGGAGCAGCCACGAGCGGTGACACCGTTAACAATCGCACCGATGGCGATGACTGCCAGTCCCGCGGCGAAGACAAGACCGCAATGAACAACACGGCTTCTGTTGCCGGTCAGCCGAACACGACGGGCGAAACCGTTGTCGCCAACTGCGAAGATTAATTCACTAACATGCAAAGAAAAAGGGCCCGCACTTTGTGCGGGCCCTTTCTATTTGGACTGTTCAGATTAGAACGAACGCTGCAGGCGAACGAAACCGAACCACTCGTCGTCGTCGGTAGCTTCGTCGTCCTGGTACTGAACGCTAACCTTCGACGTCAGACCTTCAACGATCTTGTAGTCGAGGGTGACGCCAGCGCGCCATGCGTCGTCAGAGCCAGCTGCGTCGAGGTTGGTATCCCAGAAGTACTGGAAGCCCGGGGTCAGCTTGAAGCGATCCGAAACTGCGAAAGCGTATTCAGCAGCAACGGTCCATTCGGACGCAGCGTAGTAGGAGTTGAAGCCGCTCGACCATACACCAGCGATGCCGAGGGTGCCCGGACCAACGTCAGCCGTTACGATACCACGAACAGCACCGTCTTCAGCTTCGAAGTCGTAACCGCCGAGGATTTGAGCCTTGGCTGCACCAAGTGCGA
>JAEWOP010000195.1 GCA_023399635.1 Pseudomonadota bacterium
GATCCGGCCAATCGTCGCCTCGATGTATTCGCAGCTATCGTCCTCCTTAAGGGAGAAAAGGCGCGGCACGCTGAACCAGAATCCGGGGCGCTTCCCCAGTGCGGCAGTCACTTTCAAATGATCGGCAACAAAGGTGATGACACTACCCTGCACATCAGGCTCGAACCGATAGCCATGACTGACACCCGGCGGCATCAGCACTACGCAAGGCGGCGACAGGGGAACAGTCTGCTCGCCTATAAGAGCGGTGCCGGTGCCGTTCCAAATGTACAGGATCTGGAAGAAGTTGTCGTGCCGGTGCAGTCCAATCTCCCAGTGGTAGGCGCTGCTGCGTGCCGCAATCGTCTCGCAATGCACCCAAAATCCAGGCTTCGCCGGAACTCGCTCCCCGTATAGGCCATAGGTCGGAACATCCACGATCATCCACAACCTCCCGCTCATGTTCGATTTGTCCCATAAGTGGAGCCAAAAATCCATTCTCCGCCAGAAGTTTGGCATCTAGCATTTCCAGATTGCTTGGGAGGGTAAGATGAGAACGCAGGTGGCCATCATTGGCTCAGGCCCATCGGGCCTGCTTCTCGGTCAGTTGCTGACGAACGCTGGCATCAACAACATCATCATCGACAGGGTCAGCAAGGAATACATCCTCGGCAGGGTCCGCGCAGGCGTTTTGGAGGAGGGCATGGTAGGGCTGCTCGATCGCGCGGATGCTGGACAACGCATGCGTTTGGAAGGCCTGCCGCATAGCGGCATATCACTCGCTTTCGACGGGCGCGACCATCGTATGGACCTGCTGGCCCTAACAGGCAAGCAGGTGATGGTTTATGGCCAGACGGAGGTAACGCAGGACCTGATGGATCGACGCGAAGCGAGTGGTGCTCCGTCAGTATATGAAGCCCAGGACGTCGAACCGCATGACTTCTCGGGTGACACGCCGTACGTAACCTATCTCAAGGACGGCAGGACGCACCGGATCGATTGCGATGTCATTGCCGGTTGCGATGGATACCACGGCATCAGCCGCAAGTGCGTGCCCGAAACCTCAATCAAGACTTTCGAGAAGGTTTATCCTTTCGGCTGGCTGGGGATATTGGCAGACGTACCGCCGGTGAGCCACGAGTTGATCTACGCCAATCATCCACGAGGCTTCGCGCTCTGTTCGATGCGCTCTCTGACGCGCAGCCGTTACTACATCCAGTGTTCCCTCGACGAGCGGACCGAGGACTGGAGTGACGATCGTTTCTACGACGAACTGCGCCGCCGTCTACCTAAAGAGCATGCTGAGGCCATGACCACCGGTCCGTCCTTCGAGAAGTCTATCGCGCCGCTTCGCTCCTTCGTGGCGGAACCAATGCGATTTGGCAGGCTGTTTCTTGTAGGAGACGCTGCTCACATCGTGCCACCCACAGGCGCCAAGGGCCTGAACCTCGCAGCAAGTGACGTACATTACCTTTTTGAGGGGCTGCAGGAATTCTACAACGAAAACTCGCCCGCTGGTCTCCATGCCTATTCCGCCCGGGCGTTGAAAAGGGTTTGGAAGGCAGAGCGCTTCTCATGGTCGATGACGATGATGCTGCACCGGTTTCCAGACACTGGCGATTTCGGTCAAAAGATCCAGGAAGCAGAACTCGACTATCTGGTGAGCTCCCATGCCGCATCGACAGCATTGGCGGAGAATTATGTCGGCTTGCCCTACTGAGGCTCACGGCTCGGTGTAACCAATTGCGCGGATACGGATGTCTCTTCCTTCGGGGTTCTGGGCAAACAGAAACCCGCCCCTGACGCTGGATTTCCCCGGAATATAGTCAAACGTCGCCTGCACCACCTCTGCCGGGCGATCAGCCTCCGCCAGTTCTCCACGGACTTCTACGGACGCAGCCGTAGACGTCCCGTCATTGAAGATCTCGAACTCGACAAGGAAGCCGTCCTTTACCGGCCCGATCGCCGAGATCTCGGAACGGAAATCTGGAGGCGTATCTGGCTGCAGTATGGCTTGCGCCGCGATCCAGCCTATCATTGTAAGGACGAGCAGCGTGGAAAACACCCCGGTTACCCACTCCAACCAATGCGGAGCCGCAGCCTCGATGTTTCCGCTTCTTGATGAAACCGTCATCATGGCCCCCTAAAGAATAAGCCGAGCTGCTGCGGCGCCGATCGCGCCAGGGAAGCTCAAGACGATGATTGCCATGAGAATCGGAGTAGAGGCTGCATCGTCCAAACGTCCGAAGGTCCACAGCACATAGAGGCTGATACCTAGGGCGACGACATAGCCGGGCAACGTGTATCTGACGAGCGCGTGCCAAGGCGGCGTGCCTTCACTGAGCTGATGAGCACCGCGAAAGGCAACAGCATAGACAAACCCATGCATGATAAGGATCGAGACTATCACCGCGGCTATAGCGTGCCAGGGTGTCATCTTATAGGAAATCAGGATGATCTCCTCCGTTGGTGCGACGTTGAGGCTAAGAAACAAAGCGCCAATCGCCATCAGGAAAAGCTCGCGGCCATAGCTGGTTACGACTCCTTTTTCCTGCTCGTCACCCTCCTCCGCGTTATCGTCGTGCTGACCTCCCAGTTGAGAGCGTGCCAGAAGAGCTCCGATGCTCGCTGGCACCGATTGCACCGCAACCATGCCTAAGAGGTCAGAGGGGGGCATCCCGGTTTCGACGATTCCCAATAAAGTCAACACGACGGCGCTCATGGCAATCGCCAGCGCATAGGCGGTTATCGCGTCACGAAAAGCCTGAACCCAGGTGGAGGTCTTCTCGAAGCCAATTCTATGAGCCAGAACCACAAGCAACGGGATGTTGGCCAGGAGCAACAACAGAAGCCGGTAACGTTCCATGTAGAAACCGAGGAACCACAGTTCCATCGTCATCAGCATTGGCAGCCCGAAGATCAATGCCCCCGCCGCACCGCGGGCAAGCCCGAGGATAAATCGATGCTGGATGTCGCTGCCTCTCGCGCTATGGCGCTCCTGCCCGCTTCGACTACCCTTTGTTGTCACGTTCTCTCCCATTCAGGCCGGCCGCCGGCATGATGCATCCCTACACGGCTTAGCTCAGCGATGATGGCAGCGGCCAGCTGGTGAACTGCGAAGGGCTTAGCAAGAACAGGATGCATGCGATAAGGTTCGACAATTCCGACCGCACCGTAGCCGGTGACGAAGATATATGGGATCTCCCGTTCTTCTAGTTGTTTCGCAACAGGAAATGAGTGCTCAAGGCCGAGGTTGACGTCTAGAATGGCGAAATCAGGTTCATGTTGCTCCAGGGCACTTGAAGCATCGGCAACGCAGGAAGCCAACGCTACCACCTCATGGCCAAGATCGGCGAGAAAATCCTCGGTCAGCATTGCCACCAGCAATTCGTCTTCCACGAGCAGAACTTTCATGGTTCTGAGTCACCCCCTGCCGTGGTCGTGAGCGGTAGACTGATGCGGCAGACGAGGCCTTCAGGGTTGAACTCAACCGAAGCCTGTCCGCCCGCTTCGCTGGGGAGCATGCCCTGTAGGAGACGCAGCCCAAAGCCGCGGCGTGTCGGAGCGGAGACCAGGGGGCCACCATGCTCCTGCCAATGGATGCTTAGCCGCTCTCCTTCAAGAACTTCGTATCGAAGCTCAACATGACCCTTGTCGTTCGACCAGGCGCCGTGTTGACGCGCGTTCATCCCCATCTCCGTCAGCGTCATCGCCAGTAGCTGTGTCCGCGCTGGAACAAGAAGGAGATCGGGACCCTCAACAACGCCTCGATCGGCTGCAGGAGCGGTTAGCTGGAAGGCCGAGTCGATGATCGCCCGCATATTTGCGCCCCGCCAGCCATTCTCTGCCAGCAACTCCTGAACACGAGAAAGCGCCATCAATCGAGTGGTCAAGCGCTTTTCCGCGTCTTTGGGGGACGACACGCCGGCAAGACTCTGCCGGGCTAACGCCTGAACCGTGGAAAGCATGTTCTTTACACGGTGGTTCAGTTCTCCAATCAGATCCTTGCGAGTGTCCTCGAGCTCTCTCCGCTCATGGATGTCGATGCAGGATCCAAAATAGCCTGCGAACTTCCCGTCTCGGTCGAATGGGCGTCCGTTGTCGAGCACCCACCGATAGGCCCCATCGTGCCGTCGGAGTCTGTACTCCATTGAAAAGGTGTCGCGGCGTTCAAAAGCGGCGGTGTAGACCTCTAGGCAACGATCCAAGTCGTCCGGATGAACACCAGAGGTCCAGCCCATACCCAGCTCATCTTGGTGCGTCCGCCCGGTGAACTGGAGCCATGGCTTGTTGAAGAAATCACAAAGCTTGTCAGGTCCGGAGCGCCAGATCATCACCGGAGCATTGTCAGCCAATTCCTCGAACAGCTGCTCGCTCACACGCGTCCCCTTTCATTGAAGTTGCTTAGGTAGCTGCCGCCGATGTCTCGTCAAGTCCCATTGATCGGCTGTGGCCAAGACCTCCAAGCCTCTTCCCCCGAAGCTGCGCGGGTCAGGTCCGGTTTGACGCCATCTAAATATGGGCTAGAACATCATGAAACGGAATCCTGCGGGGGGAGCCATGCGTAAAAGGTCGGTAACGTCCCGTTTGTTGCTGCTGACACTCCTTGCGCTGATGCCGGCGCTTCTGGTCCTGACCTACAACCTCTTCAGCACCCGTCAGGCTGCCTACCGCGAGATCCACAATAGCGCCCTGATTACCGGCCATCTCGCCTCGCTTGAGATGCGACGCATCGTTTCCTCCATTCGCAGCACCCTTGATGTGCTCAGCACGGTGCCAATCCTGAGGACGGGGCCAGGCAGGCCCTGCAGTGATTATATAAGGGTGGTCGACGACAAGCTTGATATGCTGGAGAACATCACGGTGCTCTCGGTCGCGGGCGAACTTCTGTGTACTTCCAAGCCAGCCACCTCCAGCCAATTCGCCGACCGCGCCTATTATCAGGAGGCGCTTACTTCGAAGAATTTCGTCGTCGGCACGTATATCCTCGATCGCATCACTGGCGATCCGACCTTGCCGCTTGCACTTCCCGTGCTGGAGCAGGGCGAAGTCCGTCAGATCATCGTCGCCTATCTGGACCTGAACTGGCTCGGAACACGCGTACGCGAGCGCGAATATTCCAGCGCTGGCAACTCCTTGACGGTTGCCGATCGTGAAGGCGTCATCCTCGCACGAGAGCCCTTTCCAGAACGGTTCGTTGGAACTTCCATCCCAGAAGATTACCAACATCTTGTTCACGAAAAGAGCCCCGGCACGGTTGAGTTGACCAGCCAGGACGGCACGAAGCGAATCTTGGGATACTACCCCGACCAGGAAAGCTTCTACGTCAGCGCCGGCTATTCCGTAGAAGGAGGCCTGCAGCAGGTAGGCCAGGTGACCCGGTTCGGACTTGCCGTCATTGCCCTTGCAATTGTCGGTCCCTTCTTTGCTGTTTGGTGGGCAGGCCATGCACTTATCAGGCGCCCCGCGCATGAAATCGTCCGCTCCATCGATGCATGGCGACAGGGGGATGAAAGCGTCCGCACCGGCATGAATGGAGACGGGGCGTTTGGCATCATCGGCTCTGCCGTCGATGGCTTCATGGACGAGCTGGCGCTGCGTCGAGAACAGCAGCTTCAGGATGACCGCATGCGGCAGATGCTGATCCGCGAACTCGATCACCGGATCAAGAACATCCTCAGCATGGTCCAGGCGGTGGCACGACAGACATTTCGCTCTTCCGATTCAGTCGCGGACATTTCAGAAGCATTCTTCCGCAGGCTGAACGCGATGGCCGGCGCCCATCAGCTTCTCACCAAGAACTGGCAGAGCGCATCATTCAAGGCCACGGTTGAGACGGCAATCGCTCCATTCGAAGATCCGAAGAAGAGCCGTTTCCATATCGAAGGAGACGACTTCGAGGCACCTTCGTCCATCGCGCTTTCTCTCTCAATGGCGCTTCATGAACTATGCACCAATGCCGCGAAGTATGGCGCACTCTCCAATGAAACCGGTCAGGT
The DNA here is from genome assembly GCA_023399635.1 of Pseudomonadota bacterium. Classification (GTDB taxonomy): domain Bacteria; phylum Pseudomonadota; class Alphaproteobacteria; order Rhizobiales; family Rhizobiaceae; genus Neorhizobium. The sequence goes on from JAEWOP010000195.1 coordinate 5,979, forward strand.
CGACATACATTGGGCAGCTTCCAAGGAGCCGGAAGGCGACTTTGTGTTCACCTGGAAGGAGACGGGTGGCCCAGTTGTCAATCCGCCGCAGCGAGAGGGCTTTGGCACGTTGATGATCGAGCGCGTGCTTTCCCAGCAGCTTCAGGCCAAGGTGACTGTTGAGTACAAGGCAACGGGTTTGGTTTGCAGGATTGATGCGCCGTTGGCAAAGATGATTACGGCTCCCGATGACGGCTCGCAGGACCTCCTCCCCGAAGCCGGTTCCGAGAGCTGAGGGTTCGCCACCTGGCAGGCACCGTTCCGACCTTCATCGATCCAAGAAGTTTTGCCACTGCCGCTCGCCGATCATGCAGTCTGCCTCACCGGTAGCAGCCTCCCGAATAACTGGCGCCGGCAAGTCACCGCTGACCTCTAGAACAAGCTTCCGTCGAACTGCCGTCGCGAAATCCTCTATCTGATGAACCGGCAGTACAAACGAGCCGGGCCCTCCGACAACGCAGCCGGCATAATACTCATCCAGCATCACAGGACCGGATGGGCGCAATATGATCGCAAGCCCGTTGATGATGATCCCTGCTTCAACCGCCCTATCACGCACGTCGACAACTGTCTGGCCGACGTTGTTGGGGCCGTCGCCAGAGATATCGATCACTTCTCTCATCCCGTGGAAGGGACTTGATCCAAGCATGGTCGCACCCTTTGCGATCGCAGCCGAGATCGATGTCCGCCGCTGGGTGGAGATGGGACGAGCTTCCAGTTTGAGCGCGAACGCTTTCGCATCCTCAGCAGTCTCGATGATTTCCCAATCGATCACGGAGGCTTCATCGACTATCCCGGCCCATTCGAAATAGCTGATAGCGATCTTACCGATCAGTCCGCCGCGCACTGCATTGATGAAATCAGGATGACGGAGAGCGGCGACATAGCCCTCCCGCTGAATACGGACTTCTTCGTAGTCCATAGAACGCGACACATCCACCGCCAACACCAGCTCAACATCGACCTGGCTCGCAGCCGACTGTGCGAACATCGACTGGACCGGCGAAAAGCTGACCACAAGGGCAAGAAATGCAAGCATGCCACCTCGCAAAGCTGGTGATGGATCCTAACACAGCGGTGGCATCTCGCGTGCAGCCGATGGTTCATTGGCTTCACTTCTCGGTGAACCAGATGAACCCAAACGGCTATTTCTTAAGGATCACCCACAGAGCATGGATGATACCCGGCAGCCAACCCATCAGTGTCAGCAAGATGTTCAACCAGAAATGAAGGCCCGGCCCCACCTGCAGAAACACGCCGAGCGGCGGAAGCAGGAAGGCGAGCAGAATGCGGATGATATCCAAGACCAAGTCCTCCGTTCGTTGATGCACCACAACGCTCCAGATCGCCTCAAGTTCACCACTTCGCAGGCGCCAGCGGAACGCAAGGGTAGCCTTGTCGTTGTGGTGGAAAATCAAAGGAGCCGGATGCATGCGCAACGAGAAACTCGCCCACATTTCCGCAGCAATGCGCAAGATAGACATCACGATGCTGTCCACGCATGCCGAAAACGGCGCAATTGCCGCACGCCCGATGAGCAACAACCGTGACGTCGACTACGACGGCAACTCTTATTACTTCACGTGGAAAGACGCCCATATGGTTGGCGAGATAGGGCGGGATCCCGACGTCTCCTTGTCGTTCCAGGGAAATGACAAGTTCATGATCGCGGTGGAAGGAAAGGCGGAACTCATCGATGACAAATCGACCTTCCAGGAGCACTGGAACCCCGATCTCGACAAGTGGTTCGAGAACGGCATCGAGACCCCCGGGATCATCATGATCAAGGTCCACGCGAAGAGAATCCACTTTTGGAACGGGACGGACGAGGGCGAAATTGTCCTGTCGTAAGGAGTTCGCCGCAGGAACTGGAGTTCGCGGCATGAACTGATGATTTGGCACTGTCAGGCAGGAAAATGATCATACGCTCGGGAAGCTGCCTGTGCGGCAGTGTCAGATACAAGGTCAACGGCCCTCCATTGAGGGTGGGGCTGTGTCACTGTGCCGATTGCCGCAAGGAAAGCGGATCTTCCTTCGTCACATTTGCCGTCTGGCCTGCGCACGCATTCGAGAGTACCGGAGAGGTGGCTATATTCAGTGGCCGTGGCTTCTGCCCAACCTGCGGCTCCCGGCTGTTCAACCCGTCGGAAGGTGAGGTGGAAATTCGTGTCGGATCGCTCGACATGGCTCCCACGGACCTTGAACCAGACTATGAGCTCTGGGTAAAGCGCCGCGAGGCCTGGTTTCATCCGATAGACGGGCTTCCCCAGTTCGAGGAAGATCGTCCATGAACGATGCTGTCGACCACGCTCGCTCGATCGCGCAGCAGGCCCACAATGGGCAGACCAAGAAGTCCGGCGGCTTTGTCATTGACCATGTTACACGCGTTGCATCTAAGGTTGAGGGACGCGAAGAAAGAATCGTCGCCTGGCTCCATGACGTGGTTGAGAAATCGCCGGACTGGACACTGGAAAAGCTTCGGCAGGAAGGATTTGACGACCAGATCGTCCGCGCAGTCGACGCTCTGACGAAACGGCCCGGCGAAGACCACGCTGCTCTCGTCCGCCGTGCATCGACCAACCGGCTCGCTCATGTCGTGAAGCTTGCCGACCTTGCTGACAATCTTGCAGAGGCGGAGCGCTCAGGTCGTGATGGCAGCAAGTACCAGGCGGGCCTCCTTATCCTGCAGAAGCGGTAGGTGCAGGAACCTTGGAAGTTCTTGCCCGTTGGTGATCCGCGAAAAGTAGGGCAATCGAGAGGCAACCATCATGGAACTTCAAGCACGTGTGGCACTGGTGACCGGTGCAGGTTCCGGGATCGGCAAAGCGACTGCCGTAACGCTGGCTCGTGCGGGGGCAAAGATTGGTGTCCTCGGCCACACGCGAAGCGAGATCGAGGCGACTGTATCGGAGATAAAAGCCGACGGCGGAACTGCTATCGCACTTGAAGCCGATGTGGCCGACGAGGATGCCATGGGCGCAGCCGTCGCGCAGCTCGTGCAAGCCTACGGCCGTCTCGATATCGTCGTCGTCAATGCGGGCATCAATGGCGTGTGGGCCCCCATCGACCACCTGAAACCGGAAGAGTGGGATCAGACGATCCGAGTCAATTTGCGCGGAACCTATATGACGCTCTACCTCACGGTGCCGCACATGAAGGAGCATGGAGGAGGCTCGATCATCGTCGTATCCTCCATCAACGGCAATCGTACATTCACGTCTCCCGGTGCCACCGCCTATTCCGCCACCAAGGCGGCACAGGTTGCAATGGTACAGCAACTGGCTCTGGAACTTGGACGACACAAGATACGGATCAATGCGGTGTGCCCTGGCAAGATCGATACTGCGATCCACGACAACACGAAGCTTCGCGAGAAGGATGAGACGGCGGTTCCGGTCGAGTGGCCGGAGGGAGACATACCTTTGACGGAAGGCGCTCCTGGTTCTTCAATGGATGTTGCGGACGTGATCCTTTTTCTGGCCTCTCATCGCGCCCGTCATGTCACCGGCGTCCCGATCTATGTCGATGGCGCCCAGAGCCTCCTGAGATAACGGGCACTGCCGGCGCAGCATTGTGAGTAGCAAAGTCGATCGTCCTCTCCAGCCTCGCAGTTTGAAGAGCCCAGGCATACAAAAAAGCTCCTCCGAGTTGTCCGGAGGAGCTCACGATTAGCTTCGCTCGAAGGCGGCAATCAGCGATCTTGCTGATAACCTTGGTTTGTCGTGTTGATCTTGCTGTTGCCCTGCTGGCCTTGCTTGTCGAAGTTCTTCTGGCCGGGGTCGACGTTTCGTCCTCCGGACGAACTTGCCGTTGCAGGTTCTCCAGGCCCCTTGTGGCTAAGGTTTTCATCAGGGACGGGCGGAAGCTTGCTGTTCATCTGAACCTCCTTGCTGTGGACCACGTACCTAGCTAACCGCCGCAGAGCACCGATGTTCCCCGTGCCGGGAACCGCGTTTCCGGTCCTGCGTTCGTCTTCGGCATTCCCGAGATGGAGGAACGTGATGAGCCAGCCCGCGCCGCAGCCGCTAGCGACGCCCCCCATTGGGCGTAAGTGGTGGCATACCGCCACGGTCTATCAGATCTATCCTCGCAGCTTCTGCGACAGCAATGGTGACGGCATCGGCGACCTGCCCGGCATCATCTCGAGACTGGATTATCTGCAGAGCCTGGGCATTTCGGTCATATGGCTGTCGCCCATATTCAGCTCCCCTATGGACGATAACGGCTACGATATCTCGGATTATCAAGGCATCTCACCCGAATTCGGAACGCTTTCAGATTTCGATCGGCTAGTCTCGGAAGCGCGCAAGCGGGGCATCGGCATCGTTCTGGACCTGGTGGTCAACCATACGTCAGACGAGCATCCGTGGTTTCAGGAAGCGCGTAAGTCCCGCGACAACCCTTACCGCGACTTTTATATCTGGCGAGATCCTTCTCCTGAGGGTGCACCGCCCAATTCCCTCGCCTCTTCTTTCGGTGGACCAGCCTGGACGCTCGATCCGCAGACAAACCAATACTATCTGCATCTGTTTTCACGCCGCCAGCCGGACCTTAATTGGGAGAATCCGAAGGTACGGGCGGAAATCTACAAGATGATGAATTGGTGGCTCGACCGAGGTATCGCCGGCTTTCGGATGGACGTCATTGATCTCATCGGAAAGCAGGTTGATGCCGGCATCACCAGCGATGGCCCGCATCTTCATGACTACCTCCAGGAAATGAACCGGGAGACTTTTGGCAGCCGCGATGTCATGACGGTCGGGGAGGCATGGAGCGCGACACCCACTTCGGCGCTTCTGTATTCTGCTCAAGATCGGAATGAGCTCTCGATGGTCTTTCAATTCGAGCACGTTACCCAGGGGTGGCATGAGACGTATGGCAAATGGCAGCCAAAGCCCATTGATCTGGTGGGTTTGAAGGCATCCTTTGGTAAGTGGCAACTTGCGCTTGCAGAGGATGGCTGGAACTCGTTGTTCTGGGGCAATCACGATTTGCCGAGGGCTGTCTCCCGCTATGGCAACACCACCGGCTTTCACGCCGAATCCGCCAAGATGCTGGCGACGGTGCTTCACCTGATGAGAGGCACTCCTTTCATCTATCAAGGCGAAGAGATCGGCATGACGAACGTCCCGTTCACGTCGATCGACCAGTACAAGGACATCGAAACGCTCAACATGCACCGCCTGCATGTCGAGGCTGGGCTTTCTGCAGACGAGTTCATCCAGGGCGCCAATGAAAGCGGTCGCGACAATGCGCGCACCCCGATGCAGTGGAGTGCCCAATCCAACGCCGGCTTCACCACCGGCTCGCCGTGGATCGAGGTGAACCCAAATTACCTTACTCTGAATGCTGAGCTTCAGGTCAGGGATGACCGCTCCATATGGAGCCATTACCGCGATCTGATCGCACTGCGAAAGCAGCATGAGGTGATCGTCCACGGTGACTATCAGTCCTGGCTGGACCAGCATCCGGATGTTTTCGTGTATAGCCGCACGTGGCAGCAGGACCGGATCATTGTCATCGCCAACTTCCGGCCGAACGAGATCACAGTGACAATGCCGGGCGAACTTCAGCTTTCGGGCCATTGCCTGATCAGCAACTATTCCAAGGTCGACGCAATCGGCGAAAGCGTCTCGTTGCGACCGTTCGAAGCCTTCGCTCTCTTTTGCGAACTCCCGACGACGTAGGCGCCTCCGCGATTCAGCGGTGACATCCGCTGGAATTCCTGTAAACCTTATTGCCGACAGGGGCGTCCGCTATGCGGGCTGAGATGTACCCTTTGAACCTGAACCAGATCATGCTGGCGGAGGGAGTCGTCAAGGGCGTGAATGCGTCCTCGCTGCTCCGCCAAGAGAGGCAGCTCGATGACCATCTCCCCGTCCTGTGGCACCCTTTTGAAGGCGATGCGCCAGAAAAACCCGTTGGTGCAATGCATCACGAACGACGTGGCGATGAACATCTCCGCCAACGTGCTGCTGGCTGCCGGCGCCTCGCCCGCCATGGTGAGCGCCGAAGAGGAAGCTGGCGAATTCGCACGTATCGCTGGTGCAGTCACCATCAACATCGGCACGCTCTGGTCAGGTGGCATCGCTGGCATGCGAGAAGCGGCAACTGCCGCAAAGGCATGCGGCACACCCTGGGTCCTAGATCCCGTGGCCCACCACGCTACCGCCTTCCGTCAAGATGCTATCCGGAACTTGATGAACCTGCGGCCAACAATCATCAGGGGTAACGCCTCAGAGATCATGACGCTCGCGGGTGAAAAAGCCTCTGGGCGGGGGGTTGATAGTGGTGATAGCTCGGCCTCTGCTCAGGCCGCGGCAATCTTCCTCGCACGGCAACATTCTTGCGTGGTGGCTGTAACTGGCAAGGTCGATATCGTCACCGACGGGAACCGCTCCCTCGCCATCGAAGGTGGCTCCCCCACAATGCCGAAAGTGACTGCATTGGGTTGCGCCCTCACATGCCTTGTCGGCGCATTTGCAGCAACCGCGCCGGAACAGCCTTTCGAGGCAACGGCCGCGGCGCTCGCACTGTTTGCTGTCTGCGGTGAAGAAGCGGGCACCCAGGCGCCGGGACCTGGATCATTTCAACCGCTATTTCTGGACGCGCTTGCTGCGGTCAGCAGCGACCACCTTGATGCCAAAGTTCGGATGGAGTTCCTATGAAGGATCTTGACCTGTCCCTTTACCTGGTGCTCGATCCCTGGCTCTGCCGGGATCTCGGAATGGTTCAGACCGCCAGGCTTGCCGTTGAAGGCGGAGCAACGGTCGTACAGTTGCGCGACAAGAAAGCCGACACCGCTGCTTTGATCCAAACGGGTCTTGAACTCAAGGATGCTCTCGCTGGCACGGGCGTGCCTCTCATCGTGAATGACAATGTGGAGGCGGCGATTGCGGTCGACGCCGCAGGCATACATGTCGGCCAAAGCGACCTGCAGGCAGCGGAGGTTCGCCGCCGCATCCCCACCGCGATGATCCTCGGGCTTTCCGTTGAGACGGTCGATCTGGCGCGGGCGGTCGATCCGACCCTCGTGGACTATGTGGGCGTCGGCCCCGTTTTCGCCACCGGAACCAAGCCGGACCACAAGACCCCGATCGGGTTTGAGGGTCTCCAACGCATCGTTGCTGCGGTCTCCGTGCCGGCAGTCGCAATCGGTGGGCTCAAGGCGGGGCACGCAGCGCGGACACTTGCTGCAGGTGCGCATGGAATGGCCGTGGTGTCTGCCATCTGTGGCACATCTGATCCGCGCGCCGCAGCACTTGGACTTGCCAATGAGATCAAGGAGGCTCGCCTATGATTGCAAACATTCTCACCATTGCGGGATCCGATCCTTCTGGCGGCGCCGGCATCCAGGCCGACCTCAAGACATTCGCTGCCCGCGGTACTTATGGCATGGCTGCACTCACCGCCCTGACGGCCCAAAACACGCAAGGGGTGACAGGCGTTCATCTGGTCCCGGCATCCTTCGTTGCGAACCAGATCGAAGCCGTCTTCGCGGATGTCCGCGTTGATGCGATCAAGATCGGAATGATTGCGACCGCAGAAATCGCCGAAGCTGTTGCAGATGCGATCACGCCCCATCGCGATGTTCCCATCGTGCTAGATCCTGTGATGGTAGCCAAGGGCGGCGCGTCGCTTCTTGCACAGGATGCAGTCGAAGCTCTGATCCTTCGGCTCCTTCCGATCGCAACGATCATCACGCCGAACCTGCCAGAAGCAGCGGCGCTGCTTGGTGAGCCTGAAGCTGGTGACCGTGAGGCCATGGCCGGGCAAGCCAGACGGCTGATGTATCTCGGCCCGCGTGCGGTGCTGGTGAAGGGCGGACATCTGGAGGATGCGGCGAGCCCCGATGTGTTCGTTCACGGGACCTCCGTCACCTGGCTCGAAGGACGACGCAGCGAAACCCACAACACTCACGGTACGGGCTGCACTTTGGCAAGTGCGATAGCCGCGGAACTTGGAAAGGGACTGGGTCCGCTGGAGGCGGTGCAGGCAGGCAAGGAATTTGTGTCCGCGGCCATCGCTCGTTCCGGCGAACTATCCGTGGGCAGCGGCCACGGCCCCGTCCACCATTTCCATGCGTCTTGGTAGGGTTTGCCGTCCTTAAGAACAGGCGTCTCTTTAGATCGCCACAGGCCTCAGTTGGTCCAATGCTCGCGCGATTTCCTCATTCGCGAATGGCTTCTTCAGCAGCACAGCGCCGTCCACGGCTCCGTCGTCCGGGATGCGATCTCTACCGGTGGCGAAGATGACGCCGATATGGGGCGAAAGCTCTCGTGCTTGACGGGCGAATTCTCCGCCCGTGATGCCCGGAAGGCCAAGGTCGGTCATCAGAACGTCGAACATCCCAGATTTCAGCACGGTCAACGCCTCTTCGGCATTACCGGCCTCTTCCACCTGATGCCCCAGATCACTCAACATATCCGCCGTGCTCATCCGGATCAGAAAATCATCTTCAACGAGCAGAATACGGTAGCGGGGCATGAGCGAGTTTCCGGTGTTGGATGAGGATGCAGCGCCTGTTGCAAAGGTTGCGCGGGTCCGATTGCGTTGCTGCTGACTGTTGAGAACCTGGCGTATCTTCCGGGCCAAAGCTTCGCGCGTATAGGGCTTCGAGAGCAGATCATCGTCTGCGTCAAGCCGGCCGTCATGGACAATGGAGTCCTGCGTATAGCCCGAGGTGAAAAGGACAGCCACATCCGGCAAACGCGCCTGCGCGTATCGTGCAAGCTCCGTGCTTGTAACAGGTCCCGGCATGACGACATCGGTGAACACCAGGTCGATCGGGATCCCGCTCTCGACGACATTGAGCGCACCCGCTGCATCCTTCGCCTTCAGCACGCGGTAGCCAAGGTCCCCAAGCATCTCCACCACGGTCGCCCGCACCTGCTCGTCGTCCTCTGCCACGAGTATGGTTTCTGTCCCACCGCTGATTGGACCTTGCTCGGGATCGGCAACAGCATCCTCTTGCCGGTACACCCGCGGAAAATAAAGCTTGATGGTTGTGCCGCGACCGGTCTCGCTGTCTATCTTGATGTGTCCGCCAGACTGCTTGACGAAGCCATAGACCATGGAAAGCCCAAGCCCCGTTCCTTTGCCGACCGGTTTCGTGGAAAAGAACGGCTCAAAAACCTGCGCCAATACCTCCGGCGTCATTCCGGTCCCGGTGTCTGCAACTGAGAGCAGGATGTAGTTTCCAGCAACAACATCTGGCTCATGCTTGACGTAATCCTCATCAAGCACCGCATTCCTTGCCTCGATCGTCAATCGCCCGCCGGTTTCCATGGCATCGCGCGAGTTGATCGCCAGGTTGAGCAGCGCGTTCTCGATCTGGGCGGGATCCAGGAAGGTGTTCCCGACATCTACATCTGTTGCCGTCTCAACGATGATGTCTTCGCCAAGCGTTCGTCGAAGCAGCTCCTCAAGTCCTCTCACAAGCCGGCCGACATTGACAACCTTGGGCTCAAGCGGTTGCCGGCGACCAAAGGCCAGCAATTGGCTCGCCAGCTTGCTGCCCCTCTGCACGCCGGAAAGAGCGTTCTCGACGCGGCGCCGCGCTTTGTCATTGCCGCTCACGTCTCTGGACAGGAGTTGCAGGTTTCCTGAGATCACCTGCAACAGGTTGTTGAAATCGTGCGCGACGCCACCTGTGAGCTGGCCCAGCGATTCCATTTTCTGGCTTTGCCGCAATGCCTCCTCAGTCTTCAGGCGCTCAGCTATCTCGTCGGCGACCTTCTGCTCAAGACGAGCATTCAACTCCTGCAGCGCCTCCTCGGCCCGCCGCCGCTCCGCCAATTCCTTCTGCGCAGATTGAAACAGACGGGCATTGTCCAGCGCGATCGCGACCTGACCCGCAGCACCAACAATCAGCCGCTCATGGTCTTCTTCGAAGCGGTCAGGCTCAGGATGACCGAAGAAAAGTCCCCCTATCACCTCTCCAGAGCGCGATACGACCGGCACCGCAAGATAGCTGCGAACAGGGAGATGCCCGTTCGGCATTCCCTTGTAAGGCTCGAAGCTGCCGTATTTGGGATCGGCGGTAATATCTCCCGACCGGATCACTCCATCGCCATCAAAGGTATGGGAAAAGATCGCGGTTTTGCGCGGCATCGGAAAGCCATCGAATGCTGCTCGCTCTATGCCGGAGAGAGCGTAAAGCATGTACCTTCCGCCCGCATCGTCAAACACGTTGTAGAAGAATGCACCAAAGGCCGCGCCGGTCAGTTCAACACCGGCGTCCGTCGTCAGCTGAACAACTTTTTCGAGATCCAATTCCGCGGCAAGTTCGGCTCCGAGCCGATTCAGCACCTCAAGATGACGCGTCTCGCGCCGCAGGGCGAGCTCTGCCCGCTTTTGGTCCGTTACGTCGTTTCCCTGAACGAAGATACCAGCTGTACGTCCGTCCTCCTCCACGATGGGCTGGAATACGAAATCGACGAACCGCTCCTCAGGCGGAGAGCCAGGTCTCCGCGCCAGCGCAACCTTTGCCCCTCGTCCGATGTGACGCAGCCCGGTGTCCCGGACGTGATCGAGGATGCGAACGAAGCCTTGATCGATGATCTCAGGCAAGGCCTCACGTATAGGTCTGCCGAGGATGTCGCGATAACCCACAAGGGCTAGATAGGCAGAATTGGCGTCCTGGAAGACGTGGTCCGGACCCGTCATCATCGCCATGAAGCCAGGTGCCTGCTCAAACATCTTGCGCAGCCGCTCGCGCTCTCCCCGCAGCTGCCGTTCTGCCCGGACTTTGCCCGTGGTCTCGACAACGACAGCCATGACACCAACTGGCTGTCCAGCCTCATCCATAATCGGGGAATAGTCGAGGTTCATCCAGACCTGCTCTGGTTCTCCACGACGGTGGAGCGTCAGTTCCTGGTCAGAATAGGCGAGCGTTTGGCCGGCAAGCCCAGACTTCATCACATGGTCGTTGAAGTCAGCCACTTCGGGCCAACCTTCACGCACCTTGGAACCAAGCAGCTGAGGATGACGCCCACCCGCGAAGACGGAGTAGGCATCGTTGTAGATCATCACGCCATCCTCGTTCCACAGCGTGACGATTGGCACGGGGGACTGCAGGATCAACGAAACCACTGCTTTCGTCCCTTGAGACCATTGCCCGATGGGGCCGAGCGAGGTTGCGCTCCAGTCAAAGACGGAGATCAAGCGCGCGAGTTCACCATCATGCGAGAGAAAGGCAGTTTCAGACGCAGCTACCGTCATCCATGGGTTCCGAAGGGCAAGGGTTGATCCACCTGTCGCCAGACAAAATCGCTGTTGATAGGTGGTTCAAAGCTGCTAACTAAGGCGACGCAACGGAAAAGCCAGAGAGTTGAAGCGGGATTGTGCCCTTTGGCGCTGCTACCGAAGCATACTTCCGGTCGTTTGCGCCCGCTCGTGCCACGAAAGCGCTTCCTCCAGAACATGCGGCGTATGGCCGCCGCGTTCACATGCCCGGGCGAAATAATGGGATAGCTCCTCCCGGAAATCCGGATGTGCGCAATGATTGATGATCTCGAGTGCGCGCTCACGTGGGGCCAGCTCACGCAGGTCGGCCAAGCCGTTTTCTGTCACGATGATATCAACGTCGTGTTCATTATGGTCGACATGCGGGACCATCGGCACAACCGACGAAATCTTTCCTTGCTTCGCGAGCGACTTCGTTACGAAAATTGAGAGATAGGCATTGCGGGCGAAATCGCCGGACCCGCCGATCCCGTTCATCATGTGCGTCCCGTTGACATGGGTCGAATTGACGTTGCCGTAGATGTCGACTTCAAGAGCCGTATTGATACCTATGACGCCCAAGCGCCGGATGACCTCCGGATGATTGCTGATCTCCTGGGGTCGGAGGACGATATGGTCCTTGTATTTGTGGAAATTGCTGAAGACCCTTTCTGCACAAGCAGTGGAAAGCGTGATCGAAGATCCCGAGGCGAAAGCGAGTTTGCCGGCATCAAAGAGGTCGAACGTGCTGTCCTGCAGCACCTCGCTATACATCCGAAGATGATGGAAGGGGCCGGTCGCCAGTCCGCTCAGAACTGAGTTGGCGATCGTGCCAATCCCGGCCTGAAGCGGGTGCAAGGTCAGGTCCAGCCGCCCTTTTGCGATCTCGCTCTCAAAGAACCCGATAAGATGGGCGGCAATTGCGTCAGTATCGGCATCGGGCAGCTCGATACTGGAAGCGCTGTCTTTCTCATCAGTGACCACAATGGCGACAATCTTGTCTGGATCGATCGGCACATAGGGAAAACCAACACGGCTCTCGCATGTCACTACCGGGATGGGAACCCGCGACGGGCGCCGCCCGGGAAAGTAGATATCATGCAACCCTTCCAGCTCCGCCGGTTGGCTGAGATTGATCTCGACAATGATCTTCTTCGCAAGGACCGCGAAACTCGCAGAGTTGCCAACCGATGTTGATGGAACGATCGCACCATCCTCGGTGATCGCTGCGGCTTCAACGATTGCATAGTCGATCGGCCCCAGTTGATTGGACCGTAGATGCTCGACAGTTTCGGAGAGGTGCTGGTCGATGAACATCACTTCCCCGCGGTTGATCGCTGCCCGCAGCGTCCTGTCCGCTTGGAAGGGCATACGGCGGGCGAGGATCTTCGCCTCGGTTAGCATACGGTCGACGTCGTGCCCGAGGGATGCGCCCGTGATGAGCGTGATCTTGAAAGGATCCGTTTTTGCGCGCTCAGCCATCGCGATGGGAACGGCCTTGGCATCGCCCGCCTTCGTGAAGCCGCTCATCCCGATGATCATGCCGTCCTTGATCAATGAGGCGGCGGCATCCGCCGTCGTGATCTTTTCGAGGAGGGCGGGGCGGCGAATACGGTCTTCGATCATCTCAGTCAGTCTCTTTGCAATGCGAAAGTAATTCTGAAGCCAGCGGCAGGAGCGCCCAATTGTCGGCGAGGGAACGGAGCTGCACCATGGCAGATAGCTGCCGGTTGTGACATATGCACGGCAGGAAGTAACGACTTATCAGGTTCGAACACCTGAATGCGCTACTCCCTATTCACCGTACTTTGTTGACACGACGCTAGGACGAGGCAGCCTGCAGATCATTGATCAACGTCAAGTGAGCAGGCTCAGAGCTCTGGAAGATCAAGAAGGGTCAGCTGGACGCCAGGGTCTTCTCCACGCCCAGATGCTGGGCAAGAGCCTTTTCATCGGCGAGCAAATCCCGGCTGGATCCCTGATAAACGATCGCCCCTCGATCCAGCATGACAGCCTCGTCAGCCAGAGGCAGCACCTTTCGCGCCTTCTGCTCGATGATGATCGCTGACATGCCTTCGCCTTTTACAATTTGCTGCAGGGCAGCCAAGAGCTCATCGACGATGATGGGCGCTAGCCCCTCCAGTGGCTCATCAAGAAGCAGGAGCTTTGGGTTGACCATCAAAGCGCGGGCGACTGCGAGCATCTGCTGCTCTCCACCGGAAAGCTGACTGCCAAGATTGCGTCGCCGCTCCTTGAGGCGCGGGAACATCGTATACGCCCGCTCCGTGGTCCAGATGCCCGGCCGGGCAATCGCGGTCAAGTTCTCCTCGACCGTCAACGACTTGAAGATGTTGCGCTCCTGCGGAACCCAGCCGATACCGGCCGCCGCGCGGCGATCCGCCCTGAGGTGGGTAATGTCCCGGCCTAGCAGATGTATTGTGCCGCTGTGATAGGTGGTGAGACCCGCCAGCGTATCGACCAGCGTCGTCTTGCCGGTGCCATTGCGGCCGAGCAAGGCAAGGGTCTGTCCCTCCTCAAGAACCAGATCGATACCGGCAAGTACGGCGGCCTCGCCATAACCCGCAATCAGCCTGTGCGTCTCAAGCAGCGGCGTCATGCAGCCTCTCCGAGATAGACAGCTTTGACGCGTGGGTCCGCCGAGATTTCAGCCACTGTTCCTTCTGCAAAGATCGCGCCCGCCACCAGAACCGAAATGCGATCCGCAAAGGAAAAGACGAGTTCCATGTCATGCTCGATTAAGACGACCGTGACGTCTGACGGCAGAGCGGAGACGATCGAAAGCACTTCATGGCGCTCGTCCTCCGGCACCCCCGCGGCAGGCTCATCAAGCAGCAACACACGGGGCTTCGACGCAAATGCAAGTGCGATCTCAAGCAGGCGTTGCTTCCCATAAGGTAACTGGCTGGTGCGTTCCCCCATCACCCCAGCCAGGCCGAAGCGCGACAACAGCGTTGCCGATTCGGCAATCAGCCTGTCATGACCCGTGACTGACGACCAGAGGCGTTTACCCGCCCCTTCCCGCTCCAGCATCGCAAGCGTCACCGTCTCCAGCGGAGAATAATCGGCAAACAGCTGGTTGATCTGGAACGTGCGCGTCAGCCCCTTCTTGACCCGCAGATGCGAGGGCAGACGCGTGATGTCCTCACCCGCGAGAAACACCTGCCCTGAAGTGGGCGGAAGGACGCCAGTCAGGAGGTTGATGAGCGTGGTCTTGCCCGCGCCGTTTGGCCCAATCAGCGCATGGCGCGCACCCTGGCCGATCTTCAAGGAAACATTGTTCGTCGCCATGAAGGCGCCGAAGCGCCGGTTCAGATCCCGCGTCTCCAGCACCACGGTCATCGGTCTCTTCCCCTCACAGCCGCAACTCGCTGCGGCAGATACTCGATCCAGCGCGCCAGCCTGTCACGCCCGACAAGCACCAGGATCACCAGCAGAAGGCCGATCCAGAACATCCAGTATTGGGGAGTGACAACCGAAAGCCAGTCCTTCAGCAAGGTGAAGACGATGGCGCCCACGATCCCTCCATAAAGGTAGCCCGTGCCCCCGATAACGAGGATCAGCAGAACGTCCGCCGAGCGATGGAAGGCCAGGACGTCCGGGGATACGAAGGAGGTGGTCTGCGTCAGCAGCGCTCCTGCAAAGCCTGCCATAACGGCGGCAATCGTATAGGTGATGACAAGCCGTCGGCGCGCTGGAATACCCACGAGCGCGGCCCTGGTCGGGTTGCTCTTGATCGCCTTCAGCGACAAGCCGAAGGGTGAGAACGCGATGCGCCGCGCAACCATGGTCGAGGCAAAGAGTACGGCAAGACAATAAATGTAGCCGTTACGCCCCCACAGGTCGAAGGGAAACAGGCCGAGGATCGGGTCCAGGCTGAACCCGCTCAATCCGTCGGCCCCTCCGGTCAGCCAAGCTGTCTGGTTGGCAACCTCCGCAAGCATCAAGGCGATGCCGAGTGTCGTCATCAACCGCGTCAGATCTGTTCCGCGCAAGATCAGGAAGCTTGTGACGTATCCAAGCAGACCGGCAGCAAGTCCGGCCATCACCAGGCCGATGACCGGTTCTGCCATGACGTGTCGGGCAAACAATCCCGCTGCATAAGCGCCGACACCGAAGAAGGCCGTATGGCCGAGCGATACAATGCCCGCAAAGCCAAGCACCAAGTCCAGAGAAACTGCAAACAAAGCGAGAATTGCGATTTCCGTCAGGATCAACATCTTGGAGGGCAGCAGGAAGATAGCTGCCACGGCCGCCAACCAGATGATAATTTCAAAGAAGCGGACGGCGCTTCGCCGTTCCATCAGCCGGCGCGCATGTAGATGCGGCTCCTCCTGCGCTTTGGCGAGGGGTTGGACGCTCTGGTGCACTGAAACGCTCATCGTCCGCCCCTTGCGAAAAGACCGGAAGGCCGCAGGATCAGCATGATGATCATCAACCCGTAGATGACGAAGGGCCCAATGGCGGGGACGTAATATTTTCCGGCCACGTCCGCGACGCCGAGGAGCAGCGCCGCCAGAAACGGTCCGCTGACGGTGGAAGTGCCTCCGACAGCAACCACGATCAGGAAGTAGATCATGAACTTGAGGGGGAAGTTTGGATCAAGACCAAGGATTTCCGCCCCCATCGCGCCGCCGAGTCCAGCAAGCCCCGAACCAAACGCGAAAGTGAGCGCGAAGACGACGGAGACATTGATCCCTAGCCCCATCGCGACGCGGCGATCATCCACTGCCGCACGCAACCGGCTGCCGAAGCGGGTCTTTGCCAGGATCAGTTGAAGCGCGACGGCCAGCAAGGCGCAGATCACGATAGTAAAGAGGCGGTAGCGCCCGATGCCCACACCCAGCACTTCGGCACGTCCCGAAAGCTCCCGCGGGAGCTGGATCAGTTGTTGCTGCCCCCCCATGATGTAATCAGCTGCTGCCACGGACATGAAGACAAGCCCCACCGAAAACAGAACCTGATCAAGATGGCTCGCCTGATACAGGCGGCGATAAAGCGTCCGCTCGAGAATACCTCCGAGAGCTGCGCTGACCAGAAAGGCAGCCGGGAGGCACCAGTAGAAGGAGATGCCGTAGCGATTCATCATCACAACGGTCACATAACCGCCGGTCATCGCGAACGCACCATGGGCCAGATTGATGAAGTTCATCAATCCCAACGTGATCGTCAGTCCGCAAGCGAGAATGAAGAGAAGCATGCCATAGGCGATGCCGTCGAAAAGAATGGTCAGCATTGGCCCTCACCGGTGAGGCGGCCGGAACAACCGGCCGCCATTGTCTCATCACTTCGGCGTATTGGGATCGCGGATCTTTTCGTATTTCGTGAACTCGACATTGTAGAGTTCGCCGTCGACCTCCTTGACCTCGCGAATGTAAATGTCCTGCACGATATCGCGGGTGTCAGGGTCGATCATGATCGGCCCCCGCGGGCTGGTCCACTCCATCCCCTTCATGGCTTCGATCAGCTTGGTGCCATCTGTATCGCCAACGGTCTTCTCCAGCGCAGCGTAAGCCAGATGCATGGCATCATAGCCGCCAACGGACATGAAATTGGGGCGCATATTGTTGTTGTCCTTGCGCACCTGCTCCACGAATGCCTTGTTTTCAGGGCTGTCGTGGTTGGCGGAGTAGAAATGACCGGTGATCACGCCCTTCGAAGCTTCGCCGATCCCGTTCAAAAGATCGTCGTCGGTCACGTCGCCGGTTGCGATCAGCTTGATCCCGGCATCGGCAAGACCGCGCTCCACGAACTGCTTCATGAACAAGGAACCGACGCCCGAGGGAACGAAGACGAATACCGCGTCCGGCTTGCCATCACGCACGCGCTGCAGGAACGGTGCGAAATCCGGGTTCTGCAACGGAACACGCACCGATTCCACGATCTCGCCGCCCTCCTTCTTGAACTGATCGACGAAGCCCTTCTCGATGTCATGACCGGGACCATAATCGGTCACCAGTGTCACCACGCGCTTCAGACCGTTTTCTACGGCCCAGGTAGCAACCGGGAGAGCAGACTGAGGCCCACCCATGCTGGTGCGCACATAATATTCAGACTGCGGCATGATGGCCGAGGTCGTTGCCGACGTGATGATGGCAGGGATCTTTGCCTGATTGAGCACCGGGGCGACCGACATGGCAAGCGGCGTCAGGCCGAACCCCATGAGCATGTTGACACCGTCATTGACAACCAGTTCTTGCGCGATCCGGCGGGTCTGGTCGGCTGTGCCGGCATCATCGCGAAGAACGATCTCCACTTTCTTTCCGGCAGCCTCATCTCCATGAAGTGCCATGTATGCGCGAACGCCGGCTTCGACCTGACGACCGGTCGACGCAAACGGCCCTGTCATAGGCAGGATGAGGCCGATCTTGACCGCCTCCTGGGCTTGCGCCGGAACCGCCAAAAGGCATCCGAGCGCCACGCCCGCAGCGGCCATAAAGCTTCTTCTATTCAGCATGCATTCTCCTCCTCTAGAACGGAAACGCAGCCCTCCCAGGCTGAATTAGACCTCAAAACGATACCTCGATCGCCGAGTGTGAAGCTTCACATGTGGTCGTTGTCATCCATCTCAGCGATGGCAGGCCTCCTCAAAGGACTACCCGCTAATGTATACAATTCGACCATATGCTGACAGCGACCTTGGAGGCTCCTGCCGATCACGTTCGCGTGGGCGCCGTTTTCGCTGAAGCCCTACCTTTCATCACATACTGTACCTAATAGTCCTCTATTCAGTCATCGGCCTTGCATCCCCCTCCTGATCGGGAGCCTAGGGCCTGTATACACTTAGTGTCAATATCGCCTCCTAAAGAGGAAACCCCATATCTTCATCTATAGCCCGTTCTCGAGGATGCTCGTGGCCTGCTGGCTCTCCACGAGACTTTTTCAGTCTTCTTGAAGCCGACGAAACGTGATACCGCACCTCATGTTATTCGCCTGCCGACGCCACGGGCGGTCGTACGGTGAATGCTAGAATCTGCAGTCCGAAATTCCGCCAGGGGTGGGAACGAGCAGTGCTTTCTTGCAAAACGGGCAGCGTCGCACATTGAGCTACCAGCACTCCATGATCTGCCACACAGAGGGCATCCGGCGGGTTGCCCCCGTCAAATGGCGCGGTCTAGACGGCCTCATGAGCGTCTACTGGGACGCCGAGGGCCAGACAGGGGCTAAAGGCTACTACCTGTCTCCGGACCCGCGCATCGTGATCTTCTTGAACGAGGTCTCCTCTCACATCCGCATGTCCAATCGTGAAGACGGGTTTGGCCAGCACGATCGGCCGATGACGCGCGCAGTCTATGTCCCGGCGGGAGTGCCGCTTTGGACGAAATTCACCTCGGCCCATCGGTTTGCGCACCTGGACCTGCACCTTCACCAGGACCGACTGCTACGCTTTCTGGCACCCTCACTAGGTGGTCCGGCGGCCCGGTCGATCCTGCGGCGTGAGGTGGAGATGGAGGACGTGGGGGCGATCTCCAGTCTTGCTGCTCTCTTGGCAGATGAGGTATCCACGCCGTCAAAACATGCCCTTTATGCGGAAAGCTTGATCGGCAGCATTGCCACAGCGCTTTTGGATATTCCGCACCAGCCAGCCGACCAAGGAAGTGGGCGGCTTACGCAAGCCCAGATGAACAAGCTGGTTTCCCGCCTCAATGCCCGAGGAGATGGGCGCTTAAGCGTGGCCGAAATGGCCGAAACGGTGGGCTTGTCAGAAAGCTGGTTCGCGAATGTCTTCAAGCAGACGACCGGCAAGACGCCCCTGCAATGGCAGCTTGCCCGGCGGATCGAGAGGGCGCAGACACTGCTGGCGAGAACGAATCTTACCGTCGCAGAAGTTGCAGCCCAGCTTGGCTTCTCCGATCAAGCGCACCTGACAAAGGCGTTCCGCCAAGTGGCCGGCGAAACACCGGCCGCCTGGCGCCGTTTGCAGGAGATTCGCTAGAGGGGTCCCGCCCGCATCTACGAGCGGGACCCGCGGTTACCAGGTCTGGCGAAGGGTTGCGTAGATGGCGCGGCCTGGGTTGTAGAAATCTGCCCCGAAACCACCATTGGCAACGTGCTTTTCGTCGAAGAGGTTGGTGACATTGACCTCAAACGAGGTATTCTCGCGGATCTTATAGCTGTAGGCAGCATCGAAGACGAAAGCACGGTCCGACTTCACTGTATTGGCATCGCTGAAGTAGTAAGAGCCCATGTATCGCGCTCCGAGCCCGAAGGTCATGTCGCCGCGCACGCCGTTGCCCAATAAAGTATAGTTCAACCAAGCGGAAGCGAGATGCTCGGGCACCATGGCGAGGCGGTTACCCTCATTCCCAGAATTGCCGTTTTTGACGATCTCGGTATCGACATACGAATACGCCGTCGTCAGGCTTATGTTGTTTGTCAGCTCTGCCTTTGCCTCAAGGTCAATACCACGCGCCCGAACCTCGCCAACTGCGGTAGGTACCGGAGGTGTGCCCACGTTTCTCGTGATGTTCTCCTTCGTCAACTCGTAAACTGCAGCGGTGAACAACGCAGGAAACTCCGACGGCCGGTACTTTACCCCTAGTTCCCACTGCTCACCTCTCTCCGGTTCCACTGACACCGCAGCCGGAACTGCAGACTCAGCATAGCTGACATAGGTCGCCAGATCGTCTGTGATTTTGTAGGTTAGAGCTGCGCGCGTGCTGAGTTCACTGAAGTCAGCATTTTGGTTGGCGCCGGTTTGGTTGTTCGTCTGATTGATGTCGAGCCAATCATTCCGCAGCCCAAGCGTTGCAGTCAACCGGTCCGAGAACGTCAACTCCTGCTGAAGGTAGAGCGCCTTCGTTTTGTTATCATTAGTCGTGGTAGTATAGAGCGGAACAGATGCCGGGGCGCCCGTATAGATTGGGTTCAGCCAATCGATATCCGGAGCATCTCCGTAAAAAGTGTCCGATCTGGCGCGATTGTCGTTGTACTCCAGTCCTACGAGAGTGCGGTTGTCAACATCCGCGAACGTTGTATCGTACTGCAGGTTAGCATCTACAATGAAGTTTTCAGCGTTAGAGTCGTTACCGAAAAAGTCGCGGTCCACGTAAGTTGGTCCCAAGCTCGGAGCACCACGTTCAGGCACAGCTATGTAGGCATAGCCAAAGTTGCTCTTCGTATTGCTGTAGCGGGCGTTAGAGCCGAAGACGAAACCGTTGCCAAAATCATGGTCGAACATGACGCTGACGCTGTCGCGATCAACATCACGGTAGTTGTAGTCGGGTTCACCGAAGAAACGGCTGCGTGCAAAGTCGGAGCCAACGGGATGGCCGCCTCCTCCTGGAACGCCATCCTTGTCAAGGTGATCATAAACTACCGTCAGGTTGGTCATGTCGGTGGGCCGCCATGTGAGGCCGCCCATAATAAAGTTCTCGTCATCCTGGGAATAGTCATACTCTGCGTCAGCACGACGAACTTTACCCGTAATGCGGTAGGACAAGGTGTCGTCTTCGGTAATATTGTCCCCAAAGTCGACCCCTGTCTCGGCACGGCCATAGGATCCGCCAGTGACATAGGCTTCGCCAAATCGAGCGCTCTTTGGCGTCTTAGTGACAAAATTAACGGAACCGCCGGGATCGGAGACTCCAAAACCGGTGGAGTTGGCACCCTTCAGTACTTCTACACGCTCATAGGCGTACGGTTCTTCGCGCATCGACCCGAAGGGGTCCCCAAGCAACAGTCCATCGCGGTAGATGTAAGCGTCGAATCCACGGATCTTAAAGTAGTCGAACCGATCATCCGAGCCATAGAAGTCAGTCGCAACGCCAGCGGTGTATTGAAGAACTTGCTCAACATCCTGTGCGCCGCGTTGCTGGATCTCTTTCGAAGTGATTACCGACACCGATGCCGGCGTGGTCAAAACATCCCCTGGCATCTTGCCGGCGCCAGTTGTCTGCGTTGCAACGATCGTCCGGGCATCATCGTCCGCACCGCTGCCGCTGCCTTCGATGACGATCGTCTCGAGTTCGGTGCCGGAGGACGAAGCCGCGGCGTCTTGCGCTATGGCAGAGTTTGTAGAAATAGCCGCCAGTGCCGTGCAGCTCAAGAACAGCGCCCGAAACGCCTTGCTGCCAATCCCGCCCCGTCTATTGATCTTCATGGTCAAGAATCCGAACTGCTGTTACTGTTGCTGAATGCCGACGCCACTGATCGCCCGGCCAAACCCTCGTGCGCTGTTTTAAACGGATCCCCTCGAACCCGTTTGCGCCAGCCCTCATAACTTGAGCATCTTGATCCAGTATTGTAAATTCCTCCGCATTTGTAGGATTCCACGGAAACTTAGTCAGTTCCTGTCCAGAAGCTGGCGGCGGACTTGACGTCACTCGCTGAACCTGAAAGCAGAACTCCACTTAAAGCGATAGAGGTTCTCCCGATGCTGCGGCACATTCGATTCCCGGTGATCGTTTTCGCCATTTGGTCGGCGGTTGTTGTGACCAATGTGGCGGCGGCGGAGACCGCTTATCCGATCACGATCGAGCACGCCTTCGGGAAGACCATCATCAGCAAGAAGCCGGAACGTGTGGCGACTGTGGCATCGGCAAACCACGAGGTGCCTTTGGCGCTTGGTGTCGTGCCCGTTGGCTTTGCCGCGGCGAATTTCGGAGACGACAACGGCAACGGCATTCTTCCGTGGGTAGAGGAAAAGCTGACGGAACTAGGCGGTGACAAACCAGTGCTCTTCGATGAGGGGGACGGGATTGATTTTGAGGCTGTCGCCGCCACCCAACCTGACGTCATCCTTGCTGCCTATTCCGGGCTTAGTCAGGCCGACTACGACACGTTGAGCCAGATCGCACCGGTTGTCGCCTATCCGGAAGGCCCGTGGTCGACCGATTGGCGCCAAATGATCCGCCTCAATGGGGCGGGACTGGGGATGGCGGAAGAGGCAGATGCCCTCATCGCCAGAATCGAAGCGGACATCGCTACGGTGACGTCCGCCCACCCGGTTCTCAAGGGAAAGTCGGCGATGTTCGTGACGCATCTGGATGCGACGGATCTGAGCATCGTCAACTTCTACACCACCTATGATACGCGCGTCAGGTTCTTCGAAGAACTGGGGCTGACGTCTCCGAAAAGCGTCGTGGAGGCATCTGCCCCGGGCAGATACTCAGGCTCCATCAGTGCCGAACGTGTTGATGCCTTTGACGATGTCGATATCGTCGTGACCTACGGCAGCCAAGCGCTCCGTGATGCCATGGCAGCAAACCCACTGCTTTTGCGAATGCCTGCGGTCGCGCATGATGCGGTTGTTCTGCTGGGACGCGATCCGTTGGGCACAGCCGCCTACCCCACGCCGCTCTCGATTTCCTGGATACTTAAGGACTACGTGGCTCTTCTTGCAGAAGCCGCCAGAAAATCGGAATGATCGGCACTCATCAGCAGTCACAGCCTCCCTGGACAGGTCGCTCCGGCCACAGCCGACAGCTTTGGCTTGCGGCGACGCTCACGCTCCTCGCTTCGCTCTGCATGTTGTCAGTTGCGGTGGGAACCCGCACCGTAGGCTGGAGCGATATCCTTGTCGCGCTCAGCGGACATGTGGAAACTATAGACCAGGCGGCCGTGGCGGTGCGTGTGCCTCGCACGCTGCTCGCACTGCTGGCCGGGGCAGCTCTCGGATTGGCCGGCGCCGTAATGCAGGGGGTGACACGCAACCCCTTGGCGGACCCAGGCATCCTCGGGATCAATATGGGCGCCTCACTTGCCGTCGTCATCGGCGTTGCCTGGTTCAACATCGCCTCCGCCTATGCCTATATCTGGGCTGCAATCCTCGGCGCCGCAGGCGCAGCCATCTTCGTTTACACGATCGGGTCCTTGGGGCGCGGTGGCGCGACGCCACTCAAGCTGGCACTGGCTGGTGCCGCCACCACGGTCGCGTTCTCCTCCCTTGTCGTCGCTGTTGTCCTGCCGCGCGCCGACATAGCCGGCGGCATTCGCACCTGGCAGATCGGCGGCGTTGGCGGAGCGACGTTTGATCGGCTGTGGCCCGTCATGCCTTTTCTTCTTGTTGGGTTTGTTGTCAGCCTCCTGTCGGCCCGAAAGCTGAACTCTCTTGCGTTGGGCGACGAACTGGCGGCCGGTCTTGGAGAGCGGGTAGCGCTTGCGCGTGCAACGGGAGCATTCGGCGCCGTATTACTCTGTGGAGCGACCACTGCAATCTGCGGACCCATCGGCTTCGTCGGTCTGGTCGTGCCGCACCTTTGCCGCGTGCTCGTGGGAGTAGATCATCGCTGGCTCCTCCCCTTTTCGGCGCTCAGCGGTGCTTGCCTTCTGCTCGCCGCCGATGTCGTCGGCCGCCTTGTGGTCAGACCGTCGGAACTCGACGTCGGGATCATCACAGCCCTGGTGGGCGCACCCTTCTTTATCTGGATCGTCAGGCGTCAGAGGGTGCGCGAGCTGTGACAGAGCTTTCTGCTACCATGCCCATAGTTCTGGCCGGCCGCCGCGCCCGCGCGCGCAGGCAGCGGCTGGTCATTACCCTGCTGCTGGTCCTCGTCGTTTGCCTCTTCCTGCTGACGCTTTCGCTCGGTCAATCCTTCACCCCGCCAGCCGACATCCTACGCGTCCTACGGGGCGAAGATCTGCCGGGGGTCAGCTTCACCATATGGCAGTTGCGCCTGCCACGCGCACTCCTGGGCCTCGTTGCCGGCCTCAGCTTCGGGCTTGGCGGAGTGGCGTTTCAGGTCATGCTGCGCAACCCGTTGGCAAGCCCGGACATCATCGGCATCAGTTGGGGCGCAAGCGCAGCTGCGGTCTTCTGCATTGTCGTCCTGTCGCTCGGCGGCACCATCGTGTCCATTGTGGCAGTTCTCGCGGGTCTCGCTGTGGCACTGCTCGTTTACGTGCTGTCTTTCCGCAACGGAGTTGCCGGGACGCGCTTCATCCTCGTCGGTATCGGAGTTGCGGCAATGCTGGAAAGCTGCATTGCCTATATCCTCTCAAGCGCTCCTTCCTGGACGCTTCAGGAAGCGATGCGCTGGTTGACCGGCAGCCTCAACAGCGCCCAACTTGCACAATCGCTGCCCCTTTCAGTTGTTCTGGCCGGTTGTGGTGGGCTGCTACTGTTACGCGGACGGGACCTTGAAGCACTAAGATTGGGTGATGACACCGCGTCAGCGCTGGGCGTGCGGGTGGCAGCAACACGCGCAGTGATCATCATTGCGGCAGTCGGGCTGATTGCCACCGCTACGGCGGTAACCGGACCAATCGCTTTCGTCGCCTTCCTCTCCGGCCCTATTGCAGCAAGATTGGTCGGAAACAGCGGATCCCTGCTGGTTCCATCGGCGCTTGTTGGCGCGGCACTGGTGCTGACGGGAGATTATGTCGGTCAGTTCATGCTGCCCAGCCGCTATCCGGTAGGTGTCGTCACAGGCGCTCTCGGTGCTCCCTATCTCATCTTCCTCATCATTCGCCTTAACCGATCCGGAGGCTCGCTTTGAGCGCCCACTCCCTCACAATCAGCGCGCTTTCAGCAGGATATGGCGATACGCAGGTGCTGAGCGATCTCGAGCTTGCCATCCCGCCAGGAAAGATCACTGCGATCGTCGGCGCCAATGCCTGCGGGAAATCGACCTTGCTGCGCACCATGTCTCGGTTGATCGCTCCGAGCGGAGGCCAGGTGCTCCTTGATGGCAAGTCAATCCATCGCATGCGCTCAAAGGAATTGGCGCGCATCATGGGCCTCCTGCCGCAAGCACCAACAGCACCAGAAGGGATCACGGTCGCCGATCTCGTCGGCCGCGGCCGGCAGCCGCATCAGGGAACATTTTCGCGCTGGACCCGCAAGGACGACGAGGCCGTGGCCAATGCCTTGTCGGCAACTCGGACGGTTGACCTTGCCGATCGCCCTGTTGACGAGCTTTCGGGAGGACAACGCCAACGCGTGTGGATCGCCATGGCTCTTGCGCAGCAAACAGAACTGCTCCTGCTCGACGAGCCAACAACCTTTCTCGACATTAGCCATCAGATAGACGTTCTTGATCTTCTGGTGGATCTCAATCGTGCGCAGGCAACCACGATCGTCATGGTGCTCCACGATCTCAACCTTGCGGCACGCTATGCTGACTACCTCGTTGCCATGGTTGAAGGCCGGCTCCACATGGCCGGCGCACCGCAAGAGGTGTTGACGGAAGAAACCGTCCGGCAGGTCTTTGGGCTTCAAAGCCGTATCATCACCGATACCACCTCAGGGCGACCGATCATGCTGCCGATCGGGCGGCACCGGATGAGCACCGACACAGCTGAGGATCACATTGCCGAAACTTTTGGGCAACCGCATCATGCAGGAGATAATCCATGAATGCAGTTCAGAACTTCAAGCTCTCTGGCATCGCTTTTCCCAAGGATGCCCTCTTCATGCTCGACGAAGTCTGCGAGCATTTTGTTGAGCACTCTGAGGTCCACCGCACGGACGACGTGGTCATCCTCAAAAGCGATATCGGCACTGCCGACATCCGGCTGGCAGAAAACCGTCTGATGATTGACCTCGCCTGCCCCACTGAGGAAGCGCTTCATCTAACCCGCAACATGATCGCCGAGCACCTGTTCTATTTTGCAGGGGAAGAGCCGTTCGAGCTTTCCTGGACGGACCCACGTCCGGTCGCCCGGCTGCCCAATCTGCATGAAGTCACTGTAGTTTCCTCCGAGGACGTCACCCCCCGCATGCGCAGGGTCAAATTCACCTGTGATGACCTCGCCCCGTTCATCGGAGGGGACATGCATGTCCGCCTGCTCGTTCCGCCAAAGGGAAGAGCACCCGTCTGGCCAGGCCTTGGCGATGACGGTCGCATCGCGTGGCCGAAGGGCGAGGACGAAATCCTGGTGCGGGTTTACACGATCCGGGCGGTCGATCTGGAGCGTCGCGAACTGTGGATCGATTTCCTGCAACACCCTGCTCCGGGCGTTGCGACCCCGGGTGCCGATTTCGCTCGGGACGCAAGGCCGGGAGACAAGGTCGCCCTGATCGGTCCGGGCGGAGGCGACCTCCCGCAAGCAGAGGCGCTGTTGCTTGCCGGCGACGAAGCAGCTCTTCCCGCAATAGCGCGCATCGCAGCCGAAGCGCCCTCCGGCGCCCGCATCACCGCAATCATCGAAGTCGAGGATAAGGCGGAAGAGCAGCCGCTACCAACCAAAGCGGAGATCAACGTGCGCTGGCTGCACCGGACCAGCTACCGGGACACGTCGTCCAACCCTCTCCGCGAGGCGATCAAGGAAGCGATTGTGGCGAGCGAACCGGGTTGCTACGTCTGGGTGGCTTGCGAGAAGGAAGACGTTCGCAATATTCGCGCCTTTCTGAAAGACCGGGGACACGATCGCAGCCGCAGATATGTTGCCTGGTACTGGGAGCGAGGCAAAGCCGCCAGCTAACGGCCTCGCCTGAAGTCACTCACCGTTCTCAGTCCTAAAGAGCAAGGGCTTCCTTCAGCCGTGTGGCGCTTCGCACCTGCAGATCTAGGTCGGCTTCAATGTGGTTGATGTGCTGCAGGATCAGGTGTTGCGCGGCCTCGCTGTCGCGCCGCTCCAGTGCATCCACGATCATCAGATGCTCGTTGTGTCCACAGCTCGATACGCCTGAGCGACCATACAGAGCGATAACAAGGGAGGAGCGAGCAACCAGCTCCTCCATGAATCGCTCAAGGATGGCGTTTCCGCTCATCGAAGCGAGGAGAAGGTGGAAGTCGCCGGAGGCCTTTATCTCTGCACGTCTCGCAGTGGGGCCGCGTTCGTTGAGGTAGCAGCTCTCCTCTTGCAGCTGCTGCCGGAGTGCGCTCATCTTCCCAAGGTTCAGGTGATCCATCGCCGCCGTCACCACTCCAGGCTCGATCAGCCGCCGTGATGCGAAAATCTGCCGTGCCTCTTCCGGCGTAGGATTGGCGACGAAGGCACCCCGGTTCCGCTCCATCCGGACGAGTCCTTCAAAAGACAGCATCTGAAGCCCGGCTCGGGCGACAGTGCGACTGACATCGAACAAAGACCCGACCTCGCTCTCTGTAAGCTTCGTTCCAGGAGCCAGGCGCCGATCGATGATCGCATTCCTCAATGCGTCACGAATGGCGAGCGAACGATCTTCGTTCGAATTCGAGCTTATGTTCTGGATGTTCATCAGCGCTTCCGGATCGGCTTGTTCTAGCGGCTCGCTTCTTCCCTGCCAAGTGTCTGCAGCCGAAGAAGAGATTGCATACAATTTCACCACGCGTTTATCTTCATTTTACGCAAGCTGCGAGGGTGCCGCTCAGGAATACCTCTCTCGACTGCTCCGGTTGCATTGAACGCAGTTGGCTTTTCGATCTGGCACGATCCCTGCATAGCTTTCCGTGCAGGGGTATCGAAGATGAGCAAAGCATCCGAAATTGACATCGTCTCCGTCAGCAAGGTCTACGGCACAACCACTGCCGTGGAAGCAATCAGCCTCAAGATCCCGGGAGGTACCTATTGCTGCTTTCTCGGCCCATCCGGATGTGGGAAGACCTCTACCCTTCGTATGATCGCAGGTCATGAAACGATCAGCAGCGGCGACATCCGGCTCGGAAACACGGTTGTCACTGATCTTCCGCCCGCCCGCCGTGGCACAGCGATGATGTTTCAGTCCTACGCGCTCTTTCCCCACCTCGATCTCGCCGACAATGTTGCATTCAGCCTGAAGATGAAAGGCGCGCCCAAAGAGGAGCGTCGAGCCAAGGCGATGTCCATGCTGGAGCTCATGGAGCTGCAGTCCTATGCGACCCGCAGACCGGCACAGCTTTCTGGCGGACAACAACAGCGCGTCGCATTGGCCCGCGCACTGATCACCAACCCGCAAGCGCTGCTTCTCGACGAGCCACTTTCGGCGCTTGACCCGTTCTTGAAAGTCCGCATGCGCGCAGAATTGAAGAAGCTGCAGACGTCTCTCGGCATCACCTTCGTACATGTAACCCACAGCCAGGAAGAGGCCATGGCGCTTGCTGATTTGATTGTCGTGATGAACGACGGTCGGATCGAACAGGCAGCGGCACCGCGAGTGGTGTTTGAGAAGCCGGCAACCGCATTCGTTGCCCGGTTCATGGGCGACCACAATGTTGTCTCAGGTCGCGTCACCGCGCACCGCGACGGTATCGCCACCGTCAGCGTGTCCCAGGATACCAGTTTCATCGCCCTTGTTGGCGTGAACTCTTTGGATGAGGTCGCCGATCTCGCCATCCGCACCGACCGCGTTCGTGTCGGTCACGGGGATGGCCGGGGCCTCGGCTTTACTGGCGAGGTCACCAATATCGAGTATCGCGGGGCTTCGGTGAAGCTCTCGGTCGCTGGAGCCGGGATCGATGATTTCACTGCCATCCTGCGCGACAGCGAATTCTTCGCCAACCCCATTCGCGTCGGCGACCAGCTGCCTCTTTGCTGGGACAAGGAGGACGTCATCCTCCTTGGTCGCACCCGGCACTGACACCAAAAACGACAAGAACAGGCCACGGCCAACAGAGGAGAACGGACATGACGAAAGCAGACACGACAGCCAAAGGAATTTCGCGCCGCGCCTTGCTGAAGACCGGTGCCGCAGCAGCAGGGCTTGCCGCCGGATCAGGCGCCATCACGGGCTTTCCCACCATCTGGGCGCAGTCCAACATCACCCTTCGCCAGTTCGGCACCGGGGTATCCAACCTCAATGCAATTGCGGAGCAGTGCAAGAAGGATCTCGGCATAACCCTGGAGATGACGGCGTCCGATTCCGATGCCGCCGCCCAGCGCGCGGTGACCCAGCCGAATTCCTATGACATCGCCGATGTCGAATACTGGATCCTCAAGAAGGTCTTCCCGACCGGCGTGATCCAGCCAATGGATGTGACCAAGCTCAAGCACTACGACAGCGTGGTGCCGCTGTTTAAGACAGGCAAGCTGACACCGGACACCGAGATCGCCCAGGGCACAGCCCCGCACACGGTGGGATATGTCGAGAAGCCTGGCGACAAGACTTTCGCGAGCGGCGAAACCCAGTGGTTCACCATGATGCCGACGATCTACAATGCCGATACGCTCGGCATTCGTCCTGACCTCGTCGGCCGCGAGATCACAAGCTGGGCCGACATCATGGATCCGGCCTTCAAGGGCAAGACCTCGATCCTCAACATTCCGTCCATCGGCATCATGGATGCCGCCATGATCATGGAGGCGATGGGCAAGATCAAATACGCCGACAAGGGCAACATGACGAAGGAGGAGATCGACCAGACAATCGACTTCCTGATCCAGGCCAAGCAGGACGGTCAGTTCCGTGCCTTCTGGAAGTCCTTCGACGAATCCGTCAACCTCATGTCGTCGGGCGAGGTGGTGATCCAGTCCATGTGGTCTCCAGCCGTTGCCGCCGTTCGTGCCAAGGGCATTGCTTGCAAGTACCAGCCGCTCAAGGAAGGTTACCGCGCCTGGGGCGGCGGATTGGGGCTTGCCTCACACCTGACCGGAGCGCAACTCGACGCAGCCTACGAATACATCAACTTGTACACCTCCGGCTGGGTTGGCGCGTACCTCAACCGCCAAGGCTACTACTCGGCCTGCATGGAGACCGCCAAGGCTCACATGTCAGCCGATGAATGGGGCTTCTGGATCGAGGGCAAGGCCGCACAGGACGACATCCTGTCCCCCGACGGTAAGGTCATGGAAAAGGCCGGTGCCGTCCGCGACGGCGGCTCCTTCGAAGAGCGCATGGGCCAGGTCGCGTGCTGGAACTCTGTCATGGACGCGGACCGCTACATGGTGCGCCGTTGGAACGAGTTCATCGCGGCCTGATGCTTTCTAGGGCCGGCGCATAACGCGCCGGCCCTGCCATGACACCGGCAGAGGGCGAAAGATGGCGACATTTGCTTCACCGCACACGGATACGGCAGGCACTGCGTCGGCACGTGCAGGGCGCCGATTTCCCGCGGCACTGATTGCTTACTTGCAGGCGGCACCGCTCGCCTTGATTCTTGGCGGCTTCCTTCTGCTTCCCATTCTGATGATCGGCACCGTCAGCTTCTGGGACTATGACTTCGCCGCCATGTATCCGGATTTCGTGACCTTCAACTACACCGAGACATTGGGGTCATGGGTCACCTGGAAGACTTACCTCAACACCCTCAAATTCGCTTTTCTCGTCTGGGTGATCACGCTTTTTATCGGCTTCTGGATCGCCTACTTTCTCGCCTTCCACGTCAAAAGCTCGGCCATGCAGATGGTTCTCTTTCTCGTCTGCACGGTGCCGTTTCTCACCTCCAACATCATCCGGATGATCTCATGGATCCCCGTGCTTGGACGCAACGGGCTCATCAACTCAGCGCTGTTGAACGCCGGTGTCGTGTCGGAGCCCGTGGAGTGGCTTCTTTACTCCGATTTCGCGGTGGTCCTTGCCATGGTGCATCTCTACACGCTGTTCATGGTGACGCCGATCTTCAACACATTGATGCGCATCGACCAGATGCTTCTCGAAGCCGCGCGCGATGCGGGCGCAAGCAGTTGGCAAACGCTTCTCAACGTCGTGCTTCCATTGGCGAAGCCGGGAATGGCGATTGGAACGATATTCGTCGTCACGCTGGTCATGGCAGATTTCTCGACGGTGCAGGTGATGTCCGGCGGCCAGAGCGCATCCGTTGCTTTGATGATGAAGAACCAGATGTCGCTGCTGCAGTATCCGGCAGCCGCCGCCAACGCGGTCATTCTGTTGGCGCTTGTGCTCCTGATGGTGGCTGGGATCCTTCGCATCGTCGACATCCGCAAGGAGCTTTGAATGCAACGAGAAGCCCGCTCCCGTGAATTTTACGCTCTTGCGATCTTCTTCGCGCTTTTTGTGGTGTTTCTCTACGGACCGCTGTCGGCCATCCTGATCCTCTCCTTCCAGGGCCCGAACGGCGGCCTCACCTTCCCCCTGAACGGGGTTTCGCTTCGCTGGTTTGCCAATCTCTTTGAGACGCAGGCCGTCGGAGACTTCGGGGGTTCGTTCCGGCGCTCACTTGCACTTGGCCTGATGGTGACGATCACGACCGTTGTTGTTTCGCTCCTTGCTGGGCTTGCCTTCCGGAGGCGTTTTGTCGGAGCCACCGCCCTCTTCTACCTCGCGGTCGCAAGCCTCGTTGTCCCTTCGATCATCATCTCCCTAGGCATTGGTGTCGTCTTTCAGCAGATGGGCCTGCAGCCTGCCTGGTACTCGTCTGCCTTCGGCGCTCATCTCACCTGGACACTGCCCTTTGGGGTGCTCATCATGTTTGCCGTGTTCAATCGCTTTTCTCCGGCCTACGAAGAAGCTGCCCGTGACCTCGGAGCATCGTCGTGGCAGACCTTCCGCCATGTGCTGTTGCCGATCATTGCACCGTGCCTTATCGGCGTCGGACTATTCGGCTTTACCCTCTCCTACGATGAGTTCGCCCGCACATTATTGGCAGCGGGGACCTACAACACATTGCCGCTCGAGATCTACGCGATGACGACCAATGTCACGACACCCGTGCTCTACGCTTTGGGAACTGTGACGACGGCCTTCTCCTTCCTCGTCATTCTCGCCACCCTCCTTCTCATACTCCGCCTCAACCGGCGGCGCCTTAAGGGCTGAAAGCCAGGAATGCGCATCCTTGTCGTCAATCCGAATACCACCGCCAGCATGACCCGGCGCATTGCGGCAGCGGCTGAACGCGTCACCGCTACAGGCACGGAAATTTTTGCGAAAACGTCCACCATGGGGCCGGCATCCATCGAAGGCTACTACGACGAAGCGCTGGCAGTTCCCGGCCTGCTGCAGGCAATCCATCAAGGTGAACAGGAAGGCGCCGAGGCTGCCATCATCGCCTGCTTTGACGATACCGGTCTCGACGCGGCCCGTTCCATGGCAGGCATCCCCGTCATCGGCATCTGCGAAGCGGCAGTTGCGACTGTCTCATTCATCGCCCAGAGGTTCACCGTGGTCACCACCATGGAACGGTCGAGGCTGCCGGTGGAAGCGCTGGTGCAGCGTTATGGGATGGGAGCTCGAGCCAAGGTGCGCGCAGCCGACATTCCCGTCCTGTCCCTTGAAGAACCTGGTTCGGCAGCACGCGATCGGCTCCGCCGAGAAATCGAGCTTGCGTTGCGTGAAGACCGCGCCGAAGCCATCGTGCTCGGATGCGCCGGCATGGCAGACCTGCCGCAGCAACTTCAGGCAGAGTATAACATTCCCATCGTCGACGGCGTGACTGCCGCCGTGAAGCAAGCTGAAGGCCTCGTCACCCTCGGTCTCTCGACTGCCAAACATGGCGCCTATGCCTTCCCGCTGGGAAAGCAATATTCGGGAATACTGGCGACCTTCGCGCCAGACGACAGAGCACCTGCCGCATGACCGCCGCACCGGAAATCCGCCCGCTCAGCCTTTCAGAAACCGAGTTGCTGTTGGAATGGGCGAGGCAGGAGGGTTGGAACCCCGGCCAGGCAGATGCGGCGGCCTTCTTCGAAGCATATCCTGACGGCTTTCTCGGCTGTTTTACTGACGATGGATTTGTCGCAGGAATATCTGCAGTGCGCTACGGCAGCAATTTTGGCTTCATAGGCCTTTATATATGTCTGCCGGATTATCGCGGCAGAGGTCTTGGCAGGCGCGTTTGGGACACTGCCATGCAGCATCTTGAAGGCCGAACGATCGGCTTGGACGGTGTTCCGCAACAACAGCCGAGCTACCGGCGCATGGGCTTTGAGGAGAACTACAGGACGATACGCTGGAGCGGCAAGATTGCGGCTGATTACTCCAGCGGAACGTCAACCTCCCCGACCTTACCCAGGATGCTGCCGGACGTGTTCGCCTATGACCGCCAAAGATTTCCGTCAGAACGGGAGAGGTTTCTCCATGCATGGCTGAAGCAACCGCGCGAAACGATAGCCATCCCCCGTGACGGGACGATTGCAGGCTATGCCGTTCTTCGCCGCTGCCATGACGGCTACAAGATTGGTCCGCTGTTCGCTGACGGTTTAAGTGAGGCCGAAGAGCTATTCTTCGCCTGCGTCAACCAGGTGAAGGGTGAGGTCTTGCATCTGGACGTCCCGCAAACACAAGAGGCGTTCTCCGATGTGCTGCGGAGTGTCGGGATGGCTCCCGGCTTCGAAACCAGCCGCATGTACAAGAACGGAAATCCCCCGGCCTTGCACCCTGGTGTCTTCGCCATCACGACGTTGGAACTGGGGTAGTCTAGTCTAGTCTAGTCTAGTCTAGTCTTGTCCGCTCAGCGCCGGCGGTCGGCCGCGATGATTTCCTTGGCGATTTGTTCAAGCGGAACGACGCGGTCAACGCCGCCACGCGCGATCGCCTCCTTGGGCATGCCGAAGACCACCGATGTCGCCTCGTCCTGAGCCACAGTGAACGCTCCGTTCTCGTGCATCTCCAGCATACCACGTGCGCCATCGTCGCCCATGCCGGTCATGATGACCCCCATCGCGTTGGCGCCGGCAGAACGGGCCGCGGAACGGAACAGAACGTCGACGGCGGGGCGGTGGCGGCTGACCAACGGGCCGGGTCGCACCGAGACTTCATAGCGAGCACCCCGCCGCTCGAGCAGCGTATGCTTGTCACCACCGGGAGCAATCAGAACGTGACCCCGCAGTACGGGATCGCGATCTTCAGCCTCTTTGACTTCTACGGCGCAAAGCCCGTTCAGCCGCCGGGCAAATGCTGCCGTGAACTTCTCCGGCATATGCTGAACGATCACCATACCGGGTGCATTGGATGGTAGCGCCTCCAGCATTTCCCGCAGAGCTTCTGTTCCGCCAGTCGAGGCGCCGACGCAAACCACCATCTCTGTCGTTTTCGCCATCGCGCCCACCTTTGGCGGCGGCAAAACCGCATCCGCAGTGAGCTTTGCATTGGCAGGCTCGGCCGGCGTGAAGCGGCGCATTTTGCCGATCTGCGCCCGTGCCGCCGATTTCACGACAGTGCGGATACGCTCCGCCGATTCCGCCAGATGGTCGGCTGCACCAATCTTCGGCTTCAAGATGACGTCGACTGCACCAGCCTCGAGTGCCTGCATCAGCGTCTGCGAGCCTGCTTCCGTCAGCGACGAGCACATGACGACCGGGATAGGATGCTGGCTCATCAGCTTTCGCAGGAAAGTGATGCCGTCCATCTGCGGCATCTCGACATCGAGTGTGATCACGTCGGGAATGTCGTCACGGATCTTTCGTGCCGCCATGAACGGATCATTCGCAGTTCCGATCACCTCAACCTCCGGGTCGGCAGACAGCACCGCCGCCAAGGTCTGCCTGACGCTTGCGGAATCGTCGACGATCAAAACCCGGATCTTCTTCGTCATCTGTCAGATACGCTTGAAAATTGTGTTCGCCACCTGGCGAAGCGGCAGGTCGTAGCCGGCAACGGTCTCCGAATGTCCGATGAACAGATACCCTCCTGGCGCCAGACAGCTGCAAAGCCGGGAAAGAACCCGCTGTTGTGTCGGCTTGTCGAAGTAGATCATCACATTGCGGCAGAAGATGATGTGCATCAGGTCGCCAACCGGATAGGAGGCGTCCATAAGGTTCAGCCGTGCGAAACCTATGCGGGAACGCAGGCCTGGAGATATCCGGATTTCGTCCCGATGCCGGTTGGCCGGGCGCATCACGTACCTGGATTTCAGTTCCGGTGGAACAGGCTGCACCAGTTCGGTGGCATAGATCCCCTTTTGCGCCTTCTGCAGCACCTCGGTTGAGAGGTCGGTGGCCAGCACAAAGAAATCCCGGTCCGGAGCGGCTCGGGTAAGGTACGCGTCCAGCACCATGGCCATGGTGTACGGCTCCGCGCCTGTGGAGCAGGCCGAACTCCAGGCGCGCAGCCGCTTTTCGCTAAACGTCCGCAAGAGATCCGGCAGCGCCTCTGCAACCATATACTCGAAATGTCTGGGCTCTCGGAAGAAGTCCGTCTTGTTGGTAGTCACCGAGTCTATGAGGTGGACCGATTCAGAAGCCAGCCCGCCGTGCTCGAACAGAAAATCGCAGTAGGCATCGAAGCTAGCTATGTCGGTCGCCCGCAATCGCCGACGGAGCCGCCCCTCCAGCATCGTGACCTTGTTGATGGGCATCTTGATGCCACTGTAGTCGTAGATGTAGCTGGCAAGCCGTTCGAAGTTCCGCCTGCTCAGCCGATCGTCGATAGGCTGGTTCTTTAACGCGTGACTCAAATATCGCCTCCAGATCAGGCAACGCGCGCGGCCGGGGCCACACCTGACAAAGCGGGACCGGCGTCCGAGAAGAGCTTGGCAAGGTCGACGATGACGACAAAGCCTTGGTCCCTTCGCACGACGCCGGCGATGTAGTCGGATCGCCAGCGAACGCCGATATCGGGAGCCGGCTCGATATGATCGGCCTGAAATGGAACCACTTCATAGACGCGGTCGGCCACAAGTCCGAGGGCAAGCTCCTTGTCGCCGATCGGTACATCCAGCACCAGAATGCGAGTATGGGGTGTTTTCACAGTTGCGCTCATACCAAGCCGCAGGCGCAGGTCAATCACCGGCACACCCTGACCCCGGACATCGCGCAGGCCGAGGAGATAGTCGGGGCCGTGCGGGATCTTGAAAGCATCCTCATGATCAAGAATTTCCCGCACCACCTGAACCGGTACGGCAAACAGTTCCTCGCCAAGGCTGAAGGTAACGAATTGCGATTCTGCAGAAGTGGCCATGGTTATGCACGCTCCCTGAAGTCATCGTCTTCGGCATCCGGTCCGCCCATCGACATGTCGAGCACGAAGCCTTTGACGCGCGACTGCTGAGCTGCAACCGTAGAGGTTCGTGTGGACGATGCGGGCTTTGCAGGCTTGGCTGCTGCATGAGAGACCATCGCCCGGTCGGAGCGCATGCTGGCCGAGTCGACACGGAAGAAGGCGATAGATGCCTGCAGTTCCTCTGCCTGTGCGGCCAGTTCCTCGGACGTACCGGACATCTCTTCAGAGGCACCCGCATTCTGCTGCGTCACCTTGTCAAGCTGCTGGATTGCCTCATTGATCTGGGCGGCACCGATGTCCTGCTCACGGCAGGCAGCGGAAATCTCGGAGACCAGTTCGGCAGTCTTTTGAATATCGGGCACCAGGCGGTTCAGCATCTCGCCGGCTTCGGTCGCCACCTGCACGGTCTCGCCCGACAATGTGCTGATTTCGGCCGCTGCGGCTTGGCTGCGCTCAGCGAGCTTGCGGACTTCCGAGGCCACAACGGCGAAGCCCTTGCCGTGCTCGCCGGCGCGGGCTGCCTCGACGGCAGCGTTCAGCGCGAGCAGGTCGGTCTGCCGTGCGATCTCCTGCACGATCGAGATCTTCTGAGCGATGGTGCGCATGGCACCGACCGCGCGATTGACGGCCTGTCCCGAGGCTTCCGCATCACGCGACGATTGACGCGCAATCTTCTCCGTCTGCGCAGCGTTGTCGGCATTCTGCTTGATGTTGGCAGCCATCTGCTCCATCGAAGCCGAGGCCTCTTCGGCAGCGGACGCCTGTTCGGTTGCCCCCTGGCTCAGGGTTTCGGAGCTCGATGAGAGCTCTTGGCTGCCAACCGAAACGTTGTCAGAAGCGGCAAGCGCGTCGGCAACCACCATGCGGAGGCGCTCCACCATGCTCTGCAACGCAAGCCCAAGCGTGTCGCGGTCCGAACGCGGCTTCGGCGTCACCATCAGATCGCCGCCGGCAATCTTGTCGGCGATCTCGGACGTTTCCCGCAGGTTCAGCACCATGCTCCGCATAGAATGACCAAGCGTGTCCTTCTCGGACAATGGCTTCGGCTCCACCGAAAGATCGCCCGCGGCAATGCGATCAGCCATCTCTGCGGTCTCGCGCAGGTTGGTGGTCATTACGTTGATACGATCCACGAGGTCCTTGATCTCGTCGTTCGTCCGGACATCGATCTTCTGGTCCAGGTCGCCAACAGAGACGGCGTGTGCGGCAGTTGCAATCTTGCTGAGGCCCCGATTGATGCCAAGAGCGATCCAAAGTGCTGCGGCAACGGCAATCACGAACGAGCTGACAGCCAGGACAGACAAGGCCGCAAACGTTGCTTCATAATCTGCGTCCGCTGTGGCGTCCGAAGCTTTGATGGCCGCCTCGGTCAGTTCGGCCATCTCTTCCGACAGGATATCCATCCGCTCTGCAGCCTCGTGACCCTCCGTCATGTAGAGTTCGGTCGCGAGTTCCTTCTGCCCACTCGAAGCCAGTGCCGCGATGCGTTCACTGACGGAAAAGAAGTCGTCTGCGAAGTCCCGGATCTTCTGCCATTCGGCCTTGAAGGCTTCCGGCGCGTGCGCTTGGCCGTCATTCAACGCTTGTTCGAATGCTTGCTTTTCCTGCGCAATAACGCTGCGGGCTTTGTTAGCACGCTCCAGTGTCGTCGCCATCAGCAGATCCGCTTCCGCTAGGGA
Source organism: Pseudomonadota bacterium (assembly GCA_023399635.1). GTDB lineage: Bacteria > Pseudomonadota > Alphaproteobacteria > Rhizobiales > Rhizobiaceae > Neorhizobium. The sequence goes on from JAEWOP010000195.1 coordinate 43,614, forward strand.
CAGGCCATCGAAGGCGGAAGCAAGACTGTTCGCATAGCCGTTCTGATGAACTGGCCCTTCGACCATCGCGTTGCGAACCGCATTGATGTCGCGGACACCAAGGATGCCGAATGCGGCGGAGCCGCAACTCATGAGGATCAGGAGGCCAAATGCAAGGCCGAGTTTCAGCTTGATGGTGAACCGCATGGAGTCCTCTCTGGCAACTGCAAGGAGCAGTACATGATTACGCTTTGCCGGGACGGGCGACTCCATTCACCTCCCACAGCATCCCGAAACGGGATCATCCGCCGCTGCATGCGACGAAAACCGGGCCTGAGGACAGGCCCGGCCAAATCTCAGGCGCTTTCGCGAAAATGCATGTCATCCGCATCAGGACCACCCATGGACATATCCAGGGCAAAGCCTTTGGCACGGGCCTGCTGCGATTTTACCGGGTGCTCCGGTGTCTGGCGCTTCGGGGCGACAGCAGGGCGGGCGGAAGGTTTCGAAACGGTCTTGGATGGCAGCGCGTGAGCCGCGACTGTCGTTTTTCCACCCGACTGATCAACCCGGAAGAAGGCGATGGAAGCTTGCAGCTCTTCTGCCTGGGCAGCGAGCTCTTCCGATGTGGCTGACATCTCTTCCGATGCCCCCGCATTCTGCTGGGTTACCTTGTCAAGCTGCTGGATTGCCTCGTTGATCTGGGCAGCACCGATGTCTTGTTCGCGGCAGGCAGCCGAGATCTCTGAAACGAGCTCTGCGGTTTTCTGAATGTCCGGGACAAGACGGTTCAGCATCTCGCCCGCTTCCGTCGCAACCTGAACGGTTTCTCCGGACAAGGTGCTGATTTCGGCCGCCGCAGCCTGCGAACGTTCTGCGAGTTTGCGAACTTCCGAAGCGACGACGGCAAAGCCCTTGCCATGTTCGCCGGCGCGGGCGGCCTCAACGGCAGCATTGAGTGCCAGAAGGTCGGTTTGCCGTGCAATCTCCTGCACGATCGAGATCTTCTCCGCGATGGTGCGCATGGCACCGACCGCGCGATTGACGGCCTGACCCGAAGTCTCCGCATCACGCGAGGACTGGCGCGCGATCTTCTCCGTCTGCGCGGCGTTGTCGGCGTTCTGCTTGATGTTGGCTGCCATCTGCTCCATCGAGGCGGAGGCCTCTTCGGCAGCGGATGCCTGTTCTGTCGCGCCTTGGCTCAGGGTTTCAGAGCTCGATGAAAGCTCCTGGCTGCCTGAGGAAACGTTGTCCGAGGCACCCAACGCATCGGCAACCACGCCGCGCAGTCGCTCGATCATCGTGTTGACGTGTCCCAGCATGTCACCAATTTCGTCGCGGGTGGTTATATCGGCAAAGCGGGTAAGATCACCTTCAGCGACGTTCTGCACAGCCTGGCTGGCATTCTTCAGTCCGCGGTTGATGCTGACTGCGATCCACACTGCGGAGGCGACGGCGATCAGGAGCGCAACCGCTGCAATCGTGATCATGATCATGCGGGTCTGTTGATAGGCAATGTCAGCATCGGCGTCGGCTTGCTTCAGCCGGCTCTGCTCCAGAGTGACGACTTCTACCAGCAGCGCATCGATCTCGTTTGTCACTGCACGGGCTTCATTGGCGGAAACCTGCGCGGCTAGCGCGCTGTTGCCCGCCAGCATCATCGTGCGGATACGATCATCTTGCTTGCGGAAGTCCGCAGTGAAGCCTTCGACCTTGTTCCACAAGATCATGCCCTGCTCGGTCGCCAGTGTCAGGACGCTCTTGAACCCGCTGTCGAACTTGCTGCGCGCTTCGTCGCTTTTGGCAATATAGCTTTGCATCTCCTGCGGACTGGACGCCATCAGCAGGTTTTTCTGCTGACGGATCTGTTGCAACTGCTCATTGCTCAGTTCCTGGGCGAGCCTCAGCCGCTCCGCGGGACCTTGGATGACGTTCTCGAGCGTTTCGTTGAGATTACTCAAGCTGAGGATGGCGTAGCCGGCGGTTGCCAGCAGCATCAGGATGACGAAGCCAAAAGCGGCTCCCAATTTGAATTTTATTGTCGCTCTCATGAACTCGCCTTTTCGGACTTAAATGCTGCCGGATCCCGCTTTACGGTGGTTGTGGTCGGCTGAGAAAATGGCCTGAAGGTTTGGAAGGATGATGAAGTCGCTTCCCCGCCTGACCAGGCAATCGATGAAGTCGGGACGCCAGCGCATGCCCACACTCGGCGGTGGTTCCCCAGCGCTTCGCGCGAGCGTCGTCACCTCGTGGACCTTGTCGGTCCGGATGCCTGTGAGGGTCGGCTCGCCTTCGATCTCCAGCTCGATGACAATGATGCGGCTGTCGATAGTGGGTTTCGTCGCCTCCATTCCAAAGGCGAGCCGGATATCCGCCAGCGGAATGACCTTGCCGCGAAAATTGATGACGCTTCCGACGAAGGCTTTGGCACCCGGCACGGAGGTTTCCGGCAGCAGGTCGAGGATTTCCTGCACGGCCGCCGCTTCAAGAGCGAAAACTTCGCCGGCGATGTCGAAGGTAACGACTTCGATCTCATCGCGACCTGCCCAGAGTTCCTCGGGAAGTATCCTGGCTGCCTCGCTCATCCCGCTGCTCGCAATTGCGCCTCCTGCTGCTGCCCTTCAGACACCAGATGACCGACGTCGAGAATAAGAGCGACGTTGCCGTCGCCGAGAATGGTGGCGCCGGAGAAGGTGCCAACATCGTGGTGAAGCTTGGACATGCTCTTGATCACCGTCTGATGGTCCCCGATGATCTGATCGACAACGAGGCCGACCCGTTCAGACCCGGTGGAAATCACCACCACCTTCTGGAACGGATCCGGACTCGTTCCAGTGTGGAAAAGGTCCCGCAACCGGATAAAGGGCACCAGGCTATCTCGCAGCGAGATGAAGCTGCGGCCGCGAGAGCGCATGTCGTCTTCCACCGACAGTTCCAGGCATTCCTCGACAGCCGAAAGCGGTATGACGTAGCGACCCGTGCCGACCCTTATGAGCAGCCCGTCTATGATGGCAAGCGTCAGGGGGATGGCAAGGGAGATCTCCGAACCCTCGCCAGGACGACTCACCACATTGATCGTGCCGCGCAGGGCGTCGATGGTGCGCTTCACGACGTCCATGCCAACCCCTCGGCCGGACAGATTGGTCACTTCCTGGGCTGTCGAGAAGCCGGGCTGGAAGATGAGCTGGTAGAGTTCCTGGTCGGTCAGGCTGGCATTGGCCGCAATAAGCCCGGAGGCTTCTGCCTTTGCCCGGACGCGATCCTTGTTGATGCCCCGCCCGTCGTCCTTGATTGTGATGATCACCTCGCCCGCCTGCTGGCGTGCCGACAGGAAAATCCTGCCTGCATCAGGCTTGCCGGCGGCACGACGCTCTTTGGCAGGTTCCAGTCCATGGTCGCAGGAGTTGCGCACCAGGTGCACCAAGGGATCCGCCAAGCGCTCGATGACGCTCTTGTCCACCTCGGTCGTCTCACCTTCGGTAACGAGCTCGATTGCCTTGCCAGTCTCATGCGCAAGGTCGTGCACCAATCGGCGGAACCGGCCGAACAATTGGGCGACAGGTACCATCCGCAGCACCATCATCGTGTCGCGCAATTCCCCCGAAAGGCGCTCGACGTCTTCGGAGACTGCCCGTAGCTGCAGGTCGCCACTGCCGCCTGCAAGCTGGCTAAGCCTGGACTGGGCAATGACAAGCTCGCCCACCCGGTCCATCAACTCGTCCAACCGCTCGGCCGGCACCCGGACATTCTCCGCAGCCTTGGCGGCCTTCGGATCTGCAGCGGCCGGGCTGTTTGCTGCGGCCGGACGGGCGACAGAGGTCGGCTCAGGAGGCGTGGTGGGTATCTCGGGCACCGGTGGCGCTTGCTTTGCGGAAACCGGAGCCTTCTTGATCACCTCCAGCTGCATGTCATCCATGACGAAGATGAAGACATCGTCGATCGCCGACGCCGGCTGGCTCGTTGTAAGCTCGATGCTCCACGTCAGATGCAGGTCTGTCGGCTCGAGGAGGTCCAGGGAGGGAATCGCTGAGCGATCCGCGACGACCTTGCACTCGCCTAGTTCGCGCAATTCGTCCAGCAGACCGAGCGGATTCGTGCCATTCGCCATCGCGTTCGCAGGCAGTGAGAAACGGATGGAATAATGCGTTTCAGGTGGTTCTTCGCTGGGGACCGGCTTGCCTGCGCCATCCACCGCCCGGCGAAGCTCGGTAAGAAGCTTTTCGCTGACTGCCTCGTGGTCGCCAGCAGGCACTTCCACAAGCAGACGCATATGGTCCTTGGCTCCCAGCACTGCCGAGACCAGATCATGGGTTGCGGGCACCTCTCCCTTGCGAACGCGATCGAAGGCTGTTTCGCAGTGATGCGTAAAGGCGGCGAGAGCTTCGAAGCCAAACATCGCGCCCGAACCCTTGAGGGTATGCAAGCCGCGGAAGACGGCGTCTACCTGATCCTTGTCGCCAAGGTCGACATTGAGATCGAGCAGGCCCGCCTCAATCTGTTCGAGGAGCTCGGCTGCCTCAGTCCTGAAAACCGCAATCGGATCAGGAAAGCTCATCGGCCGAGGACCTTGCGGACGATTTTAACGAGGCTTTCCGGGTCGAACGGCTTGGTGAGCCAGCCAGTCGCCCCGGCAGCCTTCGCCTCCTGCTTGATGTCGGCATCGGATTCCGTCGTCAGGAATATCACCGGGACGCCGGTATGCGCTGGCAGCTTGCGCAGCTCCCGGATCATCGTCAGCCCGTCCATATTGGGCATGTTGAGATCCGTGACGATGAGGTCGAACTGGCCTGCATTGAGCTTTGCCAGCCCGTCCTGCCCGTCGACAGCTTCCGTTACAGTATATCCGGCATTGGTGAGGGCTACGCGGGTTGTCAGTCGGATGCTGGCTGAATCATCTACGGTGAGGATGCTGGCAGTCACTGCGTTTCTCCCTGATGGAGCCAAAATTGCTTGTCGTTGAGATCCATGCCTTCAACGATCCCGCCGCGATTCAGGACCGTAAGCAAAGCACCATCGGCGGCCCGGTGGAGCGAGAGGAGCTTTTTGCACTTGTCTGCATAAAGCCGAGCCGCCTCGACGATCTGAATGAAGCTGAGGTCGATCGTCGCCTGGGCGGGTATGTCGAGATTGACTGTCGCGTGAGTATCGAGCGCGTGGAGCAGAATCTCCTTCACGTCATTCGTGGTCCGGACGGTTAAGTTCTCGGGCAGCGCAAGAAGGTTGTTTGCGGGTTCTGAGGCGGACAATGTCGGCTTCCGATCGCCTTGAATGGCAGAGTGAGTTCGTCTACGAAGGTGGCTTCCCGTAGTTAAGGCATTCCTAATATGAAAGGCTCACTTCTTGGGAGGAAGTTATGGGACGCGTTTTCTCGCACTGCTGCACCATCCAATCATTAACCAGCTCTATCGCTTCGCTCGCGGGATTGTCGGGCGATTAACCTTCGCCGGTGAAGGCTGCTGTTCATCTCTGGCGCAGGTGGCGTAGGGCCGCTGGTGATCCAGAAAGAAACAGAAGAGCGAGCGATCGGCCTCAATCGAGGTGGCATCGTGCCGCTGATGCGAGGGAAAGTGGCTGTAACTCTATTGAAAATGCCCGCCGAAGCCTTTCCAGAACCGGATCTGGCTTCGGTGGTTGAGAATCTCGAAGCAGCTCGTGGGCGCATCGAAGAGCGGTTTCTCGATGGCGGCAATGCCATCTTAGCGATCATGGATGTGCTGAATGCGCTCGTTCGTTCCTTGGACGACCTTTCCACCTCGCTCGATGCAGAAACCGCAGAGCAGGCAGCTGTCGAGCTTCAAACCACCGGAAGCCGCCTGTCGGAATTGACGGACCTCGAGGCGAGCCGGCAAGACAGCTTCCGGGCCATCTTAGACGCACAGCAAGGCCTCCGGCCGCAGGTTGCAATGATGCAGGAGACTTTGCGATATCTGCGCACCTTTGCAGTAACGGCGAAGATCACGGGCGCCGGTGTTCCGGAATTCGCCGGATTCGCCGAAGAGATCCTTCAACGCATCGCAGATGGCAGGCAGCAGGTAGACGACCTGTCGCACAAGCTGGATCAGTTGGGCAAAGGTTTGGGACCGGTGATCAGCAGGGGCGCATCGATCCTGCAGAGCTATCGCGGCTTGATCCCGGCGATCGTCACTGAACTGACAAATGGCGGAGAAGGGATCGCGCATCATCGCAAGCAACTTTCCGCCCATGCCGCAAGCGTCAAGGCCGTGACAGCGCGCATCCAGACCAAACTCGGTTCAACCCTTTCAGCCATGCAGATAGGCGATGCCACCCGCCAGCGCATTGAACACTGCCAGTCTGCCATCGCAGTGATGGAGGAGCACCTTCACAGCCTTTCGGAGGAGGACCAGCAATCGCTTGCCACCGCCGTGAAGCAACTGGTCTCGCTGCAGCTTGCTCAGTCCTCGGGTGATTTCGCTCGTGAGACGAAGAAGATCGTTTCAACGGTCCAGAGCTTCCATTCCGACCTGGGGGAAATCGGTACGTTGCGGCAGCTGATGAGCGAGGGCGATGATACGGGAGGTGGCCAGGTTCTGCGCAGCCTGGAGCGGGCGATCGATGACGCTCGAATGGCGGTCCAGCAGGTAGAAGCCGTCGCCGCGGAGGCAGCCGAGATCAGCCGCGGCACTGCCGAAACCGTAGCGGAACTTACGCAGGCGATCGGCATGATACAGCTGGTTCGCACCGACATCCACTACATGGCGCTGAACACGAACCTCCGATGCAGCCGCGTTGGGGAGGATGGCAAGGCGATCAATGTGGTCGCTGCCGAACTTCGAAACTTCGCGGCCCAACTCGATGCCACTGCGGAAACCATATTGGTTGCGCTGCAGGGTCTGCAGCAGGCGGCTGACCATCTGCGTTCCTCGCAGGACGAGGGAGCTGATGGCTCCCTGGACGCGCGCCTTTGCGGAGCCCTTACCGCAATCCGGCAAGCGGCGGAGAAGATGGATCAAGGGCTTCTGCGTCTGACTGCACAGAGCGAAACTGCAGAGGAGCAGACGACAATGCATCTTGCGCGCCTGGACTTTGACAATGAGCTTGGCGATATCCTGCGCAGCTGCGCCGATGAGATGAGAGCTGCACCAAGCACGCCCATCTTTGTCGGGGGCCGCGACGCCCTTGCGGAGGTCGGCGACCGGATCCTGAAGCTCTACACCATGGCGCCCGAGCGTGAGCTGCATGCGAAAATCTTCGGCTCGTCGAGCGTGTCACCGCAGGTTGCGGCTACCACGAGCGCAGACGATGATCTGATGGACGCACTGTTCTAGGCAGGCGGTACGTCGTTCGGCCCAGCGGTTTTCCCTGTGGTCCGGACGGCAATGCTAGTCCGGGTCCGGGCCCGACAGATGGCTGGCAACGGAGGCCTTGAGCCGGCCAATGTTCACCCAAAGAGACTGGACGACTTCATCTCCGGAATCCTCCAGCAGCTCACGCAGCCACTCCTCATGAGCGCTGGCCATGACGAGGAACCGATCGACCCCAACTGGGGTGAGTTGCGCCACCGTAACACGACGATCCTTGTCCGGCGTGACCCGCCTGATCAACCCATCCGCCTCAAGGCGTTCGACAAGCCCCGTCACGTTCCCGTTGGTGACCATGGTGCGCTTGGAGAGCTCACCCAGCCGAAGGCCATCCTTCTCCCGATAGAGCTGCGCCATCAAGTCAAATTGCGGCAATGTGGCGCCGAATTCGGCGCGTAGACGGCGGCGAATTTCGTTGGTGATCAGCCTGGTGGTGGAAAGCATTCGCAGCCAAAGCCTTGTTTCAGGCTTGTTGCGGCCGCTTGGGCCATGCACAATCATCTCCAGATCAGCGCTGGCCGCTTCGTCGTCCACCATGGCGTGTTCGTCCCCTCCACTCGTTTGACTGTTACGGAGCCACCCGCGGCTTGTCAAAGGATGCGGGGCATCGCGGCTGCTCTCCCACAAATGTCTTGACCACCGCTTCGAAGGCCATATAGTTTAAACTTAAAATAAAAGAATGGGAACATCAGGAGGAACGGCTTCATGCGCATCGTCTGCATCGGCGGCGGCCCGGCGGGGCTCTATTTCGCGCTCCTGATGAAGAAGCAGAACCCTGCGCACGAGATTTCGGTCGTCGAGCGCAATCGTCCCTATGACACGTTCGG
>JAEWOP010000234.1 GCA_023399635.1 Pseudomonadota bacterium
CGACCGTACCGCCGCAGCCCGGGGTTCTGCAAGCCTGCCCCTCCTGATCATAGACGGAGAAGGAGTGCTGGAAATATCCGAGCGAACCGTCGGTCTGGATATGATCACGCAAGGAGGAACCACCCGCGGCAATGGCGTCCGCAATAACGGCACGGATCGCCTCCGTCAGCGCGACGAGCTCCTTCTTCGGGCGCCCAGTGGGCGCCACGAGCGAGCTCCCGCTTCTGAGCGGCGAAAGATGCGAGCGCCACAGTGCCTCGCATACATAGATATTGCCGAGACCCGCGATGACGTTCTGATCGAGCAAGGCCCCTTTTAGTGGCTGAGTTTTGCCCGCCAACCGCTGTGCCAGATAGCCCGCGTTCAGGGCATTGCCGGTGGGTTCCGGTCCCAGCCCAACAAAAGCCGGGTAGGTGTCAAGCTCGCTCCGTTTCCACACATGCATGAAGCCGAACCGGCGAGGGTCGTTGTAGATGACGCGCAAGGCGGCACCATTCGTCTTCAGGTGGAAGATGACATGGTCATGCTTCTCATCCTTCGACCGTGGATGATGAAACTCCCCCGGGACAATCCTCGCCTCGTCCTCCTCGACGCGGAAGGAACCTGACATTCCTAGATGGGCGATAATCGTCTGATCGTCTTCCAGGTCGATCAGCAGATACTTCGCACGCCGGCCAAGGGAAAGGATCTGCTTTCCGGCTGCGACGGCGGAGAGATTATCGGGAAAGGGGAAGCGCAAATCAGCACGGCGGAGCTCTAGCCTGTCGATTGTCGCGCCCACCATCGCTGGCGCCAGTCCACGCTTGACCGTCTCCACCTCTGGCAATTCGGGCATGAGTTCCTAACTTCCTGTTCCAACGCCTCAGCCGCTGGTCTATAGACCGGGGCCGAACGTCGCACCGCTCCCCTGCGCTTGCGGCACAGATAGCGAGGCGGAGACGATTTCGCTATGGTCGCGGGCCAGAAGACGAGCAAGGAGTTCCCGATGAGCGAAGCGCGCACCTCTGCCGATGGCGGCATGGAAACCTCCTACGGCTTCCGCCAGGTGGCAGAGGGAGAAAAGCAGCCCCTCGTCAACGATGTGTTCCACAAGGTGGCGAAGCGCTACGACATCATGAACGACGTGATGTCTGGCGGGCTGCATCGCCTGTGGAAGGATTCGCTGGTCGCGGCACTCAATCCACGCAAGGAGGAAAGCTACAGGGTGCTGGATGTAGCCGGCGGTACCGGTGATATTGCCTTCCGCATCGTCGAGGCCTCCGGCCGAAAGGCGCACGCCACTGTGCTGGACATCAACGGCTCAATGCTGGCCGTCGGCGCAGAACGTGCTGCCAAGCGGGGGCTCTCGGATCACCTAACATTCGTTGAGGCAAATGCCGAGGAGTTGCCGTTCGACGCAAATTCTTTCGACGCTTATACGATTGCCTTCGGCATTCGAAACGTACCTCGCATCGACGTCGCTCTCAAGGAAGCTCACCGGGTCCTCAAGCGGGGTGGACGCTTGCTCGTTCTGGAGTTTTCCGAGGTCGACATGCCGATGCTGAACCGCCTTTACGATGAATGGTCGTTCAAAGCGATTCCGCGCTTCGGCAAGATGATCACAGGCGACAGCGAGCCCTACCAATACCTGGTGGAATCGATCCGCAAGTTTCCCAACCAGGAGAACTTTGCCCAGATGATCCGTGGCGCCGGCTTCTCCCGTGTGAGCTACACCAACTACACCGGCGGGATCGCAGCCCTCCATTCTGGTTGGAAGCTCTGAGCGAATGATTACTGCATGCCGCGGAACAGGTAGTAACGGCTCATGAGTACGATTGGCGCCTATTTCCGCCTTGCACGCGTCGGCTGGGTGCTCGTCCGGGAGGGGGTCGTGTCGGCTCTTCCCACACAGGACATGCCGCCAGCCATCGGCTTGTTGAAATCGCTGACGGAGCCCTTCGCACGGTTTCGGGCAAAGCAGCAGGCGCGCAGCATCCGTCTTTCCCGCGCAGTGGACCGGCTCGGTCCTTCCTATGTGAAAATCGGCCAGTTCCTTGCCACGCGGCCGGATGTCGTTGGTGTCGACTGGGCGCTCGACCTGTCCATGCTGCAGGATCGCATGGCCTTTTTCCCGACGGATCTGGCCAGGGCTGCCGTGGAAGGATCGCTGGGCCGCACCATCCCCGACCTTTATTCCCATTTTGGGGAGCCGATCGCGGCGGCCTCCATTGCTCAGGTGCATCCGGCGCAGGTCGACGGCAAGAAGGTGGCCGTAAAGGTTGTCCGGCCGGGCGTTCGGCAGCGCTTCAGCAACGACATCGAGAGCATGTACCTCCTGGCTCGGATGCAGGAACGCTTCGTTCCCTCCAGCCGGCGCCTGCGGCCAGTCGAAGTCACGCGCACTCTTGAACAGACCACCAAGGTCGAGATGGACCTGCGTCTCGAGGCCGCCGCCCTTTCGGAAATTGCGGAGAATACCCGTAATGATCCGGGCTTTCGCGTGCCACAGGTCGACTGGGAGCGTACGGGCCGCGACGTGATCACCATGGAATGGATCGACGGCGTCAAGATGTCGGACCTGGCAGGCCTTCGCGCGGCCGGCCACGATCTCGACCGACTGGCCGAGACGTTGATCCAGTCCTTCCTGCGCCACACGCTGCGTGACGGCTTCTTCCACGGCGACATGCATCCCGGGAACCTGTTCGTCGATCAGAACGGGACGATCGTTGCGGTCGACATGGGAATCGTGGGCCGTCTTGGGAGAAAGGAACGGCGGTTTCTCGCCGAAATCCTCTACGGCTTCATCACGCGCGATTACATGAGAGTCGCGGAAGTGCATTTCGAGGCTGGCTATGTTCCGTCTCACCATGACGTCGCGAGCTTCGCTCAGGCCATCCGCGCGATCGGTGAGCCGATCCATGGGCAGCCAGCCGAAACCATTTCCATGGCGCGGCTTCTCGCGCTCCTCTTCGAGGTGACGGATCTCTTTGAGATGGAGACGCGCCCGGAGCTTATCCTGCTGCAGAAGACCATGGTGGTGGTCGAGGGCGTGTCACGCATTCTCAACCCGCGCTTCAACATGTGGAAAGCCGCCGAACCGGTCGTCGGGGATTGGATCCCCGCCCATCGGGGACCGAAACGGGTGATGAATGACCTTCGTGACGGTGTGAAAGCGGCGGTAAAGCTCGCCGAGGCACTGCCGGAGATCGCGGCAAAGACGGAAAAGCTGCATCACGAACTGGTCGTGATGAGCGAGCATGGCTTGCGATTTGATCCGCAGACTGCAGAGGCGATCGGGAAGTCGGAAGCCCGCCACAGCCGTTCAGGCCGCGTCGCGCTGTGGGTCATCGCACTCTGCCTCGTCTATCTCGTCTTTACACTCGGGTAGCGACGGAGCGACCCCCGCAGGAAGACTGGGCGCCACGTTTCCTTTGCAGCCTTCATTTCGCCCCGTTCTTCGGACTTTGTTAAGGAATTCTTTCCTTTCGGAGATCCCCAATGGCGCTTGGCGCATCGCATCGCTTGCAGGACGGCGTCGTCGCCGTCGAAACCATGACGCGTTTTGCGCTCGCCGTTCTTGCACTGGCGTCCGGCGTCTACACCTATCTCGGCGTGCGCAGCCTGCTGGACGGTTCGGCGACGGCCGTCTTCTTCGCAGCGATCATCTATTCGGCATCGGTCTCTGTCGCGATCTATGCCTTCTGGTCCTACATGGCGCGTTTCTATCCCCACGTTGTGGGTCCCGCTGCACGCGGAGCCATGCTCGGCGTGATGGCTCTTGGCTGCGCCATGATCATTGCCATGTCGAGTTGGCTGAATGCAGCAGCCCTTGCCGGATCGGCCGCTTTGGAGCAGCACCTGGCCGAGACGCTGGAGGATTATACCGCCGATCTTGACCAGGCACACCAGAATGCGCTTGCTGCGCAAAGCCTGCTTCCCGACATCCAGCGCACCTCCGAACGTTTTGCTCGGCTTGCCGAGGATGAGCGCGTTTCCGGCGCCCTGACAGGCACGACGGGTTCTGGGAGCGTCGTGCAGCTTCTTTCACAAATGTCGGCGCAGTTGACCGAGCTTGAGGCCGGGGTTTCTGCCTCGCGCGAGCGCGTGACCACGCTGTTCGACCAGGGACGCACTCATCTTGAGACGATGCGCGGCCTGGTTTCGGCTCCGGGTGCCGTTGCCCCACGAAGTGACCAGTTTTCCGCCGAGGTAGTTTCACTCTCCGGTGTCATCACCTCACTGGAACAAACCTCCATTGCGCCCTCGGTCAAACGCGCGGCTGAAGACTTGTCTCTTGGCTTCATCGCCCCGGTTGCCGATGGACAGGCGGCCGATCTCGCCGATCGTCAGGATCAGGTGATGCAGACAATTCGTGCTTCGGTTGCCTCGCAATCCCAGGTCTTGTCGCAAGCCGCAGACGACATCCTTGCGCGCGCACCGGTGGCGGATCGCCGGTTCGTGCCCCTTTCTTCGGCCGAGGCCGTGCTGCGATACGCCGCCGACTTCATTCCTGCCTGGGCGGGCGCGATCTCCATCGATCTGCTTCCAGCCGTTCTGGTGTTCATCCTGGCGGTGGTGCACAGCGCCATTCGCCGACAGGAGGAACGTCTTCCGTTTGCCCAGCGCATCACTGCCGCGGAGCTCATCGAGGCCCTTGAGGTTCAGCGCGTGCTTGGCCGGAACGGTATGGATGTGGAAACGGCAGTCCGGCAAGCTGAGGCGGAGCAACCGTCGACCGAGGAACATTCCAACATCACAAGCCTTGAGGTGACCGCCAAAGCACCACGCAAAGGTCCCTCGGCATGAAGCCTTCGTCGCTTGCAACGCGCCTGGGGGACATTCTCTTCAGGACAGACGACGGCGCCCTGATGCGCTACGCTTTCTTTGCTCTGCTGGTCGCAGCCGGAGCGTTCGTCGCGATCGACGTGCGCGAGATGAGCATCGCCAATGCTTCTGTGCCGGGGCATGACCCCCTTCGAACCGATCCGCCCGTGCTGCCCCCTGCCCTGACGGATGGCGTGCCGAAGGCGCCGCCGGTCCAGCCCGATAGTTCTCCGGAAGTCCTGCGCCAGCCAATGCGCTTTGACCTGACCTCCGGGGGTACGCTTCGGGCGGAAGGATCTATCAATGTTGGAGCCGCCGCTCGGTTTGCCGAGGAGATTGAGGCTCGCGGAGAATATGTAAAAACCGTCTCTCTGAATTCACCTGGCGGCTCTGTGGATGATGCTTTGGCAATGTCCAAGCTCATCCGCGATAAAGGTCTCGACACCAAGGTTGTCGCCAAAGCGCTCTGCGCTTCTTCATGCCCGCTCGTATTTGCCGGTGGCGTTGCACGCGAGGCAGAAAAGGACGCCGTGCTTGGCGTCCACCAGGTTTTCAATGGCGGGCAAGAGCGTCCGTCTCCTGAACAGGCAATGTCTGGTGCTCAAAGCACTACGGCTAGAATAGCGAGACATCTGGAAGAAATGGGGATTGGTGCTGGCCTCTGGATCAACGCGCTTGAGACCCCACCGAACCGGCTTTACTACCTGACCTCTGCCGAGATGTCTGAGTTCAAGCTGACCACGCGGCCGACTGCAACAGCGGAGCGCCAGAACTAGCGATTCGCTTCGCCCTGCCCGCCAGGATGAAGATGGCTCTTTATCTCGGCAAGGCCCGTCGCTCCAGCTTTCTTGAGCCCAGCTCCCGCCATCTCCATAGCAACGGCAGGGTGTTTTCGCACCAGTATGCGTAGCGCTGAGAGGAAGGCTGCCGTCCCTATCCGGGAGCTTGCCGTCTTTCCAAATCGCTTCGTCACCACACGTTCGAACTTGCTACGCTTGCCGCGGCGCCGTACACGCTGATCTTCGACCTCTGTCGTCAGTGCGTCGCGGTGTGGGCGAAAGGGCGATCCGTGTCCTCCCGATGTTTTGCCTTGTTCTCTGTCTCGCCCTTGGCACGTGGCAGGTAAGCGCTTGCCGAGTCGGTCACGACGCCCATGGCCGCATGGGCAGCGCTTTGGATAGCGTCGCCAGCAATCCCAACGGCGCGCGCACCCTTGCGGGCACCCTTCTTGCCCGCCTTTGCCACGTCCTCCCGCTCTTCCGCCAACACAGCAGCAGCGGCGGCGGCTCCGGCAAGCAAAGCCTTGCCAAGGATGTCCCGGCCAGTCTTGCTGCCGAGCATCGCCTTGAGAGCCTTCGATTTGCGGATAGTCCTCGGCACCTTGAATCCGGCGACTTTCTTCGGAATGCTGTTCTTCTTTGCCATGCGAAGATACTCCTTCTCCGGAAAAACGCCGGGAGAAGGAACCAGTTCCGCAACGCCCTGCTGCCTGATTGCAACATGCGCAGCAAAGCCTTAGCTTCGGCGCACCCTCCACACGGGCTTTGAGATGGAACTCACCGGCAAACGCATTCTCCTCATCATTTCCGGCGGCATCGCCGCCTATAAGAGCCTGGACCTGATCCGCCGCCTGCGCGAGCGTGGTGCCTCAGTGCGACCGGTCATGACAGCGGCGTCGCAGGAATTCATCACCCCGCTTGCGGTCGGCGCTCTTTCAGCCTCCCATGTCTATGTCGACCTCTTCTCTCGGGAGGACGAGCAGGATGTCGGGCATATTCGTCTGGCCCGCGAATGCGATCTGGTGTTGGTCGCCCCCGCCAGTGCCGACCTCTTGGCCAAGATGGCAAACGGGCTTGCCAATGACCTTGCCAGCACGATCCTTCTTGCGACAGATCGCCCGGTTCTGGTGGCACCGGCCATGAACCCCAAGATGTGGGAAGCCGCCGCCACGAAGCGAAACGTTGAAACGCTGCGGCAGGACGGGGTTCGGTTTATCGGTCCGACGCGAGGCGAGATGGCCGAGAGCGGAGAGGCCGGCCTTGGCCGCATGGCCGAGCCTGTCGATATAGCAGCGGAAGCCGCCCTCATGCTCGCTGGCGCAAAAGGGCCGTTGTCGGGCAGGACAGCGATTGTAACGTCGGGCCCGACGCATGAGCCGATCGACCCCGTACGCTACATCGCCAATCGTTCTTCCGGGCGTCAGGGCCATGCCATCGCGGCAGCGCTTGCCAAGCTCGGCGCCGACGTTACGCTGGTTTCCGGTCCCGTCACCATTCCCGATCCGCTCGGGGTCCGCATGGTCCATGTGGAGCGGGCCGAGGAGATGCTGGAAGCCGTACAGTCGCGGCTCCCGGTCGATGTCGCGGTCATGGTCGCTGCAGTGGCCGACTGGCGCGTGGCGGGCGCCTTCGATCAGAAAATCAAGAAGCAACCTGGCGAGGGCCCTCCTGCACTGGAACTGGCTGAGAACCCGGACATCCTCAAGATCGTTGGGCATCATCCACATCGTCCCAGGCTGGTTATCGGCTTTGCCGCAGAAACGCAGGACCTTGAAAGCAATGCTCTTCAAAAACTTCAGCGCAAGGGCGCGGATCTCATCGTGGCAAACGACGTTTCCCCGGCGACACAGATCATGGGCGGCATCCACAATCGCGTGAAGATCATTTCTGCGAAGGAAACGGAGGACTGGCCGGAGATGAGCAAGGACGCCGTGGCAGAACGGCTTGCAGCGCTGGTCGCGCAGCACTTTTGAGAGGTCTAGGCCGCCCGGGCCGCCATTTCGGGCAGGAAGCGCTCGACCACGATCCCACGATCGCTCACGACTACGATGCTTCCATTGGGGATCTCCGTCCAGCAATCGACCTCGTCGTTCAAGGGCTCGGAGACAAGGCAATAGCTTGATGCGCCGCCAAGAGGCGCGGCGTACAGCGTAGGTGGTCGATTATCTGTGGCGTAGCGAACGGCAAAGAGTTCGCTTCCATTCGAAAAGGCTGCCGTGAAGCGGACGAGAACGTCTCCGCAAAGATTGCGCGATAGCTCTTCCACAGTGGCAATGGCACGGGCGATCGCGCCCTGAGGATCGCTGTCCAGACCAAACTCCAGCGCCAGCAAAAAGAGCAGCTCGGAATCCGTCGTTCCGGTTCTGGCGTGGAACATGTCATCGGACAGCAATGCCTCCATCCGCCGACGGATGCGATCGAAGCCGGAGATCTGGCCATTGTGCATGAAGGACCATCGGCCCTGCACGAAGGGGTGACAATTGTCGCGACGTGTCGCGCCATGGGTTGCGGCACGCACATGTGCAAGAAATAACGGAGAGCGTATCTGCCGTGCGAGGCTACGAAGGTTGCAGTCCGACCAGGCGGGCAGGATGTCGCGGTAACGACCGGGCTCTGCGTGATCTCCGTACCATGCAATACCGAAGCCATCACCATTGGTCGCCGTCTTGGCACGTGTGGCACAGTGAGACTGCTCGATCAGCGAGTGTGCCGGAGAAGAGACCAACTCCTCCAGATAGATGGGTTTCCCACGATAGGCTGCCCAGCGGCACATGGTTTCAAGCTCCGGCTCTTGCACATACGCGTGCCATAGAGATTTACCGCATAGGGTTAACAGTGCATGAACCATCGGCTTCACATGCAACTCACCCGCTGGGCCACGGGTCCCTTTTGATGCCGCTTCCCTGTGCCGACCTTGCCACCTTGCTGGTACGGTCTAAATAGCAGAGCATGTTGCCTTCTGACCCTTCGCAGCCTGAGGCTGTTCAAGACACGCTTCTTCCACCACATGAGTGGCTGGTGAAAGCACTTGCCGATGAGCCTGAGCGTTGGGCGCTGTTTCTTGATATCGACGGCACCCTCATTGATCTTGCGCCGACGCCAGATGCCATCGTTGTTCCGCCGGACCTTCCTCGCCATCTTCAAGCTGTTTCCGAACGACTCGGCGGAGCGCTTGCACTGGTGACGGGCCGGGCACTGACTTACGCTGATGCCTTGTTCCACCCACACCAATTTCCCATTGCCGGTCTGCACGGTTCGGAACGGCGGCTTGCAGACGGAACCGTTGATCGCGTTTCGGCCACGGAAGCGTTCCAAGACGTGAAGGATGCGCTGAAAGCGGCTGCGGCTCGTTGGCCGGGCGTTCTGGTTGAAGATAAGGGCGCCGCCGTTGCTGCGCATTACCGTCAGGCGCCGGAGCGACAAGCGGAGGTGGAAGACTTGATGCGGTTCTACCTGTTGCAGGCAGGAAAAGACTTCACTTTGCAGCGCGGCAAGATGGTGTTCGAGATCCGGCCGGCCCGCGCCGACAAAGGAGGAGCGGTGGGGACATATCTGAGCGAGGCTCCTTTTGCGGGGCGTAGGCCCATCGCCATTGGAGATGATGTGACGGATGAAGCGATGTTTGCCGTGGCCAACAGCTTGAACGGGCGCTCGATACGGGTAGCAGAGACCGCGGGCGATACGGCAGCCGACAGCATCATCCCTTCCGCTGCCCTTCTACGGGAGGCACTGTCACGAATTGCCACAGAAACCCCAC
>JAEWOP010000039.1 GCA_023399635.1 Pseudomonadota bacterium
ATGCTGCCCAGGCCAGACACCGGGTAATTCTCCAAGATCCTGTCGGCCAACTGTTTTTCTGCACGCGTCAGGCTGTCGTAGCTCGAGCGGATGACATCCGAGACGGTGTGTGCGGCTGTTGGCACCGATGCTGTTCCCTTCCGGTCTTCGCCGGTTGAAGAAGATTTAACTCTTCTTTTGTTTCGCGAGTCAACCGAGATGATGAAGAGAATTTTTCAGACCCGCATTGACGGAAGGCTAAAGATGAAGAATTCTCTTCTTCGTGTTTCACTCTCCATCTGGGCGTCATGCTAGGCGAAACCACATTCTTCACGAAAAGCGACGGGGAGCCGGTGGCGGTCGAGAACGCCGAAGGTTGCGGAGATGTGCTGCTCGTATGTGAGCATGCTTCACTTCGGCTGCCGGAGCGTTATGGAGATCTCGGCCTGTCGGAGGACGCGCGTTCTTCGCATATCGCGTGGGATCCGGGGGCACTTGCCGTCGCGCAGTTGATGTCGAGGCAGCTTGATGCCGCGCTGATCTACCAGCGGTTTTCCCGTCTCATCTACGACTGCAATCGGCCGCCGGAATCGCCCGCCGCCATACGTGACGTCAGTGAAATTTTCCGCATCCCCGGTAACGAGAACCTGTCTGATGCGGAACGTTCGCTACGGGCAACGTCTCTTTATCACCCGTTCCAGGGCCGAATCCGCGACGAGATCGCACGGCGAAGAGAAGCGGGGCTTCGGACGGTCCTCGTGACGGTCCACAGCTTCACGCGTGTCTATTTCGGACAGGACCGGGCGGTGGAGATCGGCATACTTCACGATACCGACGCCCGGCTGGCTGATGCCATGCTGGAGGCCGCGGCAGACACGAAGATCTATCGCCTCGAACGGAACGAGCCTTACGGCCCGGCAGACGGCGTGACGCACACGCTTGAACTTCATGCCTTGCCTGCGGGCCTTCTGAACGTGATGATCGAAGTTCGTAACGACCTGATCGCCGACGAGGCCGGTCAGAGCGCGGCGGCAGATTTCCTCAGCGAGTTGCTGAGGGAGAGCATTGGCACGCTGACCAAGAACAACAACAATGGCGGCGCGTAACAAGGTGGAATGGACTGGGAGAATGGAAAGGTGCTGGATTACGATATCCTAGCAGCGGAAGGCGCTGATGCCTGACGTGCTGAAGACTTACGTCCGCGTTGTCGACCGCTTCAATCGCGGTGTCGGTCGGGTGACCATGTACCTTATCTTCGTGATGATGGGCATCCTTCTCTGGTCGTCCATGTCTAAGGCATTCTTCCTGCCTTCGCTCTGGACGCTGGAAATGGCCCAGTTCGTGATGTCGGCCTATTTCCTGCTCGGTGGTGCCTATTCATTGCAGCTCGACTCGCATGTCAGGATGGACCTTGCCTATGGCCGGTGGTCGCCACGAACCAAGGCGATTGTCGACGTCGTGACCATCTTCATGCTGTTCACCTACCTGTTCTTCCTCCTCTATGGCGGCATATCCAGCACCAACTACGCGATCCAGTACAGCGAGACGAGCTACTCTTCCTGGTCGCCCTACATGGCGCCGATCAAGATCGTGATGGTGATCGGCATCTTCCTTACCCTCCTGCAGGCAACCTCCATCTTCATCAAGGATCTGGCGGTTGCGCTGGGGAGGCCGCTTACATGAGTGCAGAACTGATCATTCTCTTCATGTTCTCCTCCATGCTGCTCAGCATGCTGACGGGGCAGCGCGTCTTTGCCGTGATCGGATTCGTCGGCGTCGTTGCTGCCGCGATCCTGTGGGGCAATGGCGGGTTCGAACTCGGCTTCTCGGCTGCGATGAAGCTGATGAAGTGGTATCCGCTCCTGACGCTGCCGATGTTCATCTTCATGGGCTTCCTCCTCTCGGAATCGGGAATCGCCGAAGACCTTTATAAGGCCTTCCACGTATGGATGGGCGGCTTGCGGGGAGGGCTGGCGGTCGGCACGATCGGCTTGATGGTCATCATCTCGGCGATGAACGGCCTCTCCGTCGCCGGCATGGCGATCGGCGCGACGATTGCGCTGCCGGAACTGCTCAAGCGAGGCTACGACAAGACCATGGTGACCGGCGTCATCCAGGCAGGCAGTTCACTTGGGATCCTCGTTCCGCCAAGCGTGGTGCTGGTCCTCTACGGCATGATCGCCCGCCAGCCGGTCGGCCAACTTTGGCTCGCCGGTGCCTTTCCGGGCCTGCTCCTGGCAGCGCTTTTCATCATCTACATCGTCATCCGCTGCCATCTGAACCCGGCACTGGGTCCGGTGCTCCCTAAGGAAGAGCGGGACATTCCGCTCTCAGAAAAGCTGAAGCTGCTACGCGCCGGCATCCTGCCGTTCCTGATCTTCTTCCTGATGATGGGGCTTTTCCTGATGGGCTATACCAGCCTCGTGGAAAGCTCCGCGGTCGGCGCGCTGTCCGCTCTGGTTGTGGCCGCCGTGAAGGGGCGGCTCGGCAACGGCGTCTTGACGCGGACTATCGAGCAGACGCTCGGCATCACCTGCATGTTCATGTGGATCATCCTCGCCGCACTCTGCTTCGGCGCCGTCTTTGACGGGCTGGGCGCGGTGCGTGCCATCGAAGGACTGCTGGTCAACGATTGGGGCCTTTCGCCCTGGACGATCCTCATCCTGATGCAGCTGTCCTTCATCCTGATGGGCATGTTTCTCGACGACACGGCCATGCTCGTCATCGTCGCGCCACTCTACATCCCGCTGGTCGGCAAGCTCGGCTTCGACCTTATCTGGTACGGCGTCCTCTACACGATCACCTGCCAGATCTCCTACATGACGCCGCCTTTCGGCTATAATCTCTTCCTGATGCGCGCCATGGCGCCGCCGGAGGTTTCATTGGGAGACATCTACCGATCGGTTTGGCCTTTCGTCATCATCATGATGATCGGGCTCGCCATCATCATGGCCTTTCCGCAGATCGCACTCTGGCTGCCGGAGCATGTCAATGTTCGCGGCTAGCGCGCTCGCAACACCAACACGAGAGCCCGGGCTACGGGCCGGCTTCGCACCGGACAACTCGGTGCGGCGTGACTGTATCAATCATCAACAGAGGGAACAGACATGACCAATAGAAGACAATTCCTGAAGAAGGCGGGGCTCACGGCTGCCGCAGCCGGTCCGGCCATGCTGGCCGCACCCTATGTGAAGGCGCAGGCGCCGATCCGCTGGCGGCTGCAGACCTATGCGGGTCCGGCCCTTGCCGAACACGTGATCAAGCCTGCAATCGATTCCTTCAACAAGATCGCCGAAGGGCAGATGGAGATCGAGCTCTACACGGCCGACCAGCTCGTTCCAACCGGCGAACTCTTTCGCGCAATGCAGGCCGGCACGATCGATGCCGTGCAGTCAGACGACGACTCGATGAACTCGCCCGTCGATGTAAAGGTCTTCGGCGGCTATTTCCCCTTCGCCTCGCGCTATAGCCTGGACGTCCCGACGCTGTTCCACCAGTACGGTCTGAACGAAATCTGGGACGAGGCCTACAGCGAGGTCGGCGTAAAGTGGCTTTCCGCCGGTGCCTGGGACCCGTGCAACTTTGCCACCAACAAGCCGCTGAAGAGCCTCGAAGATCTCAAGGGCCTGCGCATTTTCACCTTCCCGACAGCCGGGCAGTTCCTCAACCGCTTCGGCGTCGT
This sequence comes from Pseudomonadota bacterium, assembly GCA_023399635.1. Lineage (GTDB taxonomy): Bacteria > Pseudomonadota > Alphaproteobacteria > Rhizobiales > Rhizobiaceae > Neorhizobium. The sequence continues at coordinate 3,662 of JAEWOP010000039.1, forward strand.
ACCGGTCACGCTCCCTTGGGAGGATGTCCAGGTTGCAATGC
>JAEWOP010000067.1 GCA_023399635.1 Pseudomonadota bacterium
CCATCTGGTCCTGTGGAAGCGCCATGGCGGCCCGTTCGCGGTCGTTGAGCAGCTTGTCGACGCCATCAAAGGCCGAGGCGAAGCCCGACTGCCGAACCATGGCAGCCCCGATTTCCGGCGAGGCGAGGATAGCGTCCAGGAAGGTATAGGCAGCGTCCGCATTCGGACCGTTCTTCACCACGTTGAAGGAGTAGAGGAACCCGTAGGTGCCTTCCTTCGGAACGGACAGCTCGATGGGGTGACCGTCCATGATCAGCTTGGACGTCGGACCGGACCAGGCCTGCGCAACGTAGATGTCCTCGTTCAGGAACATCTGCTGTACCTCGGAGCCCGCATCGTAGTATTTGCGAACCTTGTCCTTTTGGCTGATCAGGAAGTCGCGCGCCTTGTTGGTGGCTTCCTGGGCAACGGCTTCCTTGCCTTCATAGGTGACATAATCACCGTCATTGCCCTGATAGAGCATGGTGAGCGAAAGGAAGTCCGAAATGATGTAGGATGTCAGCCCCTTGTATTCGTCATCGAACATCATGCCCCAGCTATCGGAAGGCTTGGTGTACTCCGTGTTACGGGCCAGGCCTTCAAAGCCCGCCAAAAGCGGAACGCCGTAGGTGGAGCCGTTGATGGTGAGCTGCGGTGCGCCTTTGTAAGCCGCCGCCAGCTTGTCCCAATTCTTCAGTCGGCTGGTATCAAGCGGCGAAAGGAGGTTGGAACCGATGAACTGGGAGAGCCGGTGGCCGGTTACCGTCACGATATCGGTCGACGGCGTGGCGCCTTCAGCCGTAAGGATGTTATATTGCTTGCCCTGATCGTCCGTCAGACGGATGCGGATCTCGATCCCCGTGTCCTTCTGAAACTGGTCGATGAATGACTGCGGCACGAACTTGTCATATGTCGTGATATTGACGACCTTGCCCTGCGCGTGGGCGGAGCGCATCAGGCTGGGCGCCGCCAGGATGCCAGAGCCGGCAGCGAGCAGCTTGAGGGTGGAACGACGGGTCGCTTTAAACTCTTTCATGGCAATCTCCTTGTTTTTGTTTGACCGGTTTGATGGGCAGAGCACTTGTATTTTTAGGGAACGTCTCCTTCGACGGTTCCCCCATAGGTGACATCCGCAACACGTCCTGATGCGCCAGGATCGTGAGCGGTGAAATCGGGCATGCGTGCGGAAGCAACACGGATGATCAGCTGGATCAGCTCCTGGGCAGTGGCCGACAGCGGGCGCGCTGTTGCCGAGAAGATTCCCCAGAGGAACGGGATGTCGACGTCGAGCGGTCGCACAGTCACGCCCGCGGTCAGGGGACCGTAAGCGGTTGCCGGTTCGACAATCGCAATCCCCATCCCGGTCGAAGCGATCTGCACCGCACTCATCGCCGCGCTCGTCGCTATGATCCGTCGTGCGCGAACATTTGCCTCCTGCAGAGCCTTGTCCACCCGGCGACGCAGACGGAACGGATTAGCAAGCGTAATGACTGTCTGGCCGGCCAGGTCGGCCACGGAAATGACATCCTTGGCGGCCAGCGGATCGTGAACGGACAGAACGGCTGCACAGCGGCCCTGAAAATATCCGTGCGCTTCGAGGCCGGGCTGTTCGGCCGGGAGCGACGTCACACAGAAATCGGCGGTACGCCCCAGCACCGCCTGAACGGCGGCTTCGGCAGGCATGCTTCTTAAAAAGACCGTATGCGGAAGAAGGGCTTCCGGTAGTTCGGCGAGAGCAAGCGGCACCATACCCGTGGCAAAAGCAGGCGTAGCGGCGATCTCGACCGGTTCGGGCTCCTTGAGACTGATCCTTTGCGCTCGATTGCGCAGATGCTCGATGCCGCTGATGAAGCGTTCCGCTTCAGAATGAAAAGCGATCCCCTTGTCACTCGGCGTTATGCGCGGGCCATTGCGATCAAACAGCGGAAATCCAAGCGACGTTTCAAGGTCCTGGATAAGACGTGTGACCTGGGATTGCGAACGGTCAAGCAGGCGCGCAGCACCGGTGATGCTGCCTGCGGACATAACCGCAAGAAATGCCTCCAGTTCGCGTATCTCCATCGCTATCATGCATCCTTTGCATTATGACAAATTTAATGTGCATTAAACGCATGATGTCTGCTAGTGACAAAAGAAATTTTTCGTTTGGGACGCGGAAGATGAAAAAGATGGCTTGCTGACTTCGAACTGTGCAGAAAATTAAGCCTCGGGGTGTGGCTTTTGCTCGTGCAGCACATGCATTTACTGGAAGGAGCCAGAATTTGCTGAGGGCGTAGGCAGGCGCGCGGATAAATGAGGCAGGGGAACCGAAAACACAGCCTCTGGCGCGCCAGAAAAAATGATGCATTTGCGCAACGATCGGCGGGCAATGTACAGAACCGGTTTGTGTTCTACGCGAAAGATAGAGACCAGAGGGTGGCGCCATGTCCACTCCTACAACCGAAAGGACAGATGACATGCGGATAGCCATTCTCGGTGCGGGTTCGATTGCTTATGGCATGGCGGCTTTCCTCGCCAATGCGGGGCATCATCCGTGCCTATGGTCGCCCTCCGGCCGCAGTGCCAAGCCGTTGTCGGAAGGCGAACCGCTCGTCGCTACCGGCGCGTTGGACTTCGTCGGTCCGGTCGAGGTCGCGGCAACCTGCGAGACTGCTGTTGCGGATGCAGATGCGGTCATCATTGCAATGCCTGCAAACGGTCATCGTGCCGCCATCGACGCGGCGCTGCCGCATTTGCGGTCGGGACTGCCCGTCATCATCAGCTCCCATAGCTCCTTTGGAGCGCTCTATCTGTCGAAGCGGCTTTCCGAACGACAACTCCGTCTGCCGATCATTGCTTGGGGGACCACGCTTCTGACGGCCCGCCGCCAAACCGACGGGCGCAGCGTCGTCGTCAACACCATCCGCCAGAAGGTGGACTTTGCCACCCTGCCGAAGTCGGCAGCCGCTGAGGGTCGGAGCCTGTGCACTGAACTCTTCGGTGATCGCTTCGTCGAACGTGACGGTTTGCTTGCCATCGCGCTCTCAAACCTCAATCCTCAAAATCATCTCGGGATCGCATTGCTCAATCTGACAAGGATGGAAAAGGCGGAGAGTTGGGGACAGGGCGAACATGTCACACCGGCGGTCGGTCAGTTGATTGAGGCGCTCGACGCCGAGCGACTGTCAATTGCCGAGAGCTTCGGCCTGGAGGTCAAAACAGTTCGCGAACACTTTTCTCTCTCCTTCCACGTGCCCCTCGCCTCTGTTTCCGAAATGAACCAGCAGATGCATCGTGAAGGACGAGGCGGAATGGGCCCTTCCTCCATCCAAAGCCGCTACATTTTCGAAGATGTGCCGTTCGGTCTACTCCCAACCGTGCTTCTCGGCCGCATAGTCAACCGGCCTGCGATCCTGCACGAGGCAGGCGTTCGCATCTTTACCGCATCGGTCGCACACAATCTGGAGGCAGACAATGACCTGCTGCCGGAGCTTTCACTTGATCATCTCGGTCCGAGCGAGCTGCGGGAGCTTTGCGAGAGCGGATTTTAACGGAGCAGAGGAACCGCCCGTGATCCCGACCGGCAGGAGCCGAGGGCCTTTCAGCGGGCCTTTGGCAATCCGCAGATCCTGAGAGAGATCGGCTTCCTGCAACGGCGGGCTGGCACGCAAACCGCAGTCCTGGATCGATTACATGAGCAGCTGGGCAGGCTCAGCCATCGTTACGGCATAGCTAAGTGAGCGCTTTCCGTCATGGCTGTAATTGGCCCGACGCGGATGTTGCCGGTTATTCACGAGGCCACAACTCTATTGCGTCCTTGTGCCTTGGCGAGCAGAAGGGCCGCATCCGCCCGTGCCAGCAGCGTGTCCAGCGGCCCGGCCTCCGGCGAGGTTGCCACACCCACGGAAATTGTTACGATTCCAAGAAGTTTCCCGACATGGGAAATCGCTGTAGCACTTACTGCCGTTCTGACTTTTTCGGCCAAGCCAGCAGCGTCGCCCTTGAGCATCCCCGGCAAGAGCGCGGTAAATTCCTCTCCCCCATAACGGTAAGCCTCACCGTGATCGCCCAGCGTGTCACGAAGCGTTCGGCCCACATACTGCATGACCTTGTCGCCGGCATCATGACCATATTCGTCATTAAAGCGCTTGAAGTGGTCGATATCGATCATCAGGCAGGCAAGTGGTGTCTTTAATTGGTCGCTCGCGAAACGTTGCACCCTTTCATCCAGATGCCGGCGATTGAACAACCCGGTCAAAGGGTCTTCGATAGCCATCAGCGTCAACTTCTCACGCAGCTGCAGATTGGCGATAGCAAGCCCGACATTTTCGGCAATCAGTTCGAGATAAAGCCGTGACGCATCGAGGTGCAGCGCCTGCCCTTCTTTTTCTTCCAGGTAAAAAAGCCCGATCATGTCGCCTTGCGCGGTCAACGGGACGCAAAGAGCGATAGCATCCGGATCATCCAGATGCTGACACGGCACATCGGTGTCGGAGAACCCGTTGGCGTGCGCCCGCCCGCGGCGCATCCCCCAGCACGCAGACGCAGGAAAACTGTCTCCGGCATTGTCAGGCGCTAGCCAGTCCGAACTGCGGTTGAGGATATTCTTGCTTTCGTTCAGGATATAAAGGCCGCCGGCAATGCCGGGAAAGATTTGCGGCGCAAAGCGCGCGACGATGCTGGCGAGCTCCCCCTGGTTCTGGCAGGCCTGCAGGCGGTGCATCATCTGCAGGATGAGGTCCTTGGTCTGTTGGTCTGCCCGTCGTTCCGCGTCGAGCCGATCGCGCTCGATGCCGCTCGCCCGGAAGATTTCAATCGCGGTGTTCATCTCGCCGATCTCGTCCCGGCGACTGTCGGGCAGCACCTCGACGGAATAATCCTGCTTTGCAAGCCGATCGATGATCCCGCTCATTCGCACCAATGGCATGGCGATCCGGCGTCTCAGGATGAAATAGAGCACCGCCAAGAATAGCCCCCCCGTCAGCCCCAGCATGATCTTGGCGATCACGCTCCACCAGTCGCTACGCGCTCGCGCCGCGGCCAACTGCGATCCGGTCCTTGCGGCCGTCAAATCGCGAAAATGCGCGACAGTCGCCAGAAGATCCTCTTGCAGTCTTTCATGCTCGGGGCCGAACAACGTGGACTGGGCAGCGCTCTTCTCGCCGCGCTGAAATGCTTCGACCGCCGCGATCTCGAACTTGTCGAGTGCGTCCGCATCCGTTTCGATCTTTCGCAGCGCATCGACCTCGGCCTTCGGCAGCACTTTCGACAAGAGCTGATCAACTGCGGCTTCCCGGCTTCGCTCGCTTCCATCTTCGGCCCGGAACGCGTTGAGATGACGTTCTTCGCCACGCATGACAAACAGCCTGGCCTCGTCGGACCGGACCTCTGCGCCAAGTGCGAGGTCTTCCGCCAGACTATCCAGCGTCAGATGCTCTTCCACCGCGACACGCTCTTCGACAGCGCTGCGAGACGACATGATGAAGGCCGCGCCAGACAAAGCCGTCAAGACGACTGTCACTCCGTAAGCCCAGTTGGTGATCGCGCTTATTCTCATTCTCTAATACTACACACCGCTGCTTGCGGGAGGATTAAGACGCCGGTTGCGATTGCATGGTGCGTGCTCGACATTGCCGGCGCCGGCAGGCCCAGAGTTCAGCAAGCTGGCCGAAGTTGACTGGACAGTCAACGAGAGCGCCACGGAAATCATTCATTCCGTCCCGCGCGGAGATCGAGGTTCCAAATGATGTCCGGCATTCGCCGAAGCATTGGTCACACTGAATAATTGCGGCTATGTTATTGTGGCAGATCACGGGAGGCGGCCTTCGAGGGCCGGTGATTGATGGGTTTTACGGACCACGTTAAGGAAATCGAGCGGGTCGGACAGGGAACCAACACGGGCCGCGACGCCGTTGTCCTGGAGTCATGGCGGCGCTGTCTGGACGCCTACCAGCTCGATCCGGCGCAGGCGCGCGAGGCAGTGATCGTTTCGGAAACACGGCTGCGGGAACACCGTCAGCAGGCGGAAGATCTGGTACACATCGCCCGCTCCGGCCTGGAGCGGCTCTACCGGCAGGTTGCCGAACAGAATTACGTGTTGCTGTTGTCGGATCGGCTTGGTGTCACCGTTGAATTCCTGGGTGACCCCTCCTTCAACAACAATCTGCGCAAAGCGGGGCTCTATCTCGGTTCCGAGTGGTCCGAGCCCCGGGCCGGCACCTGCGCGGTGGGCGCCTGCATTGCCACGGGCGAGGCCCTGACGATCCACCAGACCGACCATTTTGACATCACCCACACACCCCTGTCCTGCACGGCAGCCCCTATCTATGATACGCAAGGATCATTGGCGGCCGTTCTCGACATTTCACTCCTCAGTTCGCCAATCCTGAAAGCCAGCCAGAACATGGCGCGTCATCTCGTCTCGTCGACGGTCCGGCGGATCGAGCTTGCCAATCTCATGGCAAACAGCCGTCACGATCTGGTCCTGCGCTTTGCGGGAGCGCCGGAGTTTCTCGACGTCGATCCGGAAGCGGCGATATCCGTAGACGGTGCGGGGCGCATCACCGGCATGACCCACGGCGGCGCCCGGCTTCTTGCCGCGTCGCGCGGTCTCGACTGGCGCACGCCCGAGCTTCTGATCGGCCAGCCCGTTACGGACTTCTTCCATGCGGGGCTCGACGAGTTAGCCTCGCTGACCCGGGCCAGCCTGCCCCAGGAACGGCGGATCGCCGTTCGAGACGGCTCGCTGCTCTTTGCCCATGCCATAGAACCGCAGCAACGCACAGGCAACGTGCCCTCTGCCCGCACTTCCGGCCGATCGCCGGCGATCAACAGGCTCGGCGGCAATGTTCCGGCGATCGACGACCTCAGGCGCAAGGTCATCAAACTTGCACCCAGCAGACTGCCGATATTGCTGCAGGGAGAGACCGGGACGGGCAAGGAATATCTCGCCCGCATCATTCATGAGATGAGCGGGCTTTCTGGCCGCTTCGTGGCAGTCAATTGCGCCGCCATTCCGGAGCAGCTGATCGAGAGCGAACTTTTCGGTTACGTCCCGGGGGCTTTTACCGGGGCGCTGGCCAAGGGGAAAAAGGGGTTGATCGAGGAGGCCGAGGGCGGAACGCTGTTCCTCGACGAGATCGGCGACATGTCCTATGCCGCCCAGAGCCGGTTGCTCAGGGTTCTCGCCGAGGGCGAGGTGCTTCCCGTCGGCGGCTCGGTCGCTCGCAAGGTGGGTTTCCGTGTCGTCTCCGCTTCGCATCGATCGCTGGCCAACATGGTCGCGGCAGGCGGGTTCCGCGAAGACCTCTATTATCGGCTCAACGCCGCCGTCCTGTCGTTACAGCCGCTCCATGAACGCGAGGATCTGCCGTGGCTCCTCGAGCAGCTGCTCCATAAACACAATACGAAGGACGGCCGCCTGACGTTGTCGGGCGCAGCGAGGCTGCTGCTTCTCAACCATCGCTGGCCAGGCAATATCCGCGAACTCGACAATGCCATCGCTTTTGCCGCAGCACTGTGCGACGATGGTGTGATCGAGATCACGGACCTGCCGGATCATTTGTCGCAGCCTGCCAGCGTGCGCGTCGGCGAAAGCGTCGAAGCAGACCTGCGTGCCGTCCTCACGAGTTGCAAGGGCAACGTCTCCGAAGCCGCCCGCCGTCTTGGTATCGATCGCACAACGCTCCATCGCCGGATGAGACGGTTCGGTATAGAGCGTCCGCACTGAGCCATTCATTGCGGCATCCGCCACACCTGTTGCGCCACAGCTGTGGCGCAATCGTCATCACCCTCCTTGAAAACGCTGTGATTTCCAGCCCTCTCGACGGTCGGCTCGGCTGGCACGGCGGTTGCTCCTCCTGATGGCATGAAAAGCAGCCTTAAGGAGGAAACATGCGCGCCCTCAGATTTCACGCCGCAAAGGACTTGCGGCTCGAGGACATCCCCGAGCCGAGACAGGCGGGACCGGGCCAGGTCATCGTCCGCAACCGCTTCGTCGGAATTTGCGGAACGGATCTTCACGAATACAGCTATGGCCCGATCTTCATCCCGACCGAGCCGCATCCGTTTACCGGCGCCCACGGCCCGCAGGTCCTCGGCCACGAGTTCGGCGGCGTTGTCGAAGCCATCGGTGAAGGCGTGACCTCGGTCGCCATCGGCGACCGCGTCTCG
>JAEWOP010000069.1 GCA_023399635.1 Pseudomonadota bacterium
GGCGGGCGAAGGCTTCGATCTCCTCCACCGTCAGCCCCGTGATCGCAGATGCCCACTCCGGCGTCCTGGTCCGCAGATGCTCCTCCAACCCGGCCGGGTCATCGGCAAACTTCGCCATGTACTCGCGATCGGCGTATCCGTCGCGGAAGGCGACATGCATGACGGCGCAGGCAAGTGCGGCGTCGGTGCCGGGCTTCAGGATCAGGCCCATGTCGGCCTGCTTCATCGTTGGATTGTCGTAGATGTCGATGACGACGATCGGCGCGCCGCGCTCCTTTCGCGCACGCACCGCATGGGTCATCACGTTCACCTGGGTGGAGACGGCATTGGTTCCCCAGATGACGACGCAGTCGGACTTCGCCATCTCGCGCGGATCGGGCCCGCGCAGCGCACCGGTACCCATGACGTAGCCGGTCCACGCCATGTTGGTGCAGATGGAGCCGAAGAAGCCCGAATACTTCTTTGCATGGCGCAGGCGCTCGATCGAGTCGCGCTGCACCTGGCCCATCGTGCCTGCGTAGAAATAGGGCCAAATGGCCTCCGAACCATGCCGCGCCTCAGCCTGAACAAATGCCTCGGCAATTTCGTCGAGCGCCGCCTCCCAGGAGATTTCCTGCCAAGCGCCCTCCCCTTTGAAGCCCAGGCGGCGCTTCGGCGTCAGCAGGCGTTTCGGATTGTAGATGCGCTCGCTGTAGCGCGCTACCTTGGCGCAGATGACGCCGGCGGTATAGGTGTTCTCGGCCGAACCACGGACGCGGCCGATCCTGCCCTCGGCCGTGAGATCGACATCGAGCGCGCAGGCGGACGGACAGTCGTGCGGGCAGACGGTGTGGCCGACGCGGGTGACATTCGGAGGGGCTTTTGCCGTGATCGGGGTCGCAAGATTCATGGCTTTTCTATATGCCAAGGATAAAGCCGCCAAAAGCGCGATCTGCGGCACATCAAATTAATTCATCCGGGGCAGAAGCATTCATGAACTATCGGCACATCTACCACGCAGGCAACTTCGCCGATGTGCTGAAGCATGCGGTCCTGGCACGCCTCGTCCTCTACATGCAGAAGAAGGACAAGGCTTTTCGCGTGCTCGACACGCATGCCGGCATTGGCCTCTACGATCTTTCTTCCGAAGAGGCCCAGAAGACGGGGGAGTGGCAGGACGGGATCGGCCGGCTGGTGGCGGCGGAACTTCCGCCGCAGGCGGCTGATCTACTCTCGCCATACCTGGCGGCGGTGCGCGAACTCAATCCGGGTGGTGGCATCAGACTCTATCCCGGCTCGCCCAGGTTGGCACGGATGCTGTTTCGACCACAGGACCGGCTTTCGGCGATGGAACTGCATCCGGATGATTACAACCGCCTGGCACGGCTGTTCGAGGGCGACTATCAGGTGCGGGTGACAGAGCTCGACGGATGGCTGGCGCTTGGCGCCCATCTGCCACCGAAGGAGAAGCGCGGGATCATCCTCGTTGATCCACCATTTGAGGAGCCTGACGAATACGAGCGGTTGGTGAAGGGTCTGGCGACCGCCTATCGCCGCTTTCCGGGTGGTACTTATTGCCTCTGGTACCCGCTGAAAAAGGGTGCGCCGATCAAGGATTTTCACCGCGCGCTGCAGGATCTGAACATCCCGAAAATGCTGTGCGCCGAGTTGACCGTCTGCAGCGACCGGGAAACGACGGGGCTCAACGGGTCGGGGCTTGTGATCGTCAATCCGCCGTTCACGCTGAAAGAGGAGATGCACGTGATGCTGCCTGTCCTCAAGGAAGCCATGGCTCGCGATCGTTTCGCGTCCCAACGGGCTTTCTGGCTGCGAGGCGAGGAGGTTGATCAGGACTTGGCGGAAGCCTGATTGGCTCGGTACTGGGTCCGTTCGAAAATAAAGATAACCGCCAGCGCGATGGCGAATGGGATCAGCAGATAGAAGAGCCGGAAGACGAGAAGCGCCGCGATTACGTCGGCCTGGTCCATGTCGGGCAGACCCATGACGAAGACCAGTTCGAGGACGCCAAGCCCGCCGGGGGCATGCGAAATCAGGGCGGCGGAAAAAGACACGAGGAAGATGCCTAGGACCACGATGAAGCCGGGGTTTCCGACTTCCGGCAGTGCGAAATAGATGATGCCAGCCGCCCCGATCAATTCCAGCGGTCCGATGATCAACTGGGAGAGGACCACGCGCGGAGACGGATAGGTCAGCTGTGTCTTGCCGATCTTGATCGACCGGGGACGCATAAAGCTGATGACAACATACACCGCCACGAGGGCCAGAATGCCGTAGCCCGTGCCTGAAGATGCGCTGATTGCGAAGCCATCGCCGAACCGCTCTGTGATGTGTGGCTTTAACACCAGAACCATCCCGGCCAATACCAATGTGCCAAGAGCGAAGGTGAACGAGCACAGCGCGATCAACGCACCGATCTCACGACCACTCAAACCCTTGGACGAATAGGCTCTGTAGCGCACAACGCCGCCTGAGATGACGGAGGCGCCGATGTTGTGGGAAAGCGCATAGGTGGTGAAGGATGAGACGGTGATGAACCACAGGTTCACCTTTTTACCGAGATGCATGAGCGCAATACGGTCATAGCCCGCAAGCGCTGCATAGGCGACAAGCGTTGATAATGCCGCAAGAAGCCAGTGGAGACCGGAGATGGCGGTCAAGCTATCCCACACATCATCCAGTGAAAGTCCACGCAGTTCCTTGTAGAGAAGCCAGCCACAAACGGCTATCGTTGCTGCACCGACCACGGGCCAGAGATATTTCTTCAGTGTCATTCCGTCTTGCCGATCTACGCTCCTCCGAGGCATATCAGCGACTGCTCGACGTCAGCTGACTCGTCTACTTTGGAGGCAATGGATTGCTGTATCAACCTTGTAGAGCAGTTTTTGTCGCGATCTCGCTGGCTGCCTCATCCGTCGCCGCAGTTGCGCAGCCTTCCAGCTTCGACTTTTATGTCCTGTCGCTTTCGTGGTCCCCCACCTATTGCGCATCGTCACAGGGTCAGCGAAGCCCGCAGCAATGCTCCCGCCAGAGCCGTCACGCATTCATCGTACATGGTCTCTGGCCACAGCACGAGCACGGCTATCCGCAATTTTGCGCCAGTCGCGAGCCACAACGGGTGCCGCAGGCGCTTGGGGAAACGATATTCGACATCATGCCCTCGATGGGGCTCATCGGCCACCAGTGGCGCAAGCATGGAAGCTGCACAGGCCTTAGCCAACGCGACTACCTCTCCACTACCCGACGGGCATTTGATCAGGTTCGCATTCCGCAGGAGCTGTCCAGCGGCAGGACCAGCCTCTCGCGGTCAGCCGAGGAGATCGAGCAGATGTTCGTTGCTGCAAACCCGGGGATGACGAAGCGGGGGATCGCGGCAAACTGTGAGGGACGGCAGTTGGAAGAAATCCGCATCTGCCTGACAAAGGACCTGCAGTTTCGCGACTGCCACGAGGTCGACCAGGGCGGCTGCCGACTGGACCGCATCGAACTGCCACCGATCCAATAGACAAAGATTCCAAGGAAACTTCCATGAAGCTCTTGTACTCCCCCGCGTCCCCTTACGCCGCCAAGGTGCGCATGGCCGCACGTCAAGCCGGCATCGATCTTGGAACCGAAACCGTCAATACAGCCGATAACCCGCTCCAATTGCTCGACAACAATCCGCTCGGCAAGATTCCGACGCTCCTTCGCGACAGCGAAGAACCGATTTATGACAGCGTGGCTATCATGCATTACCTCGACCGGCTGTCCGGCGGCTTGCTTTATCCGAAGAAGGACCCCAAGCGCACAGATGCCGAAGTGCTGGAAGCGCTGTGTGACGGCATGATGGACAGCCTGCTGGCGATCATGAACGAGCGGCGAAGCCGACCGGAAGACCGTGTTCATCAGCCATGGATAGACAAGCAGTGGGACAAGGTGAGCCGCGGGCTCGACCATCTGAACGCCCATCTGCCAAAGACGGGCAAGAAGCTGCATGGCGGGCATTTCGCCTTGGCTGCGCTCCTGAGCTATATCGATCTGCGGTTCGACGACCGGAACTGGCGCGCTGGGCGCGATAACCTTGCGGCTTGGCCAGAGGCATTCTTGAAGCGATTTCCGGACTATGCAGAGCTGAAGACCAGTGCCTGAACGAGAAATGGGGGGGGGCGGGGGGGGGGGGGGG
>JAEWOP010000095.1 GCA_023399635.1 Pseudomonadota bacterium
TACGAAAACAAACACTTCCCTTCCGGGCAGAACGCCCGAAACAAAGGTGACGCGGGGTGGAGCAGCCCGGTAGCTCGTCAGGCTCATAACCTGAAGGCCGCAGGTTCAAATCCTGCCCCCGCAACCAAATCCCATTCCTTTCCATCCTTTCGCAGGCCCGAGACGCCATCTTGCCTGGGCGGTCGCTCATCGTGTCCTGCCGGTCCCGGCAGCGCATTTCTAGCAGGCTCCGCACCCCATACGCTGTGATAGCCTGGGCGAACAGCCGGTCGCGGGGGAACCCTTCCTAACGACAATCAAGCCCCGGCGGTCACACAAGTATACGGCTCCCGCTGCAGCAGGATAAGCAGTCGGCGGCGGTCGAGGATTTCTTGGCTCTTTTGAAAGCTACGGCATCCCTCAATATGTGGTTGGCTGTTTGGCGGACGGTCCAGCCGTAGAGCCTACCGACGAAGGAGGAGTCCGAAGCTCAGGCAGAATCTTCAGAGCCTCCACAGGGAGTGCGACTTCCCCTTGCGGAGAATTTAGCTGTCACTTCTTATCGCGTTCAGCGCGATCAAAATGTAGTCAAAAGAAGCGCGTGCATAAAGATAGCTCATTCCTGCTTGTCATGCTTGCTGCGCTGCGGCATCAATAGGGGATGGTGCAGGCTGAGCTTACCATTCTGGTCATCGATGAGAACGCCATTCGCGCCTCGATCATAGAGGAAGGGCTGCGGGAGGCGGGGCACGCGCGCGTAACGGTCATCCACGAGGTGAATGGCGTGGCCCGGATCATCGAGACACTGCAGCCAGACGTCGTCATCATCGATATCGAGAACCCGAACCGGGACATGATGGAGCACCTGTTCCAGCTCACGCGGACCGTCAGTCGCCCGATCGCGATGTTCGTCGACCGGGCCGACACCGCGTCGATCGAGGCCGCCGTGGACGCCGGCGTCTCGGCATACATTGTCGACGGGCTCAAGAAGGAGCGGGTTAAAGCTATCCTGGATATGGCAGTCAGCCGCTTCAACGCATTTAGCCGCCTGCGGCAGGAGCTGGCGGATGCTCGCTCCGCGCTTGAGGAGCGCAAGCTGGTCGAAAGGGCAAAAGGGATCCTGATGAAAATGCGTGGTCTGTCGGAAGAAGAGGCCTTCGCGCTTCTTCGCCAATCGGCCATGAACGAGAAGAAGAAGATGGCAGACATTGCGCAAACCGTCGTGACCGCAGCGCGACTGCTGCTGTGAGATGATCAGCCTGCGGAATACCTCCTGAGGAGCGGAAATGAATATGGTATCGAAGAGCGAAACTCCAGCTCCGGGGCTGCCGGCCCCAGCATCGATAGCGCTCGAGGGCGCGCGGGTGCTGCGCGCCGGCTTCATCCCACTGGTGGACGCTTCGGTCCTGATCGTGGCGTCGGAGTTCGGGTTTGCAGAGCGCGAGGGGCTTAAGCTTGAACTCGTCCGCGACGTCTCCTGGGCGAATGTGCGGGACCGTCTTGCTTTCCGCCAGTTCGATGTTGCGCACATGCTGTCCCCAATGCCCGTCGCCTCCATGCTGGGCCTCGGGTCCAATCCTTCTCCCACCATCACGCCTTTCTCTCTCGGTCGCGGCGGCAATGCCATAACGCTCGCCACACGCCTCTTCGCCCGGATGCAACAGTTAGCGGGTCTTGCGGATAATGCGACGGCCTTGGACAATGCCCGCGCGCTGGCGCTCGTCGTTCGTACGATGAAGGCAAACGCCGAGCCGCCCCTGACGCTCGGGATGACCTATCCCTTCTCCTCCCATAACTATGAGTTTCGCTACTGGCTTGCGGCCGGGGGTATCGATCCGGACACGGATGTGCGGCTGGTGGTCGTTCCGCCACCCATGACGTCCGATGCACTGGCGGCTGGGGCGATAGACGGCTTTTGTGTCGGTGCACCATGGAACATGGTGGCCTCCGAGCGTGGTGTGGGCCGAATCGTCGCCGCGAAGCAGGATATCTGGCCCTCCGCTCCGGAAAAGGTGCTGGCCATGCGCCCCGACTGGGCCGAGAGCCATGGCGACACAGTCATGCGTCTCCTCGTCGCGCTGGATGCTGCCGCGCAGTGGTGCGACCGGCCCGACAACCACAATCAGCTCGCGGACGCTCTGGCCGACCCGCGACACATCGGGGCACCCGTGGATATCATCCGCCGTGTTCTTTCAGGCGAATTTAGCCTGGACGGACGCGGGAATCGCCGGATCATCGAAAACTATTTCACCTTCCATGCGGGACACGCCAACTACCCCCGCCCCGGCCACGCCTTGTGGATCTACAGTCAGATGATCCGTTGGGGGCAGGCCGCTTGTTCCGAGCAAGGCATGGCGGCAGCGGTCAAGGCGTATCGGCCCGATCTTTATCGGCTGGCGCTTGGCGATAACGCCGCGCCCCCGGACGACGATCTGCGGGCTGAGGGTGATCGGGCGGACGACAGGTTCATGGACGGCAATGTCTTCGACCCTCGAAAGCTTTCCGACTATGTCGCCGCGTTTCCGATCGCGCGTCCGGAGATCCGCCAGCATCAACATGATGTCTAAGGTGATGCGTCTGCCTCGAGGCGAATGCTCATTCTGAACGCAGACCGGCGCACCGCTGCCGAATCGATTGGCAGCCGCTCCGCAACCATGTGCCGGTCTAGTTCCCCGGCATCCTTGTAATCTCCTGAAACGTCAGGAGCTTAGGTTCCCCACGCGAACTTGGCACGGTGATTGCAGGACTATCTGTAGCCCGGTCAATGGCGATCGGACTTCAGGCGCAACAGGTGCGCCATCAGCAGACATCGACGTCGCAAGGATTTTGCAGCGCGGGCTCGACCCGCAAGCGCAATCTCCAAGCGGCGTTTTTTTGTGTTTCGAGACCTCGGCTGAGGGAGCGCCAATGGATAGCAGGACAGAGAAACTCGTCATCATCGGCAACGGTATGGCCCCAGGGCGGATGCTGGAGCACCTTTTCGAGCAGGCTCCCGGTCGTTACCAGGTGACGATCTTCAACGCGGAGCCCCGCGTCAACTACGACCGCATCATGCTCTCGCCGGTTCTTTCCGGCGAGAAGACCTATGAGCAGATCGTCATCCACGGCGACGGCTGGTATGTCGATCACGGCATCACCCTCTACAAGGGACACAAGGTCACCGCCATCGATAGGGTGGCCAAAACCGTCACCTCCGACCACGGCGCGACAGAGCCCTACGACAAGCTGATCATCGCAACCGGCTCCGTCCCCTCCGTCATACCCGTTCCAGGAAACGACCTGCCCGGCGTCATTACCTATCGCGATCTCGATGATGTGAGCGCAATGCTGCTGGCGGCGCAATCGCGAGAAAAGGCAGTCGTCATTGGCGGTGGCTTGCTCGGGCTGGAAGCCGCAGCCGGCCTTGCCCAGCGCGGCATGGACGTGACCGTCCTGCATGTCATGCAGACGCTGATGGAGCGCCAGCTTGATCCGGCTGCCGGATATCTGCTGCAAAGAGCCGTCGAAGCGCGCGGCATCAAGGTCATTTGCAAGGCCAATACGAAGGCAATTATTGGCAACGGCAAGGTCGAGGGTGTCGAGCTGGATGACGGAAGCATCATCCCGGCATCGCTGGTCGTGATGGCGGTGGGAATCCGTCCGAGCGCACTGCTCGCCAAGGAAGCGGGCCTTGCTGTCAACCGCGGCGTTGTGGTCGATGCCGGCATGCGCACCTCGGATGGGGACATCCTCGCCATCGGTGAATGCGCTGAAGTCGACGGGATGGTCTACGGTCTGGTTGCGCCGCTATACGAGATGGCGCGCATTGCTGCTTCCCATCTTGCCGGAGACAGCAAGCCCTCCTTCGTCCATGCCGACACGCCGACGAAGCTCAAGGTGACGGGTATCGACCTTTATTCGCTGGGCGACTTTGGCGATGGAGACGACCGCAAGGAAATCGTCCTGCGCGACGCGACCGCGGGCGTCTACAAGCGGGTCGTGTTGCAGGACAATCGTATCATCGGCACCGTCCTCTATGGCGATACGTCCGACGGGCCTTGGTTCAACGACCTGAAGAAGAAGCGCACGGACATCTCCGCGATGCGCGAAACACTGATCTTCGGCCAGTCCTATCAGGGCGGCTCGCCCCTCGATCCCGCGGCGGCTGTCGCAGCCCTGCCGGATGACGCGGAAATCTGCGGCTGCAACGGCGTCTGCAAGGGCAAGATCACTTCGACCATCACCGCCAGGGGTCTCGCTTCCCTGGATGAAGTGCGCGCATATACGAAAGCCTCCGCCTCCTGCGGCACCTGCACAGGTCTTGTGGAGCAATTGATGGCCCTGACCCTGGGCGAAAGCTACAATCCGAAAGCCGTCCAGCCGATGTGCGGTTGCACGGATCTGGGTCATGACGATGTGCGCCGCCTGATCAAGGCGAAGGAGTTGAAGTCGATCCCCGCGGTGATGCAGGAACTGGAGTGGAAGACCTCCTGCGGCTGCGCCAAGTGTCGCCCGGCTCTGAACTACTACCTCGTCTGCGACTGGCCGGATGAATATGCCGACGATTACCAGTCGCGCTTCATCAACGAGCGCGTCCACGCCAACATCCAGAAGGACGGCACCTACTCCGTCGTTCCGCGGATGTGGGGCGGGATGACCTCCTCGAAGGAATTGCGGGCGATCGCCGATGTCGTCGACAAGTTCTCGATCCCCGCCGTCAAGGTAACAGGCGGACAGCGCATCGATATGCTGGGCATCAGAAAAGAAGATCTGCCGGCAGTCTGGGCTGATCTTGGTCAAGCCGGCTTCGTTTCGGGCCAGGCCTACGCCAAGGGACTGCGCACGGTTAAAACCTGCGTCGGCACCGACTGGTGCCGCTTTGGCACGCAGGATTCCACCGGCCTTGGTATCCGCATCGAAAAGTTCATGTGGGGCTCCTGGACGCCTGCCAAGTTGAAGATGGCCGTCTCCGGCTGCCCGCGAAATTGCGCGGAAGCGACCTGCAAGGACATCGGCGTCATCTGCGTTGACTCCGGCTACGAGATCCACTTTGCCGGGGCGGCCGGCCTCGACATCAAGGGCACGGAAGTCCTCGGCCTGGTCAAGACGGAGGATGAGGCGCTCCAGCACATCGTTGCGCTGACGCAGATGTACCGGGAACAGGGCCGTTACCTGGAGCGGATCTACAAATGGGCCAAGCGCGTCGGCCTCGAAGAGATCCGTCGCCAGATCATGGAAGAGCCGGACAAGCGCCAGGCCTACTACGATCGCTTCGTCTTCTCCCAGAAATTCGCCCAGGTGGACCCGTGGTCGGAGCGCGTATCCGGCAAGCACAAGCACGAATTCAGCCCCATGGCCGTCATCCACAAGGAGGCAGCGGAATGAATGCCCTTTCCCTTTCCATCGAAGCTGTCTGGGTACTGATCGGAACCATCGACGACATCCCGCGCCAGGGATCTCGCCGTGTCCATAACGGCGCGATGCGAATTGCGGTCTTCAGGACCGCGGACGACCGCATCTTCGCACTGGAAGACAAGTGCCCGCACAAGAACGGGCCCCTCAGTGAAGGGATCGTGCATGACGGCTGCGTCACATGCCCGCTCCACAACTGGGTGATCTCACTTGAGACAGGGGAGGCCCAAGGTGCCGACGACGGAAGGACATCCACCTTCCCCGTTCGGCTCGAAGGTCGCAACGTCTACCTCGACCTAACCCCAATCACCGCGGCTCGCTAAGCCGTCTCCTGCACCGCGAAAGGAACTTCAATGTCCTATGTAGCCCCTCAGGAATTCGCCTCGAAGATGATCGATGCGGGCGAATCCAAGATCTTCATGTCCACCAAGGATACGCTCATCCGCGCTTATATGGCAGGAGCCATCCTAGCCTTGGCAGCCGCGTTCGCCGTGACTGTCTCGGTAAATACCGGCAATCCGCTGATTGGCGCCCTCCTGTTTCCCGTCGGCTTCTGCATGCTCTACCTCATGGGCTTTGACCTGCTTACCGGCGTCTTCACCCTTGCGCCGCTTGCGCTGATCGCCCGGCGCCCCGGCGTCACCGTCGGTGGTGTCCTCAGGAACTGGGGCCTCGTCTTTCTCGGCAATTTTGCTGGTGCGATGACGACTGCCGTGTTCATGGCAATCATCTTCACCACCGGCTTCACGCATGCGCCCGATGCGGTGGGTCAGAAGATCGGCCTGATCGGTGAGGCCCGCACGCTGGGCTATGCTGAAGCTGGTGCGGCCGGCATGCTGACCCTCTTCATCCGCGCGGTCATGTGCAACTGGATGGTTTCGACCGGGGTCATCGGCGCGATGATGTCGACCTCAGTCTCGGGCAAGGTGATTGCCATGTGGATGCCTATCCTTGTGTTCTTCTACCTTGGCTTCGAGCATTCCATCGTCAATATGTTCCTGTTCCCGTCGGGCATCATGCTGGGTGGCCAGTTCACCTGGACGGACTACCTCCTGTGGAACGAGATCCCGACCGTCATCGGCAATCTGGTTGGTGGTCTCACATTCGTTGGTGCCATGATCTACGCCACCCACTACAAGACCTCCCCGAGCCGGAGTTCGCCGGATCAGCCGACAGCGCGTCTGGTGGCGGCAGAGTAATAGGCAGACGGACAATTCCGCCAAACGTCAGGTCCCGTACTCTGCGGGACCTGATCCTCTTGGATATTGTGATGCTTCACACCCGCAAGAGCGACACGCTCCAAGTCAGCATCGGGCAACACTCTTCTGCTGGCCGAAAGGCGGAGAATCAGGACTTTCACGGCGCGATGGTCCCCGAGGGCTCCATGGTGGAGATGAAAGGCATCGCGCTAGCGATCGCCGATGGAATCTCCACGAGTCCGGTTGCTCGAGTTGCTGCCGAGACGGCGGTCAAGAGCTTCCTCACCGACTACTACTGCACGTCTGATGCATGGACGGTGAAGACCGCCGCCAGCCGCGTCATCGACGCAACCAGTTCCTGGCTCCACGCGCAAAGCCGCCATGTCAGTGATCGGAATCTCGCACATGTCGCAACCCTTTCGGCTCTGGTCCTGAAGCAGTCCAGGGCGCATTGCTTTCATGTCGGAGACGGTCGCATCTCCCGCATCGATGGGCGCGATCTCGAACCGCTGACAAGCGAACACCGCCACAGGCTATCGAACGATGAGAGTTATCTTGGGCGTGCTTTGGGTCTGCTGCCCGCGGTGGAGATCGATTACCGACAATTGCGCGTTGAAGTGGGCGAGGTCTTCGTTCTGACAACCGACGGGGTTCACGATCATGTCAGCTCGCGGCAGATCGCCCACCGCATTGCAACGGCCTCTGATCTTGATCAGGCCGCTGCGGCGGTCGTCCAGGACGCCCTGGAGGCGGGCAGCGAAGACAACCTGACGATCCAGATCGTGCGGATCGACCGTCTGCCGAGTGAGATGACGGACCTCCTGCTCGATGATGTAGCACCCCTCCCGCCGGCGCCCGTGCCTCAGGTGCCGGGCGACTTCGAAGGCTACCGCATTCATCGTCAGATTCATGCCAGCAGCCGCAGCCATATTTTTCTGGCGAGCGAAGCGGATGGCGGCGAGCAGGTGGTGCTGAAATTTCCGTCTGCAGATCTACGAGGCAACGCCGGCTATCTCCGCCGGTTTGCCATGGAGGAGTGGGTCGCGCGACGGGTGTCGAGCGTCCATGTCTTAAAGCACAAGGCCACGATCGTGCCGCGCCGCGCGCTTTACCTCGCAACCGAGTATGTCGAAGGTGAAACGCTGGCACAATGGATGCGTGACCGCGATCCTGTTGACGTGCAGTCCATGCGCGACATCGTCTCGCAGATCGCGACCGGCCTTCAGGCTCTTCACCGCAAGGAGATCCTCCACCAGGACCTGCGGCCGGACAACATCATGATCAACCGCGAGGGCACGCTAAAGATCATCGATCTCGGCTCCGCACGGGTTGCTGGCGTTGCCGAAGCTGAGCCCTGGCGGGACAGGAACGACATCTTGGGGACATTTCAGTACACGGCGCCGGAATATTTCCTGGGGGAGCCGGGGACGGAGGCGTCGGATCTTTTCTCGCTCGGCGTCATTGCCTACCAGCTCCTCACCGGACGGCTGCCCTATGGCGCCGAGGTGGCACGTACTAGCAAGCGGAGTCAGCAGGCAAAGCTGAGATTCAGCAGCCTGCGGAGCCTGAGACCAGAGGTGCCGGCTTGGGTCGAAGCTGCAATTCGCAAGGCCGTACATCCCGATCCGGCGCGCCGGTATAACGCGCTGTCGGAATTCCTCCACGACCTCTCCTATCCCAATCCAGGTTTCGTTCAGCAGAGCCATGTTCCGCTTGCTGAACGCAATCCCGTTGTCTTCTGGCAGCTCTTGTCTCTCGCGCTGGCGCTGCTCGTAGTGTTCCTCGTCTGGCAGCGCACGTGAGCACAAAGCTCAATACTTGGGCACACATTGCCTAATGTTAAATCTTGTGCAACCAGAGCTGATTTGCGATGATCCAGTCGAATGCGAGCAGTTTTCCCGCTCAAGTTTAACCCGATCCTCTGCAACGGCGCAGAGCGAGATCGTCAGCCAACAATCAGGCACCAGCACCGGCGCTGTGGACGTCACTCCTGCTCTTGAGCATGGAGTGGGGACACGGCGCTTTTTGTGCTGCACCACGGGCCGCACTGGCATCAACTAAGGAGGGCAAGGGCATGTTGAACAAGCAGGACGTTACGGATTTGATCTACGAGCGCAAGCGGGCGAGCGGCCTCAGCTGGGCCCAGATCGCAGAGGGGATCGGCATGAGCGAGGTCTTTGTCACGTCCGCCTGCCTCGGCATGAACACCCTTCCGCGAGAAAAGGCCGAGGCGCTGTCCCTCAATCTCGGGCTGCCGCAAGAGGCGGCCGTAGTTCTTTCGGAGTTTCCGACCAAGGTTTTTTCGCAATCCGTACCAACAGATCCCTGCATCTACCGCTTCTACGAAATCATCGGCGTCTACGGACAGACGCTGAAGGAGCTCATTCAGGAAAAGGGTGGTGACGGGATCATGAGCGCCATCGACTTCGAGATGAGCGTCGACAAGGTGCCCTACCCGAAAGGTGACCGTATCGAGATCAGGATGAGCGGCAAATTCCTGTCCTACAATGCCTGGTGATCTCGTTAGCCAGGCCGTTGCCGTCGATCAGAAGGAGCCACAGCAATGAAAGGATTGCGCCTCGCAGAGGAATCCGGCGATTCCCGCCTCTCGGCGGCTCCGCGGATGGAGCCACTGGCCAAGCTTCCGGTGTTCTGGAGCCTTTTGGGCAGGAAGGTCGTCGTTGCAGGCGGCTCTGACGCGGCCGCCTGGAAAAGCGAACTCCTTGCCGCCTGTGGTGCGCAGGTGCATGTCTTTGCACGGCAGGCGGAGCTTACCCCGATGTTTCATTCGCTGCTGAAGCAGACGCGCCCGGACGGGGGCAGCTATGTGCACCATGACAGACCTTGGGGCATTGATGTCTTTCCAACAGCGGCGATTGCCGTGGCCGATTGCGAGGACGAGGCGGAAGCCAAGGCGTTCTTCTGTGCGGCCCGTGCCGCAGGGGTGCCTGTCAACGTGATCGACAAGCCTGCCTTCTGTCAGTTCCAGTTCGGCTCCATCGTCAATCGATCACCGGTCATCGTTTCCATTTCCACCGATGGTGCAGCGCCCATCCTGGCGCAGGCAATCCGCCGGCGAATTGAAACCCTGTTGCCGCCATCGCTGAAGGAATGGGCAAAGCTTGCGCAGGCGATCCGGGAGAAAGTGAACCAGCTGCTTCCGGTGGGCCTTCCCCGACGATCTTTCTGGGAGAAGTTCGTCGATCGTGCTTTCGCTGGCCCGACCAGTCCCGATGCCTTCACGGCAGAGGAGGTGCTGGCGACGTATCGCGACCCGGGTCCAGCGTCCAGGACGGGTCGCGTCATGCTGGTCGGTGCTGGCCCCGGCGATGCGGAATACCTGACGCTGAAAGCGGTCCGGGCGCTTCAGGCGGCGGACGTCATTCTTTTCGACGATCTGGTTTCCGCCGAAGTTCTGGAACTTGCTCGCCGGGAAGCAAGGCGGCTGCTCGTCGGAAAGCGCGGCGGGCGCGAAAGCTGCCGGCAGGAAGACATCAATCGCATGATGATCGACCTCGCCAAGGCGGGCAAGAATGTCGTGCGGCTGAAGTCGGGCGACCCGATGATCTTCGGCCGTGCCGGCGAGGAGCTCGCCGTTCTTCAACAGCATGGCATCCCCACCGAGGTCGTACCTGGCATCACGGCTGCCAGTGCAATGGCGGCGAGACTGGGCGTGTCACTCACCCATCGCGATCATGCACAGACCGTCCGTTTCGTCACCGGTCATGCCCGCGATGGCAAACTTCCGACGACGCTGAACTGGCAGAGCCTGGCCGATCCTGCAACGACGACGATCTTCTATATGGGCGGTCGCACTGCGGCGGAGATCCGTCTTCACCTGCGCTCACATGGTATGGGCGATGCGACACCGGTCGTCATCGTCAGCTCGGTCGCGCGTCAGGAAGAGCGCCGCTGGATTGGTTCGTTGAGCGACATGCACACCGGGATTGCGGAGATCGGCTATGACCAGCCCGTGCTGATCGGCATCGGGAATGTCTTCGAAGGGCTTAGTGCAGAACAAGAACTGGTCGCGTCCAGTCCGGTCGTGGCGTGCAGCAGAAGGTAAAGG
>JAEWOP010000137.1 GCA_023399635.1 Pseudomonadota bacterium
AAAGGCCAACGGCAGCCCCGACGGTCCGGATCTTCTGCGATATCCCCTCGGCACTCGCGGGCGTGGGCACCAACACCATCGGCACCGAACTTGCCTGCAAGATGTCCAGAACCGGCGGCGGACCGGATCCCTCTTCCGCCAGGATGAGATCGGGCTGCTGAGCAATGATGCCTTCGGCGGAAAGTTGCCGCATGTAGCCGACATCTGGCTTGGAGGCAGCTTCCACGGGATAGACACTGGTGGAATCAACCGCCACGAGGCGATTTTGAGCTCCAAGCGCATAGAGGATTTCGGTGATGGTACCGCCGACTGAGACGATACGCTGGGCATCAGGATTGCCGGCATCGGATGGCTCAACAGGGACCGCACCAAGCGCGGACGCCGCCAGCGAAAACGCCAGTGCCGTCAGGGAAATACAGGATCTGAACATGAGGCCCCTACCAGTCTTCGTATCGGGATACGACTATAACTTGAGTTGACTAGACAAGTTTTTTCGGGTTTTCAAGACGGGGGCGACGGATATCTTGAGCGCCAGCAGAAACTTTAAGAGGGACCGAAATCATGTATATCGCGATGAACCGTTTCCGCGTCGTACCAGGCCATGAAGAAGCATTTGAAACCATGTGGCGAGGACGCGAGGGCCGCCTTGCAGAGATGCCCGGCTACGTAGAGTTTCACATGCTCAAGGGACCGAAGTCGGAAGACCACACCCTCTACGCCTCGCACACGGTGTGGGAAAGTTTTGAGCACTTCCAGGCCTGGACCAAATCCGAGCAGTTCCGGGCAGCCCATGCGAAGGCCGGCGAAAACCGTGGCAAGATCGAGTACCTGTCGGGACCTCACTTCGAGGGCTTCGAGGTGATCATCCACGAAGATCGCAACGGCGCCCGCAAAGCCAGCGCAGCGTGAGCCGGCGATCATGACTGCATTGGCTCAGACATCAGACGAACGGCGTCAACGCGCTCTGGTAGCCCTGGCGGAAAAGCCTGATGGGGTGATCGAGGCACTTGCTGCCAAAGCTGACGTAACTCCCGCCGAGATCCTCGAGATTCTTCCCGGGGGCGCTGCCGTGATTGCCCCCAAGGAAGCATTCACTGACATCTGGACGGAGATGACGTCCTGGGGCGAGGTTCTTTTCATCGTCCATACCGATGATATCGTGCTGGAGGCAGAGGGGAGCCTGCCAGAAGGTTCAGAGGATCACGGGTGGTTCAATATCCACGGAGATAGTCCAATCGGCGGTCATATCAAAAAGGGTAACTGCTCCTCGATTACCTTCATCGACAGACCCTTCCACGGACGTCGCTCCTGCTCGGTCTGGTTCATGAACGCCAAGGGCTCGGCCATGTTCAAGGTCTTCGTCCGCCGCGATGCTGAGCGCGAACTGATCAGCGACCAACTGGCAAAGTTCGAAGCTCTGAAAGCGAGCTATACCGCTTGAGCTGTGGCCGCCGCGGGTTCGGTCATTGTTGGAGCGAAAACGTTCTCATGGATGTTTTCGCGGGCCGATGCGATCTCGCCCGCGGAGAGATTGATGCTGGTGCCATCTCGGAAAGGGCCGCCAGACGGCGGCCCTTCGCGTTTTCTTGCCCTTGCAGCTCCTGACTAGAGCGGGCCAGGGCGTTACCCTGCAGCGTCAGATGGCCGGCACCCATTTCCAGAACACCCCCTCCTGGCGCTCGGGATAGTACTTGAATTCGCATTCGAAGCGCCGTCCGTAGGCCTCGGCCGCCCGCAAGGCGTCTTCGCTAACCGGGTTCATGCCAGTGCCCGGCGCAAACCAGTCCTCCAGCAGATCGTCCGGCACATATGTCCCGACCCGAAGTGGCATAGAGGTCAGTGTCTGGTCGAGTTCCTCGGGCGGCATGGTGCTCCTCCTTCTTGCGCGTTCTCTGCGGCGTGACGCCACGGCACTATAATCGCCAGGATCGCTTTTCCGAACCTGCAACGCTCTTACTGTGACGCGTGCTCGGGCTTTCCCTTGCGTTTGGTCGACGCCATGTCGTGCAACTCCTTTTCGTTCATGGATTTCTCCATGCTCTTGGAGGCACCCTTGAGCTCGCTCTTTTTGATGTCGCCACGCTTTGCGGCGAGGGCCGCGCCGGCGGCCTTCTGTTGTGCTTTGGATTTCGCTGGCATCATCAGCTCCTTGTTTGAACCAGTGAGCGAACCGTGAGGTTGAGCGAAGGTTCCGTCTGGAACCAAGTGGGCGGGCGTACCGTTGGGCAAACATACATGACAGGAAGGACATCATCATGGATGCCAAGGATAAGGTTGCCGACGAAACGAACTCCTCTGCACGCTTCGAGGCAGAGGGCCGCGAGCGCGCCGAAGACGCGCTGCACGCACAAGTCGACATGACGAACCAAGACGCGGTCAAGGAAGCCTCTCGTTTGGGCGGGGGCGACACCTATCTCGTCAAGACGGATCTGGAAGACGTGGATCAGCGCGAAGACATCGAATACGACGACGGCAGCATCAGCGCGCTTGCCAATGCCGACAATCCAGAACGCTGAGAACCCCTCGAAGAACATGCGAACGGCTCCCTTTGGGGGCCGTTTGTCGTTCAGGAGGAACCACGCCGCGGGTCCATGTGTTCCCCTGCGACTTCAATTCGGAGAGATCGATGGCTGCCGATAATGCAGGGCCTGAGAAACGGGCGGACCGCGACAGAATGGACTCCATGCCACACATGGAAGCGATGGCGGAGCCGACTTTGGTTGATGCCGCAGCCGAGGCGTTCGTTCAACAAGCCCTTGCGGAACTCGCAGTCTGCGACATCCCGTTCTTGCTCGCCGGAACCTATGCCGTCAGCGCCTATACGGGCATCTCGCGCCCGACAAAGGACCTCGACATCTTCTGCCGGGCTGGCGACTACGCCCGAATCCTCGCCTACTTCAAGGGAAGAGGCTATGACATCGAGGTGGAAGACGACCGCTGGCTGGGCAAGGTCATCAAGGGCAAGCACTTCTTCGACGTCATCTTCGCCGGCTCCAACGGAACCATGCCGATCGGCGATGCCTGGTTCGACCATGCGCGGCAGATGCAGTTGAACGGTCACACGGTGCGTGTCATTGCCCCAACCGAGCTGATCTGGTCCAAATGCTTCGTCCAATTGCGCCACCGCTACGACGGTGGAGACGTCGTCCACGTCATCTTGCGCGCCCATGACCAGATCGATTGGCAGCGCCTGCTCAACCACATGGAAGTTCATTGGGAGGTGCTGTTGATCCACCTCCTCAACTTCCGTTGGATCTACCCGACGGAGCGCGACAAGGTCCCGGACTGGCTGCTGGACGAACTTCTCGACCGTCTGCAGGCGCAGCGGCAATTGCCTCTGCCCCAGATGAAGATCTGCCGCGGCCGCATGTTCAGCCGGGTCGATTTCGAGATTGACGTGAAGGAATGGGGCTTTGCGGATGTCGGGGGAGAAGGTGAGCTCCGCGAAGAGCAAAGAGCGGAAGCAGCAGAAGGAGGTGCGGCGTGACGGAACCAGCGATCGCAGACGGCAGCGAAAGAACCCAGACCAGCAGGCCGGAAGGCAAGCAGCGTGTCGCCGCCATGGGCGACCTTCACGTCAAGGAAAACGGCACGACATCCTATCGGGAACTGTTCGCGGAGATCTCGCAGACCGCCGATATTCTCGTTCTCACCGGTGATCTCACAGACCTCGGCAAGCCGAAGGAAGCGGAAATTCTCGCAGCTGACCTCCGCTCCTGCTCCATTCCCATCGTCGCCGTGCTTGGCAACCATGATTACGAATGCGGCCACGTGGATGAAGTGAAGGAGATCTTCAAGGGTGCTGGCGTGCAACTGTTGGAAGGCCAGGCCGTTGAAATCAACGGCGTCGGCTTTGCCGGTGTGAAGGGATTTGCCGGTGGCTTTGGCCGTTACATGCTTGGTTCTTTCGGCGAGCCCGCAATCAAGGCAATGGTCGCTGAGAGTGTTCAGGAGACAATGCGACTTGAGAACGCCTTGCGCCAGGTGAGATCGGAGCGGGCGATGGTGGTCTTGCATTATGCTCCCATTCCCGAAACCGTGGCCGGGGAGCCGCCTGAAATATTCCCCTTTTTGGGATCATCACGCCTTGCGGAAACGATCGACCGTTTTCCTGTCACCGCAGTTGTTCATGGACATGCTCACCGCGGCACCTATGAAGGCCGCACACCGGGCGGAGCTCCAGTTTACAACGTCGCCTCGCACATCGAAAAGCCAACGGGCAGGCCCTACGCGCTTCTCGATCTTTAGCCCCAGGAACCTATCCATAACTCAGCGGTTGGCTACTCAAGCGAAGAAAGGAGAACCACATGGCCCAGAACGGATCCAACCTTGAGCAGGAACCCGCTGAAGGCTCTCGCGAGGTCGTCGATCACGAGCTTGCGCGCCAGGACAAGAAGGCGAAGGAAAACGGCCGGGAGGTCAAGGACGATAGCACCGCGGGCAAGGACCGCTAGGTTCCGCTATCCCGCCTTTCATAGGATGCGCTGTCGATTACCACCCCTTCCTCTTTCTCCTTGGAACAGGGGATCTTGTTCAAGATGAATTGGCCTTGCATCCTCCTGGAACAAGGACCCGCCTTGCCCGTTTGAACGTCTCCTCATCAAGCGGGCAAGTTCATGACATCAGCATTAGACGCAACCAGCGAATTCAGAGCC
Source organism: Pseudomonadota bacterium (assembly GCA_023399635.1). Classification (GTDB taxonomy): domain Bacteria; phylum Pseudomonadota; class Alphaproteobacteria; order Rhizobiales; family Rhizobiaceae; genus Neorhizobium. The sequence continues at coordinate 4,656 of JAEWOP010000137.1, forward strand.
TTCCCAAAGACCTGGGGAGCCGAGTTCACCTCTGTCGGTGAAGTGCGCTTCCGCGTATGGGCGCCGGGCCAACAGGAAGTTACTCTGCGCTTGGGCACGAGCGAAACGCCCATGAGCCGCAGCGACGACGGCTGGTTCGAACTTCTGGCAACTGGCGTCTCCGCCGGCACCGAATATGCCTTCGTGCTGGCCGACGGCATGACCATCCCGGACCCGGCCTCCCGCGGGCAAAAGGCTGAAGTGAATGGACCGTCACTGGTCATCGACCCGACCAACTATGAATGGCAAAATGCCGAATGGCAGGGCCGTCCTTGGGAAGAGGCCGTCATCTACGAAATGCACGTGGGAACCTTCACCGAAGAAGGGACATTCCGCTCCGCAATCGAAAAGCTGCCCCATCTGGTTGAACTCGGAATAACCGCGGTCGAGATCATGCCGGTCGCCCATTTCGGCGGCAACCGTGGCTGGGGTTACGACGGCGTCCTGCTTTATGCCCCCCACAGCGCGTATGGCACGCCGGAAGACATGAAAGCCTTCATCGATGCCGCGCACGGACACGGCCTGATGGTTCTGCTTGACGTGGTCTACAATCACTTCGGGCCGGAAGGAAACTACCTGCCCGTCATTGCCCCGAACTTCTTCCACCCGGAAAAACAGACGCCTTGGGGAGCGGCGATCGCATACGAGACGGAAGCCGTGCGTCGGTTCTTTATCGAGAACGCGCTCTACTGGCTTGATGAATTTCATCTCGACGGCCTCCGCTTCGACGCCATCGACCAGATTGCTGACGCGGAATCGGGAAAACACATTCTCATCGAGATTGCTGAACGCATCCGTTTGGAGTTTCCCGACCGCCACATCCACCTGACCACCGAGGACTCCCGCAACGTCACCTTTCTGCACGAGCGGGGAAAGGACGGAAGCGTCCCCCGTTTTACCGCGGAATGGAATGATGATCTCCACAACGCCATCCATGTCTATGCCACGGGAGAAATCGACGGCTACTACAAGGATTTCGCGGAGGACACCGAACGGCTTGTGGCCCGCACCCTTGCCGAGGGCTTTGCCTATCAGGGAGAAAAGTCCAAGGTCAGCGGCGAGGTTCGCGGCGTCGATAGCCGCAAGCAGCCGCCCGTTGCCTTCGTCGACTTCATCCAGAACCACGACCAGGTCGGCAACCGTGCGTTCGGCGACCGCCTGTTGTCGCTGACAAGTCCGGAAAGGGTGAAAGCTCTCTTGTCAGCCCTGCTCTTGTCGCCCCATATCCCGCTGCTTTTCATGGGCGAGGAATACGGTGAGACACGTCCTTTCCAGTTCTTCACCGACTTCCATGGTGACCTTGCCAAGGCAGTCCGAGAGGGCCGCCGCCGCGAATTCGAAGGTCACGCCGGCCACGGGCATGAGGACGAGGAGATCCCCGATCCGAACGCTCCGGACACGTTTACCAATTGCAAGCTTGACTGGAAGAAGGTCAGTTCAGATCGCGGCCGGGATTGGATGGAACTGACCAAGCAGTTGCTGGCATTGCGGCGGGAAAGGATCATTCCGTTGATCCGCACCGCCTCGGAGGCCGGCGGCACCATCGTGGAGGCCGGAAATGGACTCGTGGCCGTGTCGTGGCAATTTCCTGCGGGCAAGCTCGGTATGGCCATCAACCTGGGTGACACCTCCCACCCGCTTCCGGACCTGCCCGGCGAGCCGATCTACAGCTATCCCCCTCACGGGTCTGGCGGCATCCTGCCGGCGAATTCAATAATCGTCACTGCCACGGCTGGAGACAAAGCGTGAAGATTCCTTCGTCGACCTACCGCATCCAGTTCCGCAACGGCATGACCTTTGACGGAGCTGCAGCGCTCGTTCCGTATTTGAAGCAGCTCGGCATAAGCCATCTTTACGCATCTCCGATCTTCACCGCCACCACCGGCTCGACCCACGGCTACGACGTCACCGATGCCAACGAGTTCGATCCGGCGCTTGGCGGCCGCGAGGGTTTTGATCGTCTGTCAAAGGCCTTGCAGGAGCATGGCCTCGGGCTGATCCTCGACATTGTGCCGAACCACATGGCTTCCTCGCTCGAAAATCCGTGGTGGCATGATGTCGTCGAAAACGGGCAACAGAGCCCCTTCGCCCACTACTTCGACATCGACTGGAGCCGGCGGCTAACCCTGCCCTTCCTTGGCGACACTTTCGCCAAGGTGCTGGCGGCGGGCGATCTAGCGATCAAGCCGCACCCGAAGACAAGGAAGCCAACCCTCGCCTATTTCGATACCTATTACCCGCTTTCGCCGGCAACTTATCAAGGACGCGAGCAGGAGGTCCTGGCCATCACCGAGGCCACGGAAATCGAGAAGCTCCACGACCAGCAACCATGGCGACTGATGTCGTGGCGCGATGCGCCGCGTGAACTCAGCTATCGCCGTTTCTTCGAGATCACCGGTCTTGTGGGCTTGCGCGTGGAGGAACCGGACGTCTTTGACGCCGCGCATAAGACGGTGCTGGAACTCGTCCGGGAAGGACGGGTGGACGGATTGCGGATCGACCACGTCGATGGCCTTGCCGACCCCAAGGCGTATCTGGAGCGGCTTCGCCAGGCTGTGGGACCGGATATCTACCTCGTCGTCGAGAAGATCCTCGGCGACGGCGAGCAGATCCCCGCCGACTGGCCGATCTCGGGGACCACGGGATACGAGTTCATCGGCACGCTGAGCAACGCACTTGTCTCCGGCGCCACTTCGCAAGCCATCACGAACGCCTATGAGGCTGTAGCGGGACGCTCGGAGCAGCCGCTGGAAGAGCTGCGTCAGGCAAAGCTGCTGATGGCGAACAACAACTTTGAAGGCGAAGTTGCCACAGTGAAGAAACTGGCCCTGGAGTTGCACGACGTAGCGCAATCCCGCCCGATAGATTCAGATGCGATGCACAACGCGCTGCGCGAACTGCTCGTCGGCTTTCCCGTCTACCGGACCTACGGGACTGAACAGGGAATGCCCGCGGAAGGCAAAGAACTGTTGGAAACGGTTTTGCAAACGGTCAAGGGTGGCCCGCACGCACCGGACGCCGACGCGCTGTCCTTTATCCATCAGATCCTGCTCGGCGACGTCCCGCCGGGACAGCTTGGAAAAGCATCCCTCTTTCGGACGCGCTTCCAGCAGTTGACCGGGCCGCTGATGGCCAAGTCGCTGGAAGACACGCTCTTCTTTCGTCACCACCGCTTCCTCGCGCTCAACGAGGTCGGCAGTGAGGCAGAGCCGCACGCAGCATCGATGGAGCGCTTTCACGAGGACATGCAGACCCGCCTTCAGCGTCAGCCGCATGCCCTGTCCGGGACCTCGACGCACGACACGAAACGCGGAGAAGATGCCAGAGCCCGCCTCTACACAATCAGCGAAGCACCGGATCTCTGGGCTGAGGCCGTAGAAAGGTGGCGTGGAATGAACCGGTCGCACGTCGCGTCCTTGCGCGATGGCCCGGCGCCTGAGCCTGCTGTGGAATGGATGCTCTACCAGGCACTGGCGGGGGCATGGCCAACAGAGCTCGCTCCCGACGACAAGGGCGGACTGAAGGCCTTGGAGGAACGTTTTCTGGGCTATGTAGAAAAATCCCTTCGTGAAGCGAAGCGGCGCACGAGCTGGAACGAGGTCAACGATGACTACGAAGGCGCCGTGAAGGCCTATGCCGTCCAACTGCTTTCGCCCGACAACGGCGCGTTCCTCTCGGATTTCGTCAACACGATCGATCCGTTCGTTCGAACCGGGCTGGTCAACAGCATCACGCAGACGCTGATCAAGCTCACCGCACCGGGAGTTCCGGACATCTACCAGGGATCTGAGCGCCTCGATCTCAGCCTCGTGGACCCCGACAACCGCCGCGCACCTGACTTCGCCACTCTGTCATCGGGCTTGAGCCAGGGCGGCACCTTGCCGTCAAGCGAGGAGGACTGGCGCAGCGGTCGGTTGAAGCAGAACGTGATCAAGGCCGTGCTGGACCTGCGGCAACAACAGTCGGAGCTGTTTGAATCTGGCGAGTACCTTCCAATCACCCTCGAAGGAAAACGTGCACACAACCTTGTGAGCTACGCGCGCCGTAAGGAGGGTCAGGCGATGATCCTGATCGCGCCGCGGCTGGTATTCGATGCGTTTCGCCAAGGCGGGTTGCCGGCGTCCGAACGATGGGCGGAGACGGAAGTAAGGTTCCCGCCCGAACTGGCAGGGTCGAGCTACAAGGACATCTTCACCGGGCGCATCTTCAAGCCTTCACAAGGCTTGTCCGTCAGTTGGGCCTTTGCCGACTATCCCTTTGCACTGCTGATCTCGCAGTAAAGAACACAAAAAAGGCCGCCGCTCATGATGAT
>JAEWOP010000211.1 GCA_023399635.1 Pseudomonadota bacterium
TTGTCGATGGAAACGAACAGCTGGCGGCACTTTGCGGCGTGCCGCTCAAGGAACTGATCGGTCGCTCGGTCTTCGACTTCCTCAAGGATGGTGCGACCATGTCAATCAGCGACATGGTGCACATGAACGACAACCGCAGCCACGAAATCATTGTCAGACGTGAAAATGGGGAGGAGATCCCGATCGAGGCGCGCGGCCGCGATATTCTTTATCGCGGCGAAAGAGCCCGCATCGGTTGCCTTGTCGATCTGCGCGAGCGGAAACTGGCAGAGCAGCGGATCCGTCATCTTGCCCTTCATGATCCACAAACGGGCCTGCCCAACCGGGCACTGTTTGCCGAGCGGCTGTCCCATATGGCTGAGCTCGCCCTTCAGGGCGAGCCTTTTGCCGTTCTGCTGGTCGACATCGATCGGTTCAAGGACATCAACGATGTTTACGGCCATCAGGGCGGCGATCTGGTCATTGCGGAGGTTGCGAGAAGACTGTCCGCAGCGGCGGCTGCCGATGATCTGGTTGCTCGCTTGGGTGGCGACGAGTTTGCGCTGGTGTTGCGCAGCGTCCGGTCGGAAGAGGAGCTGCGGCTTTTTGCGATCTCCATTCTCGGCATCATGCGCCAGCCGATGACGGTGGGTCACCACGAAAGCGTCACCGCAAGCGTCAGCCTCGGTGGGGCGCTATGTCCGGACCATACGCCTGAGGGCGACATGCTGATGGGTTGCGCCAATGTTGCCCTTCATCACGCCAAGGCTTCCGGCCGTAACACCTATGCCGTGTTCCAGCTGGGCATGAACGAGTTGATCGAGAAACGTCGCGCCCTCGAAGTCGACCTGGCGACGGGGATCGAGAAAGGCGAGTTCGAGCTTTATCTGCAGCCTCGTGTCGAGGCCGCGACAGCGGCCATCCGCGGTTACGAAGCCTTGATTCGCTGGCACCACCCCAACAAGGGCATGGTCAGCCCCGCCGATTTCATTGCAGTGGCGGAAGCATCTGGACAGATCATCCAGTTGGGAGAATGGGTGCTGGCCGAGGCCTGCCGTCTGCTGCAGGATGTTCCTGGCTGCAGTATCAGTGTCAACGTCAGTCCTCTGCAGTTCCGGCATGCGGATTTCCTGCAGAACCTGAGCGATCTGCTATCGGCTACGGGTGCCGATCCGGCGCGGCTGGAACTGGAGATCACCGAAAGCGTGCTGATTGAAGACGACCAGCGAGCTATCTTCATCCTCAACGAAATAAAGAGGATGGGGTTTGCCATCGCGCTGGACGACTTCGGAACCGGCTACTCCTCGCTCAGCTACCTCAGCCGCTATCCGTTCGACACGATCAAGATTGATCGCAGCTTTGTCAGTAATCTAGCCGAAACCGACAATGCTCCTGTGATCGTGCGCAGCATCATCGACCTTGGCGCCGGACTTGGCATGAAGATCGTGGCGGAAGGGGTTGAGACCATCGAGGAAGCGCTCTTCCTGGCACATGCCGGCTGCGATGAACTTCAAGGCTTCCTTCTCGGGCGGCCGAAGCCGGTTGCGGAACTGCAGAGCACCGTAGACAACGCGATCGCGTTGCAACTGGTCAACATGCCGCGCGCCTCACGCCGTCACGGCGAGCCCGGCCGAATGCAGCTTTGACAGAAAGCAATCAGCGACATGTTTGACAAGGAAAAGGCCGCGGGATGAACCGCGGCCTTTCCTGCGACCTCGCAAGCAGTGCCTCAGGCGGCAGCCGCAAGCTCGGTGATGCGTGCATCGGCATCTTCCAGCGCCTTCTCGAAGGCCTCGGGACCGAATGCAGTCCCTTCCACATAAACCACCTCGACATCGGTCATGCCCATGAAAGCAAGAACCGTCTTCAGGTAGGGAACTGCGTGGTTCATTCCTGCGGCCGGGCCGTCGGAATAGATGCCGGCGGCCGAGAGCACGATGTACACCTTCTTGCCGGTGGCAAGGCCCTCGGGACCTTCGGCGGTGTAGCGGAAGGTCATGCCGGCGCGGGCGACGTTGTCGATCCAGGACTTCAGCGTCGAATAGATGTTGAAGTTGATCAGCCCGGTGGCAATGACGACGGTGTCAGACGCAAGCAGTTCGGCGACAAGTTCATCGGACTCAGTTGCAGCGGCAGCCTCTTCCGCGCTGCGGTCAGCTGCCGGCTTGCGAATGGCAGACGTCGTCACGGTGTCGAGATGCGCAATGGGCTTCTTGCCGAGATCACGATGAACGATCGTGGCGCCCGGGTTCTTGGAGGTGAGTTTGCCGACCAGGTCGGTGGCAACCTTGGTCGACAGGGAATCCTCACGCGGACTGGAGGTAACGAGGAGGATGGATGACATGATCGGCTTCCTTGGCTTGTTTGGTGAGCGACTTGGGAGGTCACTTCTCAGATAGGGCTATACATCTATCGATTTAAGCGGGATAATCTCGAAAGTTTCTATCGATGTTGTGGATGGGTCTGATGGATGCGAATCCCACGCTTGATCAGTTGCAGGTCTTCCTCGCCGTAGCCGAGACGGGCAGCTTTTCCGCGGCTGCGCGCGACCTCGGCCGGGCGCAGTCGGTGATCAGCTACACGATTGCGAATCTGGAAGCGCAATTGGAGGTTCCGCTTTTCAGCCGCGCTGGACTTCGCCAACCAAAGTTGACGGATGCGGGCAGGGCGATGCTGCCAGACGCGCGGCGGCTCGTTTCCGACCTGCAGGTCATGCGTGCGCGTGCCGCCAGTCTGAAGCGCGGCCTGGAGCCGGAGCTTTCTCTTGCCATCAGCGTCATGGTTCCAGCCGATGCGGTGGTGGAGGAACTGCGCGAGTTCGGCAGACGCTTCCCCAGCGTTGCGCTGAACCTCAGTGTCGGCGAGTTGGGCATGGTGATGGACATGGTGGCAACCGGGAGGGCGGGCGTCGGGATTGGCGGTGCCCTTCTGCGGCAGGACGACACTATCGTAGCCGAAAAAATCGGGCATTCCTTCATGGTGCCGGTTGCGGCGGTGGATCATCCGCTGGGAGAACTCCAGCGCCCGCTCACGCTTACCGATGTCCGGGAGGAAACCCAGCTGGTGGTCACCGACGCCTCCGGCCTGACGAACGGCCGGAATTTCAACGTCCTGTCCTACAAGATCTGGCGGGTCAGCGACATCGCTACCAAGCATCAACTCATTCGGGGCGGCCTCGGCTGGGGTGGTCTTCCAGCATCGCTGGTCCGCGAGGATCTGAAGGAAGGTCGGCTCGTGGCACTTGAACTCGATGCCTACGAGCAGGGGGAGTATCCGATCTACGCGCTAAGAAAGGCATCCCGACCTCTTGGTGAAGCGGGCACCTGGCTTGTCGACGCCTTTCGAAACCGGTTGTCGACCTGCCCGGACCATTTGGGCTTTACGAGCCTGATGGAGCAAACCCGCAACAGCGGAATGAACTTGGCGGCTGAATAGGAGCCTGAAGGCTGCCTGGCAGCAGCCTTCAGGAATGCGGAACAAGCCTGCCTGTTGCTCTTCTAGAGCACCAGACGAAACTTCGCAAAACCGTCCGCGCCGTCTCCGGCGTCCTCGATCTTTGCGCCCTTGATCTCTCCGGCATAGGCTCGGCCTTTGGGACCGGTCTCAAAGACTGCCGTGGTGCCTTCCATCGACTTGAACGACCAGTTGGCGTCTGCCGACGGGTTGATCTCGCCCTGATCCATGATGTAGCGGACGACAACGTCGCGGTTGGTGTCGGGCGCCACGAAGATGACCTTGTCGCCGGCGATCTCAGGGAATTTGCCACCGCCGCCGGCGCGGTAGTTGTTGGTCGCCACGACGAACTTCTGCATTGGATCAATCGGCTTACCTTCGAACTGCAGATCGACGACCCGGTGTGCATCGGGATTGACCAGCGCACCATCCTTGTCGAAGCGCGCCGGCTGCGACAGGTCGATCTGGTAAGTGACGCCGTCGATGACGTCGAAATTGTAGGAAGGGAAGCCGGTGTTGATCAGCGGCGCGTCCCTGGCGCCGGGCTCGATCTGGTTGAACATGCCGGCTGACATTTCCAGCCAGTTCTTCACCTGCTCCCCGGTGATTAGAACCGCCTGGACGGTGTTGGGGTAGAGGTAGAGATCGGCGACGTTCTTGATGGCAATGTCACCGGCCGGGACGTCGGTGAAGTACTCCGCGCCGCCGCGGCCGCCGGCCTTGAAGGGAGCAGCGGCCGAGAGGACGGGATAGTCCTTGTATTCGCCATCCTTCAGCATGTCCTTGATGTACCACGTCTGCGCATTGGCAACGATCTGAACTGAGGGGTCGTCGGCGACGAGGGCGAAATAGGAATAAAGCGGTGCGGAGGTCTTGCCCACCGGGCGGCGGACATAGGCGAGTGTTGCCTCATGCTCTTCCTTGGCAGCGGCCAGCACTTCCGGCTTATCCTGTACGTCGGCAACCACCTTCCGGTTATCGTCACGGTGATAGATCGGTCGTGCTTCGGTGGTGAAGTCGACGATCTTCCAGCTGTTACCGTCCCTTTCGAGTAGAAGGTCGATCAGGCCCATGTGGGAGCCCCAGAAGCCGGCCATCACGGCGGGCTTGCCCATCAGCGTACCTTTGTCCGCGTCCACGCCAACAATACCCTCGAAGTCCTTCGGGCCCGGGAAGACGAGGTGTTGGTGACCGGTGAAGACAGCGTCGATGCCATCGACCGCAGCTAGGTAGAGGGACGCATTTTCCATGCGCTCGCTCATGCCGGACCCGTCGATCCCCGAATGTGAGAGCGCAACAATGATGTCGGCACCTTCCTCTTTCATCACCGGGACCCAGGCTTTGGCAGCATCGACGATGTCACGGGTTTGTGCCTTGCCTTCAAGATGTTTGACATCCCACAGCATGATCTGCGGAGGCACGAAACCAATGAAGCCGACTTTGATCGGGGTGGTCGCGCCCGAACCATCCTGGATCTGCTTTTCCAGGATCACGTAGGGCTTGAAGAATAGTTCATCCTGTTTGGGATCGGATGCCAGCATGCCCTTGTTAAGATTCGCGCACACATAAGGGAAGCCTGCCCCTGACAGGACCTTAAACATGAAGTCGAGGCCGTAGTTGAACTCGTGGTTGCCCAGGGTACCGGCGTCGTAACCGAGCACGTTCATTGCCTTCATTACGGGATGCTGATCGCCCTCCTTCATACCGCGTTCGTAGGCGATATAGTCCCCCATCGGGTTGCCCTGCAGGAAGTCACCGTTGTCGATCAGCATGGAGTTTCCGGCTTCGGCGCGGATCGAATTGATGATGGAGGCGGTGCGGGCAAGGCCCATCGTGTCGTTCGGCTTGTCTCCATAGTAGTCGTAGGGGAAGACATGGACGTGGATGTCGGTGGTTTCCATGATCCGCAGATGCGCCTGATTGGCCTGCGCCCGGGCAGCAAAGGGATGCAGCATGACGAGCGCCGAGGTGGCGGCTATTCCGCCGAGCAGCGAACGGCGTGTCAGTGGACGAAGATGGGCAGACGGCATTGAAGGCTCCCTGATCATGTTGCCGAAGCGAGATTATGCCCATTCGCACGGAAGTACATCGGCAAAATGACAGGGCCATCCTCAAGCCGGGCACCTACACTATTGCGACGATACACAACCTGAGGTAAACTTTACGCGTTATCCACAACCATGGAGGCGTGCGATGTGGAGGATTGCCTTGATAGGCGGCTTGGGCGGAATTCTGCCAAGCTTGCTGGACAAAATGCAGGCATGGAACAGTGGTGAAGTGCAGACATGGCTGGGAAGCGCACCCAATGTTGGTGTTGCGGTGCTGGTGGCCCTTGTGCCGACCGCTTTCTATTTTATGACGGGCGCGTTGATCGCTCATTTGTATGAGAGCCAGAGTGCGCAGAAGGCGCTGCTGATCGGCCTGGGCGCGCCCGCCTTCATTCTGACTGCCGTTGACAATGGTCGCAACCAGGCGGCGGAGCTTCAGGTGGGAAGCTCGCTTTCCGCAGGCTTCGTCAGCGCAGCCTTCGCACAGTCAGAAGTCGGATCTGTAGATGTGCAATTGAAGCTTGAGGAATCGGTTGCCGGGCAAGGCTGTGAGAATTGCACAGTGACGTTTCTGGGCGCGAGCGGTGAGGCAATCGCGAACGAGCCGTTATCATCGGCTACGTCCGGGGTCCTATCCGTCCCGAGTGAAACTCAGGTGATCCGATTCGACGGGCCAGATGCCAATGCCGCCGAGCTTGACTTGCGACAACTGGAAACTCCGGGGGCCGCCGCCGAAGGTCCGGTAACGCTGGATGTCGGCATCAATCGGAGCTACTGGAACGATCTCGCACGGTCCTTCGGCGCCAAGAGTGTCCAGCCCTACAGCTTCAGCATCGAGGCTGTGAAAGAATAAGCTGCCTTATCTTGGGCGGGCGGGAGCTTCGTCCTTGTGAAAGAAGCGGAAATAGGAAGAGACCTGGGCCAGCGCATTGCTGCTCAGTTCAAGCTGAATGCCGATCCGGCTGCCGCGACACCATCTGACCGTGCCTTCGATAAACCCGAGCTCTTCGCTCTCGATCTTTACTCTGCTTCCGTTCGAAGCAGCGAAAGCATCTTGAAGTTCAAGCGCTATACCTGTTGCGGACAAATCTGTGACCCGTCCTCTAGCGGTCTGGTTGACGTACCGGACCGTGCCGTAGATGCGTGTCCTTGTGCGCTCCGCTGCGCGAGTGGCCTGTCGCAGGCTATTGGCGCTTGTCATACCCGAGCATCCTTATCTCCCTGACGACCTTTATAGGGAGCATCTCTTGCGAGCCGCTTAGACCAAAACCTTGCATTTGAAGGAAATTCTCGAATTCACAGAGCAACATTAAGCCGGTGACTGCTGCTCATGCGCTCAACAACACCACGCTGAACCACGGCTAGGCCCTCGCTGACTGCGGATTGCGGGCGATTGCGGAAGACAAGCACCTGCGCAGCGGTTCAACGTTCACAAGGGCAGGATCACCAATGCAGCGGTCGCAGATGCGCTTGGGGAGGTGCATGAAGCAGGGGGCCTGTTGGGCGTTCGCCTGATGAAATTCTCGGTTTGAAGACAGGTAGTCTCTGGCGCCTCGACACCCCGGAGGTACGGAACGCACCAAGCAGAAGCTCCCGTCGCTTCGCGATGATCAGATGCGGGCACATCTGGCGTCAATCCCGTAGCTCAGCGAATCACGCTCAGCTGTCGAGGGAACGGAATAACTCCTGTTCCGTCATCGGCTGAACGATAGCCTCACTCGTGGCCACCGGCGCAAATCCCATCATCTGGTAGAGTTGGAGAGCACGCGGGTGATCCAGGGTGTTCGTTGTGACCGTTACCTTCCCAGGCATGTCCTGCCAGGCAGCATAGAGCGCCTGAAGCAGGAACCATTTGCCTATCCCAAGGCCGATGGCATGCTCGAAGAGGCCGAAATAGGAAAGCTCCGTGAGATCTTCACTTTCCCTGGAGAGTTCGAAGAATCCAGCCGGCGCCCCGTTGATATACAGCACGGTAACTGAAACGCGGGGATGGTGGATGATCTGTGAAAGCTGCTCGTCGCTCAGCCTCAGCCGGTTATACCAGTGCCAGCGCTTGCCAACTTGTCGGTACAGGTAGCGATAGAAGTGCAGCGGGATGTCAGAGGTGCGGATTACCGCCGTCTGGAGGTTTACCGGTACGGCAAGCGAGATTTTCGGCGGCGCCGTCATCTCAAGCTGGGCGACATGCGCCTTGAGCGGTTGCAGCTTGCTCGCCATCAATCAGGCCGATCCAGTGGCAATGGGTGTATCGGATCGACCGCCCCATTCGGTCCACGACCCGTCATAAAGAGCGTTGTCCTCATGCCCCACCGATTCAAGCGCGAGGGTGATGATCGCGGCCGTTATGCCAGATCCGCAGCTGGTGACGACGGGACGGCCGAGATCGAGCCCGGCTTCCTCCAGAACCACACGCAGATCTTCTACGGGCTTCAACTTGCCGCCGACTGAGAATGCCGAAGAGGGGAGGTTCTTCGCGCCCGGCATGTGGCCAGAGCGCAAGCCTGGGCGTGGCTCAGCTTCGGCTGCGGAAAACCGGGCCGCGCTACGCGCGTCGGCTATCTGGACGGTACGTGCATCGACGATCAACTTCATTGTGTCCAGATCGATCACCTTTTCCGGCTGGAAGGCTGTGGTGAAGACTGCAGGTGCAGGGGCGGGGATCTCGCTTTGCAGCGGACGCCCCTCTACCTTCCAGCCGTCCAACCCGCCGTCGAGAACGAAGACGTTCTTGGCACCCATGACGCGGAAGAGCCACCAGGTACGCGGCGCTGAAAAGATGCCGGGGCCGTCATAGACGACGATGCGATCGTTTTCGCTGATGCCCATCCGGCCTACTGCCTCCGCAAAGACCTCAGGGGAGGGAACCATGTGGGGGAGATCGGTGGAGCGATCGGCAACAAGGTCGTGGTCGAACCGGACGGCGCCAGGAATATGCCCGGCTGCGTATTCGGCGTTTGCATCTCTATTCTGGGCGGGAAGATAGAAAGACGCGTCGACGATACGCAGGTCAGGTGCGCCAAGCTCCGCCTCAAGCCATTCAGCAGAAACGATGAAGCGGCTGGACTGTGTCATGGAGCTCTCATCCGAGTTGGTATTCAGGCGTCAGCAGAGGCGTTTCCAAACCGGATCCGAAAGCGCCGGTTTTCCTTGCCCTTCTTCTCAATCTTGGCGATGTGGATCGCGCCGATCTCGCCGGTTCGTGCCACATGTGTGCCGCCGCAGGGCTGACTGTCAATGCTGGACTTTTCGCCGATGCAGACCAGGCTTACACGGCCGAGCCCCATCGGAGGGCGAACATTTTTCGATTTGACGATTCCGGGATTGGCGGCAAGTTCGGCATCCGTGATCCACTGGAGAAAGACCGGATGGTCGGCATTCACCAGTTCCATCAGATTTGCCGTCACCTCATCCTTGTCGATCGTCTCGCTCATGTCGAAATCGACGCGCGACTCTTCTTCGCCGACCGCAGCCCCGGTGATGGGATAGGTGCAGACGACTGACAGAAGATGGCAGGCGGTATGCATACGCATCAGCCGATGCCGACGCTCCCAGTCGATGCTCACACGTAGCGTTTCTCCCACGAACGGTGGTGCTTCGCCTGCGAGCGGCATGTGGAGAATGATGTCCTTGCTGGCGCCATACTTGGCTTGGCCGACTCGGATGCGACTTCCGTCCTGGCGTTCCAGATGGCCAGTGTCACCCGGCTGACCGCCGGAGGCGGCATAGAAACAGGTGCGGTCAAGCTCAATGC
>JAEWOP010000214.1 GCA_023399635.1 Pseudomonadota bacterium
GGAATCGATCATGACGCTCGGCCAGGATGCCGGCATGCGCATGATCGAGAACGTCGTGGCGCATCTGTCGAGAAAGCGGAAGGTGCAGGCGGCTTGAAGCGGGGAGCGCAACTTTCGCCGTCACTTCATGGTTTACGGGTCGATCGACCTCAAACCGGGAAAGACAAATGAGCAGAAACGTATTGATCGGACTGGTCGCCGTCCTCGTGATCGTGGTGATGGCGCTGACGATGATGCCGGAGTCCGGCGACAACACCACACCGCCGCCGGCAGTCGGAGACCAGCAGCAGAACCCGGCGGCGCCAGCGGATTGAGGGCGCTCTTCAGGTTTGGTGTGTGTCTAGTATCGTCTGGTGATACCTTCGACTTGACTTACCTTGGTATCGTACTATGATACCAAGGTAAGGAGGCGTCGTTGATCCGCACATTTCGGGATGCCCTCACACGATCGATCGCTGACGGCAGCGTGAAGAAGGGATTTCCGCCCGATCTCGTGCGTCGCGCCCAGCTGCTCCTCACGGTGCTGGACGCAGCAGTGGCGCTGGAGGATCTACGTTCTCCTCCGGGAAACAGGTTGGAGAAGCTGAGCGGCGATAGAGCTGGCCACTACTCGATCCGCATCAACAAGCAGTGGCGGATCTGTTTCCGATGGACAGATGCCGGCGCCGAAGACGTGGAAATCGTCGATTATCACTAGCGGGCTGTGGAGAGGATGAGAATGAGTTCGAACAATTTGCCTCCCGTTCATCCAGGAGAAATCCTTCGAGACCTGTATCTCGAGCCGCTCGACATGTCCCCTTATGCGCTGGCCAAGAAGCTTCACGTCCCTCGCACTCGGATCGAGAGAATAGTTGCGCAGAAGACCAGCATAACGCCGGATACAGCCCTGCGTCTTGCAAGGTTCTTCAAGACGACGCCGGAGTTCTGGATGAACCTGCAAAACGGGTTCGACCTGAAGCTCGAGGCGGATGCCCTCAAGGATGAGTTGGAAGAAATAGCAGCCTATGAAGTGGCGGCCTAGGCCGAACACGTTGGCTCAGGTCCTTTGACAAACTCCGCCATCTGATCCATACCCGGCCAGCATTCGAAACCGCCCGGCCACGCCCGGGCGGTTTCGCCGTTCAGGGGCGGAGCTCCTGCAAAGGTTTGCATGCGCAGAGGGACTTGGGCGTGACTGCGAGAACCGATCCGATTGTCGAAAAGCTGGCATTCTGGGGCATTCCGCTGGCCTTCGGTGTGATGGGGCTGAAGCTCGGCGCCTGGTGGGTGACGGGGTCGGTGGCGCTGCTGTCCGACGCGCTGGAATCCACCGTCAACGTGGTGGCGGCCTTCATCGCCTATTTCCTGATCCGATACGCCGCAAGGCCGGCCGACGACGATCATCAGTTCGGTCACCACAAGGCCGAATACATGTCCGCAGTGCTGGAGGGGGCGCTGATCATCGTCGCGGCGCTGCTGATCGTCCAGGAGGCCTGGGGCCAGTTCTTCGCGCCGAAGCTTCTCGATGCGCCGGTTCTGGGGCTCGCTATCAATGCTGCCGCCGGCGTGATCAACCTTGTCTGGGCGCGTGTCCTGATCCGGGTGGGGCGGCAGCATCTGTCGCCAGCGCTTGCGGCGGACGGCCACCACATCATGTCGGACGTCGTCACCTCCGCGGGTGTCTTCGTCGGGCTGGTGCTCGCCGTGGCGACGGGATACGCGATCCTCGACCCACTGCTTGCCATGGCCGTCGCGGTCAACATCCTCTACCAGGGTTACAAGGTCATCAGCCACTCGCTCGGTGGTCTGATGGACCGGGCGGTGATGCCTGAGGAAGAAGCTGCCATCCGCGCGGCCATCAAGGCCAATTCCGCGGGTTCGTTGGGAGTGCACGATCTGAGGACACGACGGGCGGGCGCAGCCGCCTTCATTGATTTTCATCTTGTGGTTCCTGCCGACATGCCGGTGGCGGAGGCGCACGAGATCTGTGACCGCCTTGAAGACGCCATCAAGGAGGTCATACCGGGCGCCAGTCTCGCCATTCATGTGGAACCCGAAGGGGAGCGTGCACATGGCATCAAGGTCAAGGTAGAAGGAACACCCCAGTGAGCATGACTGACACTTCGCGCCTCTCCCAGCTCGGCCGGCAGGTGGATGCGCCTGCAAGCCCGGAGGAGGCCGTGCTGGAAAAGGTACCGAACGGCAATCGGGGAACGGATTGCGTGGTGCGCTTCACGGCACCGGAATTCACCTCGCTCTGCGCGATGACCGGTCAGCCAGACTTCGCCCATATCGCCATAGACTATATTCCCGATGCGCATCTGGTGGAATCGAAGTCGCTGAAGCTCTTCCTGCACTCGTTCCGCAATCACGGCGCCTTCCATGAGGATTGCTCGATCTACATTGCCAAGCGACTGGTGGAACTGCTGGAGCCCAAGTGGCTGCGGATCGGCGCCTATTGGTATCCGCGCGGCGGCATTCCCATCGACGTCTTCTGGCAGACGGGCGAGGCGCCGCAGGGCGTGTGGCTGCCGGAGCAGGGCGTGGCAACCTATCGCGGCCGCGGGTGATCGGCGGCAGCTGAACTGAAGATAGGGAAGGCACCTCGCCGGGTGCCCTTTTTCTATGTGAGGTTCAGCCGAAGGCGAGGGTAAGACCGGCAAGGGCGGTCAGACCGCCGGCCAGGCGCGTTGCCCAGGGGGTGAGGCGGCCGATACCGAGGCCCACTGCGATACCGCCGGCATGCAGCAGCGCCGTGGCAGCCATGAAGCCGATACCGAATTGCAGGGCGCCAGCCGTGCCGAGTTCGCCGCCATGCGCATGGCCATGAAAGAGGGCAAAGACGGCGACGACGGTGGCCGAGGCTACGACCGGCAGGCGAGCCGCCATCGCGACAAGGAGGCCGAGCGCCACCACCGAAGCGAGGATGGCAGGCTCGACGAAGGGAAGACCGATGCCTGCCACCGCAGCCAGGAAGCCGAGTGCCATGGTGCCGACGAAGGCTGCCGGAACGATCCAGAGCGGGCGACGATTTCCGGAGTTCACCGCGATCTGGCTGGCCCAGAGCCCGACAGCCACCATCGCAAGAATATGGTCGGCGCCGAAGAGCGGGTGCGAAACGCCAGCCATAAAGGAGCCGTGCGCGGTGGGGTCGAGATGCGCAAAGGCCGGTGCTGCGGCAGTGACGGACATGGCTGCGGCGATGGAAAGACGTTTCAACATTTCTTCGACCCCTCTGAAAGACGCCTCGGACCGTAGCGGACGCGAGGCAGCAATATCGGCGGACACGATAAGACAGGCTAAGGGCGCGTGTCCATGGCGGTACGGACCCAGCGAGGCGCTGCACCTACGTCATTCACCTTAGTCGGTTTCGCGCATTGTTTTACCAGAACGAAGGCATTATGTCCGTGAAGACAAATCCCATACTGGAGATGCTGATGAACGACGAAAACGACGACGACAAGGTCAAGGAATTGCCGCTCGGCAAGGAAACGGAAGCGAACCTCTTCAAGTCGCG